>JANXWZ010000058.1 GCA_025350865.1 Rhodanobacteraceae bacterium
CGACTGAAAGCAATCGCTTCATCGACACTTGACACCCGTAACCAGCCAGCGACAAACTCAGGGATCGTCGGGGACGTTGATCCCGGCCATACCCGGTATTCTCCCCTGACTCAAATCACTCCCAGGAATGTCAATAATCTCCAGCCCGTGTGGGTTTACGATACAGGCGTTGAAGGTATCGCCGCCGCAATCACGCAAAGCATGCTAACTGCCAGCAACCCCGGTACTGCAATCCGAAGTCCCGAAGACACTGTTCCTGCTCGCATCGATCCAGCCTTGGCACCACTCACGGCACTCTAGTAAACGCTTTCCACCCGAGGATAGAGAGGCGGAGTTACGGGTGTCAAGTGTCGATGAAGCGATTGCTTTTAGTCGATGAACGTATCGCTGGCGCTTGCTGGAATCGTGTTTGCAGAATCCAGCATGCCGGTACTTCACAGTAGCCAGCGGTTCATCATATGAAACCGGAAGTTTGGAAATATGCTCCGACATGCAGCTGCTGCGGTCTGTGAATTGCCGACCTGCGTAAACGCGATCAGTGGGTCTGACCTGTCATCGGCAAGAGTGCGGCTCTATGCTGTCCGATGGGCGGTAGGAGGCGCAAGGTGATCGGTACCCTCAACCGTAAATTCGCTGCAAGGAGGAATGCTGCAAGGAAATTGCGCTTCATCGGTGTCTCCGGTTCTTGTGAGCTGATGCAGTACAGCCCTGCATCGATTCCGATGAAGGCGCCTTGCAGAAGGCCGGAGCGGTAACGGTCAATGGCGCGCAGCGCGCGTGCGCAAGCCATCGAGAAATCTACAATTCGCGGCTTGGATGCTTCATTTCAGAGGTAAGCTTGTTTTCTAACGCCCGGAAATCGACACACGGAGAGACTATGAAACGCTATTCTTTCGCGTTGCTAACGTTGGCTGCGGGTATGATCCTCGCTGCACCTTCGGCCCACGCCCAGGCCCCCGCTGGTGCGTCGGCTGTTCCGCCTGCTCCTCGTCCCGGTCCGCCGCCGGTGAAGTCCACGATTGATTTTGCGACGGCACAGAAGGTGGCAGTTGCGGCCAGAACAGCCGCTGCCGCCGCAGATGCCAAAGTAGCGATCGCGATCGTAGATTCCAACGGTGATCTGGTCTACTTCGAACGGATGGACGGCTGCGGAGCGGTCGCCGCCTCGCAGGGCAAGGCTCGCGCGGCCATGCTCTTCGGTCTGCCCACCAAGCAGGTAGCGGATGCGATGGCAGCCGGAAAGCCTCTGCCGGTGACCGTGACCAAACCGCCGCAAGGTGCGCAGGAGTTTATGGTCCTACAGGGTGGCTTGCCGATCCTCAAAGACGGAAAGGTTGTTGCAGCGATCGGTGTTGGCGGGTCATCTTCACCCAATGATGAGAAATTTGCCCAAGCCGGAATTGACGCGCTTGGAAAATAGTTCGATGAAACCTGGCACGCGAGCGGGGCGGTCGCACTGCTAGAATTCCCACGTCGAGACTTCGCTTCGACGCAAGGTCACTTCAGTTCCAGGAGAAATCCATGAAGTCGCTCAACGGCATTCTCGCCTGCTCCCTCGTCCTTACCTCCTCCATGGCGCACGCAGACTTTACCTACCAGGAGACAACCCAGATTACGGGCGGCTCCGTGGTCGGCATGATGAAGCTCGCCGGCACCTTCAGCAAGCAGGCCCGCCAGGCCGGCGATCCTATCGTCAGTACGGTGACGATCAAGGGCAATCGCATGATGCGTGTCAGCAAAGACTCGACCGAGATTGTCGATCTCGATGCTGGCACCGTCACCACGATCGACCACGCCAAAAAGCAGTACACCACCATGACCTTTGAGCAGATGCGTCAGCAGATGGAAGCTGCCATGGCAAAGGCCAAAGCCCAACAGGCGAAGCAGCCGCAACAGCCTGCCAGCGGCGCTTCGAATGTCGATGTGAAGTTCAACGTCAAGGTGCGCAACACGGGCGCATCGAAGGATGTCGCCGGCCTGAGCGCCAAAGAATCCATCCTTACCATGACGGTCGACGCCACCGATCAGAAGTCGGGACAGGCCGGGTCGCTCGCCATTACCAACGACATGTATCTCGCCCCCGAGATCCCCGGGTACGGTGAGGTTCGCGACTTCTACAAGCGATACGCCGCAAAGATGGGCTCGGTCATGAGCGGCGCGATGAACACCCAGATGATGGCCATGATGCAGCAGCCCGCGGCAGGCAAGGGAATGACGGACATGGTTGAGGAGATGTCCAAGCTGAAGGGGATCCCGGTCCTGCAGATCATGCGCATGGGCACGACGCTCGATGGAACTCCGCTTGCGGCCGCATCGGAGGCTCCTCTGCCTGCCGCTCCACCTACGCCGTCCGCCGGTAGTCTGGCAAAATCGGCCGTCATGAGTAGTCTCCCCTTCGGAGGCTTCGGCAAGAAGAAAGCCCAGGAACCTCCTCCCGCTGAGACTTCTGCCCAACCTACCTCTGCGGTGCTGATCGAATCGAACACACAACTCACCAGTTTTTCGCAGGCTACGGTGGATGCCTCCCAATTCAACATTCCCGCCGGCTACAAGCAGGTCGAGCCGAAGCTCGTCGATTAGCGGCTATTGCACCCAGGCCGCGCGCAGGAATTCAAAGCTGCCATCTGCGCGCGGCACAATCCCCATCACCCGTGTGGTGTGGACAACCTCGTTACTCGGATACCAGAGCGGCACCACGGGAAGCTCTTCGCTTAGGATTTTCTGCGCCTCGACGTAATCAACTCGCCGAACAGCCTCGTCCGTCGTCCGCGCCGCATGGCTGAGTAACTCATCTACGCGCGAGTTCAGATAGTGCCCACGGTTTGCTCCCTTGGGTGGCAGGCGATCCCCACCCAGCGCATAGCGAAAGATGTCCGGGTCTTCGTTGCTCCCGATCCAGCGCAGTGCGTACATCTCAAACCGCCCGCTCGTGACATCGGCATAGAACGTCCCAAACTCGCTCGCGCGCAACGTGAGCTGAATGCCCGCATCCCGCAACTGTGCCTGCAGAATCTGCGCCACCAGCCGCGTGGTGTCGTCCTGCGACGTCTTCATCTCCAGCCGCACCCGAATGCCGTTCCTGTCGGGACGAAATCCCGCCGCATCCAGCAACTGCTTCGCCCGCTCGACGTCATGCGGGTAACGTGCCAGCGAATCCGCCGGAGCCGCCGCCCAATGCCCATACGGCAGCAGGGAATCGGCAAGTCGAGCCTTGTCGCTCCACACCCCATGCACTATCGCCGCACGGTCCATCGCGCAGGCAATCGCCTGCCGAACACGTACGTCTCGTAGCGGGTTCGCCATGGAGGTGACCATTGGTGCTGGAATTCCGCCCGCCACGTTGAAATTCAAATACATTACCGGCGACCCCTCACCCGTCTCCGTCTTCAACCCCGGCCTGCTCCCCAGCGCCTGCACCATATCCAGCGTCAGTTGGTTACTCGCAATGTCCACCGAGCCTTTCTCCAACTCCAGCGCCGCCGTCACCGCATCTGGCACCACCGCAAACCGTACCCGCTCAATCTTCGCCGCGCCGGACCAAGACCCCGTGGCCCGCGCGACGACCACATCCTTGTCTTGCTCCGCGCTTACGAATCGGAACGGCCCTGAACCAACCGGAGCCCGCCCAAAATCCTTACCCGCACCCTTCGGCACCACGCCAAACTGCCCGTCGCTCAGGTTGAAGAGCAGGGAAGCGTCCTCCTTCTTCAGTTGCAACGTGACGGTCAGTCGATCGGTCGCCTCCGCCTTCGCCACGCTCGCGAAGTTACTCCCCTTGCTCGTCAGCACACTCCCGTCGATCATCGAGTTGATGGTCCAGGCCACGTCTTCCGCCCCCAGCGCCCGCCCATCCTGAAACCTCACCCCATCCCGCAGATGAAACACCCAAACCAGCGGCTGCGTCTCCTCCCATTTCAACGCCAGCCACGGCTGCATTTCGTAGTGCACATCCTTCCGGACCAGTGAATCGAAGATCAACCCACCAATCCGCTCCGACATCGCGTCGGTGCCGATCCTCGGGTCGAGATTTGTCGGCGAATTCTCAATCGCCATTACTACGGTCCGCGAGTCCTCCTTAGCGCTGCCCTGGCACCCCGCCATCGCCAAAGCGGCCGTCAGAAGCCACGCCACGCTCTGCGTGTTGCCTTTCGCCCTTGTTACCACGATATTTTCCCCAACACCCGACCGCCCCGAGCCCCCGTTGCCGCCGGAACATTCCCCGGCATCCTGTTCCAGCTCAGCCACGCCAGCAGCGCAAACGCCACCGCCTCCTTCGCCTGCGCTCCGTCGGCCACCGACACCTTGACGCCCAGGGCCGTAAATATCTCGGTCAGGCGACGCATCAGGAAGGCGTTCCGAACGCCGCCGCCAGCCACAATCAAATCCGTTCCCTTCGCCGTCGGAGCCTTCACTCCTAGGTGCGGCCAGCAGATGCGGGCGTAGGCCTCGTAGACCGAATGTGCGGTCAGCTCCACCGCAGTCGCGACGCGGTCTTCGCCACTCGATCCCATCGATTCGCTGACAAAGCGAGACACAAAGTCGGCCCCAAACTGCTCCCGCCCACAACTCTTCGGGGCACCTTGCGCAAAGTAGCCCCATCCCATTGCCTTCTCGACTAAACCAGGGATGACCTCGCCCTTGGCCGCGGTCTTTCCACCACGATCAAATTCCTTGCCGAACTCTCGCTTCATCAGCGCGTCAATAACCATGTTGGCCGGCCCCGAATCGAACGCAACCACGTCGTCCAGCGCACCTCCAGCCGGAAGCGCCGTCATATTCGCAATCCCACCCAGGTTGAGGAGAACACGATTGCGCGTCTTTGATCGGTACTGGCAGAAATCCAGCATCGGCACAAGCGGCGCCCCCTGCCCCCCCGCAGCCATATCAGCAGGCCGAAAATCACTCACCACGGGCACCCCAACCCACTCGCGCACCAACGCCGCCTCGCCAATCTGCCACGTCGCCACCGGCGCCTCATGGAACACCGTCTGCCCATGCATCCCCACCAACCCCAGCGAGTTACGGAAGGGGAGAGAATCTGGGTGCCCCATCTTCGTCGCAGTCTTATCGCGACTAAGGTGGGCATCGGCGGAGCCGACCGTCTTCACTCCATGTTCGGCACACGCCTTCAAAACACAACCCGCATACACCTCCCCCAACTTCCAGTGCAGCCGCCCCAACTCCGCAACCTGCATTTCTCCCCGAGCCGCCCGCAGCACAGCCTCTCGCACCGCCTTGGGATAGCGAAACTCCGAATGCCCCAACATCTTCACCCGCGGACCATCTTTTCCCGGCGACACCCGCACCAGCGCCACGTCGACACCATCCGCCGACGTTCCGCTCATCACCCCCGCTACCACCATCGCCTTTGGAGTCCGCATCGCCACCCTCTTGTCTATCGCAAGACGCTTCTGCCTTGAGCTGTCAGCTTATAGCTCCAAGCTGACAGCTCAAAGCCTCAGCCCTTGAGCTCTCTCTTCAACTCCGCCAGCAAATTCAAAGCCTCCCGCGGAGTCATGTCGTCCACATCCAGCTCCTCAATCCGATCCACGATCCGCTGCGACAGGGGAGTAAACATTGTCATCTGCATCTGTCTTGCTGGCTCATCCTTCATCGCCGTAGCGACCTGCTGCGTCTCCGCGCGCTCGTGCAGCTTCAAAACTTCTCTCGCCCGGGAGATCACCGCATTCGGAAGTCCTGCCAGCCGCGCTACCTCTATCCCGTAGCTCTTACTAGCCGCGCCCGCCTCAATCGTATGCAGAAAGACAATCCCGCCCGCGTTCTCCTTCACTGTGACGCGAACATTCCTCAGCTTCCTCAGCTTATCGGCCAGCAGCGTCAGCTCATGGTAGTGGGTCGCAAAGAGCGTCCTCGCGCCGATCCTTTCATGCAGATGCTCGACCGTCGACCACGCCAGGCTCAGGCCGTCGTAGGTGGCGGTCCCGCGCCCCATTTCGTCAAGCAGCACCAACGATTTGGCGGTGGCGGTATTCAGAATCGCCGCTGTCTCTGTCATCTCGACCATGAAGGTCGACCGGCCACGAGCCACATTGTCGCTCGCCCCGATGCGGGTGTAGATCCGGTCCACCAGCCCCACGCGCATGCGCTCCGCAGGTACAAAACTCCCGCACTGCGCCATCACCACCAGCAGCGCCGCCATCCGCAGGTAGGTACTTTTACCACCCATATTCGGCCCGGTCATCAGCAGAATCGAAGGCCCCGCATCGGCATCCAGGTAGCCCGAATTCGGCACAAACCGGCCACTCCCTGACTCCTCCATCCGCCGCTCGACCACCGGATGGCGCGCCTGCGCAAACTCCAGCACCGTGGTTTCGTCGATCGTCGGTCGCGTCCAACCTCGCAGCGCCGCCAGGTGCGCAAAGTTCGCCAGCAGGTCGATCTCGGCAACACGCCGCGCCGTCTCCCGGACCCGCCCTGCCCCGGCGAGCAGACGCGCCCGCATCTCAGCAAACAGCCGCCGCTCGATCTCCAGCGACTTCTCCTGCGCTGTCAGAATCTTCGCCTCGTACTCCTTCAACTCTGGTGTCGTAAAGCGTTCCGCATTCACCAGCGTTTGCTTGCGTTCGTAGTCCGGCGGCACGGCTTTCAGGTTGGACTTCGAGACCTCCAGGTAGTATCCGAAGACCGAGTTATACCGAACCTTGAGCGACCCGATCCCGGTCCGCGCCCGTTCGCGTTCTTCAATCGCCACCAGCGCCGCGCGACCGCTGCGGCTCAACTCCCGCAGCTCGTCCAGCTCCGGCAGGATTCCGGCTCGGATGACGCCGCCATCCGCAAACGTCACCGGAGGCTCATCCACAATCGTCGCCACAATCAACTCATGCAGATCTTCGAGCGAATCAAATCCTGAAAAATCGTTGTCATCCTTCGCGAAGCGGAGGACCTGCTTTTCGTCTCTACCCCCACCCAACTCCCGCCATTTCGCCGCCCCCATCGCCCCAACCGCAGTTCGCAACCCCGGCAGACACCCCAGGGTAGCCGCCAGCGCCAAAACCTCCCTCGGTCCTGCCGAATCCATCGCAACCCGCCCAAGCAGCCGCTCCATATCCAGCAGTCCATCCATCGCCCGCCGAACACCCTCCCGCTTCCGCAGATCCCCCGCCGCCTCGGCCACTGCCTCCAACCGGGCGTCGATCTCCGTCACCGAATACGCCGGACGTAGCAACGTCGCCCGCAGAAGCCGTTTGCCCATCGGAGTGCAGCACCCGTCCATCGTATAGAGCAGCGTAGTCTGCGCCGACTCGCCCGAAAACAGCGGCTCCACCAACTCCAGATTCCGTACCGAAACGGCGTCAAGTTCCAGCGACCCAGACCGCTCATAAAACCGCACCGGCTCCAGATGCTCCAGCGCGCCCTGCTTGGTCTGCCGCAGGTAATGGACTAGTCCGCCGGCTGCAATTGCCGCTGCTTCGTGGCCGCCCAGGCCTAGTCCATCGAGTGCCAAAACCTTAAACTGTTGCCTCAATAATGGCAATGCATGTTCAGCACTGAAAACCCAATCCTCCACCGGCGTCTTAGTTTTGATTTCGTCCAGTCCGAAAGAACCTTCCCCCGAAAACTTGTCATCCTTCGCGAAGCGGAGGACCTGCTTTTCGCCTTTCTCCCCACTCCCGAGACCCAACCCCCCATGCGCATAGACCAGTTCCACGGGCTTCACCCGGCTCAACTCATCCACAGCCAGCGCCCAGCTCCCAAACTCCGTAGCCCGAAAGTCCCCGGTCGACAAATCGATCATTGCCAGCCCGACCATCCCGCCTTTCGTCACCACCACCGAAGCCAGCCAGCAGCTCTCCCCGGCGCCAAGCCCCGGATCGACCGCAGTACCCGGCGTCAAAACCCGCGTCACCTCGCGCTTGACGATCCCCTTAACCGTCTTCGGATCCTCCATCTGCTCGCATAGGGCGATCCGGTAGCCCTTGCGCAGCAGGCGTTGCAAATAAATCTCCGCTGCATGGTACGGAACCCCACACATCGGCTGCTTCTTCTCTTTATCCCGGGCCGTCAGGGTGAGCTGCAGCTCGCGCGCCACCAGGATCGCGTCCTCGTAAAACAGCTCGTAAAAGTCGCCGATCCGGCAAAACATCAGGCAATCCGGATGTGCCTCCTTGGCCGCAAAGTACTGCCGCATCACCGGCGTCAACATAGGATCGTTATCGGAAAGAGTAGCCATACGGAAAGCCCAGAATACCGTAGAACCAAGGCGACCACGGATTTCCACGGATCAACACGGATAAAACAGGCTGGCGCTTTGATCTGTGTCCATCCGTGAGAATCCGTGGTCGCTTTTGCACTTGCTCGGACCAGCTAAACTCTATCCATGATCCAGATCCCGCTCTCTCCCGAAGCCTACGCCGCCACCGCCAAACTCATCTCCGAGAAGCAGGGAATCGACCTCACTGGCGACGAAGGAACGATCACCAAAATGGGCGTCACCGCCAGCTACAGATACGCCGACGGCCACCTTTCCATCGCCATCCTCGAAAAGCCGTTCTTCATCACCACCGAATACTGCGAAGACCAAATCAAAAACTGGCTCTCAACCGCCGCCTGACTTCCAACCAATCCGGGTGCCCCATCCTCACGACAGTTCCACCGTGTAAGGGTGGGGTATCGTTTGCGGAAGCAAACGACCGTACTTCTGATCCCATGTGATCAATGTCACACCGCCTCGTCCACCCATCACCGCTATACTGACATAGCAAGCAAAATGTCCCTCCTCTGGCTACGAGTCGCGGTCTTTCTGTACGGCACTGCCGCTCTCGCGGTGGTCCCTGCGGCTCTGTATGACCGGCCCCGCTGGCGTCATCTGGCCATCCCCGTCGCTGTGCTTGCCGTGCTGTTCCACTTCGTCTCGCTCACCGAGACCCTGAATGCCGCGCACCATTCCTTCCCCGTCGACACGCACGAGACCCAGTCCGTCCTCGGACTGCTCTTCGCTCTCGCCTTTCTCCTCGTTTATTGGCGTTACCGAACCTTCGCCCTCGGCATCTTTCTCCTCCCACTGGCCTTTTTGCTTGGACTGCTGCCCGCCTTCCGCCCCGGACTCGAGACCGCCAATATCCCGGGACTGCAATCCGGCTGGCTTTTCCTGCACATCGCGTTGCTGCTGGCCGCGTACGCCGCGCTGTTCGTCTCGCTCGTTGCCTCGGTCCTCTACCTGATCCAGGAACGTCGCCTGAAATCCAAATCCCTTTCTACCGCGACCATCAAGCTCCCACCCCTCGCGACGATCGACAGCATCGCGCTCAAGTCCCTTCTCATCGGCTTCCCGTGCATGACGGCCGGTCTACTCATAGGGTCTTTACTGGCACAAATCTCCTACGGCGCAGCCTACTTCGGCGACCCCAAAATCCTGCTCGCCTTTGCGATGTGGCTTGCGTATATCGGCATGATCTACATCCGCCGCCACTCCGGTCTGCGCGGACGCCGCGCCGTTTACCTCTCCAGCTTCGTCTTCATGGTGATCCTCTGCGTCTGGGCGGCCAACCAGTTCTCCGTGGTCCACAGGTTCCCAACTCCATGAGCGAGAACCTCGTACTCCTCGGGATCAACCACAACACCGCGCCCATCGAGGTGCGGGAGCGCCTCGCCATCCCGGCCGGACGGTTGGCCGACGCCACCCGCTCGCTCTCCTCGGTCGCCGGAATACGCGAGGGTCTCATCCTCTCTACCTGCAACCGGGTCGAACTCCTCACCGTACAGGAGGGCTCGCCCAGCGAGAACCCCGACCTGCTGCGCTTCCTGCATGAGTACTTTGCGGTCCCCACCGCCACCATCCGTCCTCACCTCTACGAGTTCCGCGAGCGCGAAGCCGTCCGCCACCTCTTCCGCGTCGCCTCCTCGCTGGACTCCATGGTCGTCGGCGAACCCCAGATTTTAGGTCAGGTGAAGGAGTCTTACACCGTAGCCCGCGATGTAGGCGCTGCCTCAACTTCACTGGACCGGCTGCTTCAATCCGCCTTCTCCGTCGCCAAGAAGATTCGCACCGAAACGCAGATCGGTTCCAACTCGGTCTCCATCGCATCGGTCGCGGTCGATCTTGCCCGCAAGATATTTGGGTCGTTATCTGGCAAGGTGGTGCTGCTAGTGGGGGCAGGGAAGATGTCCGAACTGGCCGTCCGCCACCTGATCGGGCACGGAGCCTCGCACCTGATCCTTGCCAACCGTACGAAGGCTCGCGCTGACGATATTGCCTCGCGATTCTCAGGGGCCGCGGGCAAGGTCGAAGTGATCCCCTTCGATGCTCTCTACGACAACGCCGCCCGCGCCGACATCGTCATTACCTCGACCGGGTCGCCCGAGCATATCTTCAGCCGTGCTCAGGGTGTGCAGTTTATGCAACGCCGCCGCGCCCGCCCGATGTTTTTCATCGACATCGCCGTTCCGCGCGATGTCGATCCTAAGATGAACGAGGTAGAAGGCTGCTTCGTGTATGACATCGACGATCTCCAGCAGGTCGCCCAGGGCAACCAGGCCGACCGCAACCGCGAGGCCGCCGCCGCTGAAAAGATCATCGCCGACGAAGTCGCCCGCTACCAGCAGCGCCTCAGGACGCTGGACGCGGTCCCAGCCATCCTCGCGCTGCAGCAGAACGCCGAGGAGGTCCGCCAGGCTGAGTTGACCCGCACGGCCAAGGCGCTGGCCGGCATGACGCCGGATCAGCGCGAGGCGGTTGAAGCTCTCACCAAATCCTTGACGAATAAGCTTTTGCACCCGCAGATCGTCGCTCTGCGCAAATCCGCCGAGTAATCTGAACCAATTCCGGTATTCCGAATCCATACACGACGTTATTCGCCCGGAACTGCACGCCCCGCGCACTGCGGAGAACGACATAGGAGATCGCAACAGAATGCCCCGAGTCGCCCGCGGTCGCGCCATGTTCTCCGCTACCTGGTCTTCTGTCCCCACCCGGATCTGGATCATTGCCGTGGTGTCGGCCATCGCGTGTTCGGCGATCTCGGTCAACTTCAGCTTCTTCCACGCAATCCCGTACTCCCTCGCCTTTCTTGCCATCGCGATCTTCGCGACCTTGTATGGGACCAGGGTTTCGGCCACGGTCGCGATCATCAGCATTGCAGCTCGGGCCATCTTTCGGATGGTGGCATTTCCGCACGAACGTCCCCTCACCTACTTCGACTTTCTCGCAAGTGGTGTACTGCGTACGGCCGCGCTGACCGTCAGTCTGCTGACCCGTAGCCGCCGCCGAACCGCATCCGAGCTGGAGGCTGCTCACGCCGAACTGCACGAGCGCACCGACGCGCTGGTGCAGTCGCTGCACAACGGCAAATGCGCCTCCTGGGTGTTGGACCCGGATTCCGGCAAGGGCGCACGCTGGTACAGCGGCAGCTATCATGTCTTCGGTCACCCCTTCCCCGAGATCGAGGCCTTGCCGTCGCTGCTTTCGCTGTTGCACCCGGAAAATCAATCCCGGCTTGCGCCGCTCGTCGCGCAGATGAAATCGACCGTTGAACCGATAATCTGGGATTTTCGGGCGCCCTGGCCGGATGGAGACGTGCACTGGCTATAAATGCGAGCTACCCGGATTGCGGGGCCGCGCTGCGTGTGGCGTTGACTCACCTTCGACATTACGGAGCGCAAGCTCTCCGAACTCGGCCTTCTACGTTCGGAAAAACTGGCCGCAATGGGTCGACTCGCCTCCACGGTTGCCCATGAGATCAACAACCCGCTGGAGGCGGTGACCAACCTGCTTTTCCTCGCCCGGAATACCCCGGATTTACCACCTGAGACGGTAACGTACCTTGCCACCGCCGAAACCGAACTGGCCCGCCTGGGAGAGATCACGCGTCTAACGCTTGGCTTTGTGCGAACTAGCAGTACCGCTCGTCCGCTTCTGGTGGCCCAGATTGCCGACGATGTGCTTGCCATCTTTCGCCATCGGCTGGAGAGCCGGGGAGTTCAGATCGACCGAATCTACGACCCCTGCGTCACCATCCGGATCGCGCCGCACGAACTGCGCCAGATCTTCACCAACCTCATCTCCAGCGCCACCGACGCAATCTTCGATCCCAACCCACGCATTGCCGTCCGTATCCAGAGCAAGGGAGGCAGGGCGGCCGTGTTGGTGGAAGACAATGGCAGCGGCATTGACGCAACGCTGCTGCCATTGTCTTTGAGCCTTTCTTCACCACCAAACACGATATTGGAACTGGCATCGGATTGTGGGTGACCAGGGAGCTGATCGAAAGCAACGAGGGCTACATTTCGGTCGAAAGCGGCGGTCTCCCCGACGGCTTTCAGACCCGCTTCACGATCGAATTCCCGGTCGTCTAGACTGGGTCCCCCATCCTCGAACGGCGGTTTTATCGCCGGGCAGGGTGGGCCGCCCCGTTCCGCAAACGACCGACCTCGCACAACGCATCCGTCAAGTATCCTTATCTACATGACTCTGATTCGCATCGGCTCCCGAGGTTCCCAGCTCGCGCTCTGGCAGGCCAACCACATCGCAACCCAGCTCCGGACCAACGGCCACAGCGTTGAAATCGACATTATCCGCACCACCGGCGACCGGATGCAGCAGCCCGGTTTCGTGATGCCTGAAGGTACGGACGGCAAGGGGATCTTCATCAAGGAGATCGAAGAGGCCCTGGCGGACGGACGGATCGACCTCGCTGTCCACTCCCTGAAAGACCTTCCCACTCAGCTGGACGCGCGGTTCACTCTGGCCGCGATCCCGCCTCGCGCCGACTCCCGCGACGCGTTCGTTTGCGAGCCATACTGGGCTCTCCACACGCTGCCGCAGAATGGCCGTGTCGGCACCAACAGCCCGCGCCGCCGCGCACAGCTTTTGTCGCTGCGCCCGGACCTTGAATTCGTCGAGCTGCGCGGCAACATCGACACCCGCCTGCGCAAGCTGGAAGAGGGTGCCTGCGATGCTCTCGTTCTGGCTTGCGCAGGATTGGACCGCATCGGCCGCACAGAATCTGTCCATCAGCGCTTCGAGATCGACGAACTTACGCCAGCTCCGGGGCAGGGCGCCCTCGCGCTCGAAACCCGCAGCCCGCAGCACGCTCTAGACACCGACGACGCCACCCGCGACCCGGCGATCTACGCTGCCGTGGCCGCACTGGACCATCCACCTACCCGCTTCGCCACCGACGCTGAGCGGGCCTTCCTCAACGCCATGGGTGGCGGTTGCGAGCTGCCGCTCGGCGCGCACTGCCTCTCCACCGGCCACGGCTGGAGCCTGCACGCGCAGGTCGTCCAGCCCGACGGAGAGCAGTCAGTCCAGCTCACCGTCGACTCCCTCACCAACGAATCCGCGCAGGAACTAGGCCAACGCACTGCCGAAGGCCTCATCCGCCTCGGCGCCCTCGACCTGCTATCAACTACCAACTAACAACTATCAACTGTTGTTCGGCAACCGCTCCACATCCACCGCAAGCTCCGCAGCCAGCGCATCGACAACCATCGCATGGTCCACGCGCTGGTGCAGTCCGCTCGATATGACGCTGCCCACCACGCCCGTCCCGCGTAAGGTGATCGGGACCCCACCCCCATGCATCGCGAAATCCGTCAGCGTCAGCCCATGCCGCTGTTCGATCGTTTTCCCCTCCATCTCAAGCTGCAATCCCACCGCATAGGAGCTCTTGCAGAACCGCATCACCACATTCCGCTTGCGCCGAATCCAATCCGCCTGCCCAGTCGGTGCGCCCTCGGTGGTCGCGTAAAACAGCGTGCGCCCGGCGATCTGGATCTCGAAGGTCATCGCCGCACCTCTCACTACGGCGTCGGCCCGCAGCCGATTTCCAACCGACCAGGCCACATCTGGCCCAAAGGCGGTGAACTGCAACTGTTGCTCTTGCAACGCGATCGTCTTCAGGTCCGACTCAATACTCACAGGGCAAAATCCTCCACATGCAGGATAATAGCCGTTCATGTCTCAATCGGCCCCATCCATCGGAATCGACTTCGGAACGACTAATAGCTCTATCGCCCTTGCAACTCCCAGCGGCGTCCAATTGCTGCGTTTCGCCGACGACCGCGTCAGTTCCCGCTCCATCCTGTACCTTGAAAAATCCAAACGCGGAATCCTGTCGAGCTCAGGACCGACCGCAATCGAGCACTACCTGGCGGCCCATCGTGACGGCGACCATCCGGGCCGCCTCATCCAGTCGCTCAAGTCGTATCTGACCTCCCGCACACTCACTGGAACCGAAGTCTTCGGCCGTCATTATCAGTTGGAAGAACTGATCTCCCGCATCCTGATGGACCTGCGCCAACGCGCCGAAGAGCAGTTCGGCATCCCCGTCCGCCACGCGACGGTCGGGCGTCCAGTGCGCTTCGTCGGAGCCGAAACCGATGCCGACGACAACTTCGCCGTCGAACGCCTCCGAGCCGCCTTCCTCCGCTCCGGCTTCACATCCGTCGACTTTGAATTTGAGCCCGTAGGCGCTGCTTTCAGCTTTCAGCATCGCGAAACGCAGTTCGACGACGAGACGATCCTGATCGGCGACTTCGGCGGCGGAACCAGCGACTTCTCCGTCCTCAAACTCAGCCGCAACGGTCAACGTCAGGTCCTCGGAACCTCCGGCCTCCCCTTCGCCGGCGACGCCTTCGACGCCAGAATCGTCCGCAAACTGGTCTCGCCCGCCCTCGGGTCCGAATCGGTGCAGCGCGGCGGCAAGGGAATACCCGCCGTGCCCGCCTGGATCTACGCCAACCTCGAACGCTGGCACTACCTCTCGTTCCTGCGCACACGCAACGTGCTGGACATCCTCACCACTGCCCAGAAGCGCGCCATGGAACCCGAAAAGATCGCATCCCTGCAGGCCATCGTCGACGAAGACCTCGGCTACCAGCTCCATCAGGCCGTCCAGCGCACAAAGACGGCCCTCTCCCGACACGACTCCGCCGACTTCATCTTCGCCGGTCCCGACGCCGGCTCCGTCGAACTCCGAACCGCCGTCACCCGCACCGATTTCGAACTCTGGATCGCTTCCGAACTAACCCAGATCGCCACTGCGGTCGACTCACTGCTAGCCGCGACGTCGCTCGCCCCATCCGCGATCGCCCGAGTCTTCCTCACCGGCGGCACCAGCTTCGTCCCCGCCGTCCGAGCCATCTTCGAAGCCCGCTTCCCCAACCGCGTCGTGACCGGCGATGAGTTCACGTCGGTTGCCCAGGGCCTCGCCCTTGCCCACCAATAATCGAGGTCATTCTGAGCGAAGCGAAGAATCTACGTATTTGCACGTGGGCGCGGCACGAACCATCGGGTAGACCAGACTAAGATCATCCAACATGCTTTCCCTCGCCCACCGTCGAATCCTAATCACCCGAGCCAAAGGCCAGGGCTCAGCATTGGCCGATCAACTCGAAGCCCTCGGCGCGACACCAATCCTCATCCCCACCATCGAAATCGCGCCACCCAGCTCCTACTGCGCCATGGACGCCGCGCTCGCCTCTATCCGCAGCTTCGACTGGCTCATCTTCACCTCGGCCAACGCCGTCCAATCCTTCGTGGACCGCGCGCACTTCCTGAAGATCGACCCTCGGCCTAGGCGCATCGCCGGCATCGGTTCTGCAACAGCCAAAGCCCTTACCGAGGCGGGAATGGCAGTCGAGCTGGTCCCCCCGCAAGCCGTCGCCGAGTCACTGGCCGAAGCCCTTAAACCTTACGCTGAGAACTCCGCAATGCTGCTAGTCCGCGCCGCCGTAGCCCGCGACATTCTGCCCGAAGCCCTCACCGCCGCCGGGGCCACAGTCACTATTGCGGAAGCCTACCGTAACGTCATCCCAAAGGATTCCGTGGTCGAACTTCGGAATCTTTTCGCCGCGGAACCGCCCGACGCGATCATGTTTACGAGCGCCTCCACGGCACAGAATCTGGTGGCGCTGCTAGAGGCCGCCCAGCTGACGATCCCGCCTCAAACCGTTCTGGTGTCCATAGGTCCTATCACTTCGCAAGCCCTGCGCGACTTGCATCTCGAACCGACGATTGAGGCGACCGCTGCGACGATCTCCGCCCTTGTCGACGCCCTATCTACATCCCCGTCGTCACTCTGGCGGAGCCAGAGTCTCCGTAGTGGCCTTTAGTGGCGAGAATGTTGTGCGAGTAACTGCAACTACTGAGATTCTGTCTCCGACAGAATGACGTCCGTGGGGGTAGAACGTTGAGCCATCAGTGCGAGCTCCAAGTCTTATCCGTCGAATTGCAAAGCGTCTCCAGCGGACACTCCGCACAACGAGGATTCCGCGCCACACACACCTGCCGCCCATGATGGATCAGCTCGTGCGAGAACTGAATCCAGTGATCCTGCGGGATGATCTTCATCAAATCCTGCTCGATCTTCTCCGGCGTCGAATTCTTCGTCAGCTCCAGCCGCCGCGAGAGCCGCAGCACATGGGTGTCGACAACCACACCCACCGCGATCCCGTACCAAGACCCCAGCACCACATTCCCCGTCTTGCGAGCGACTCCGGGCAGCTTCAGGATCTCGTCCATAGTCTGCGGGACGTTCCCCTTGAACTGTTCCATGACCACTGTCGACGCGCCCTTGATCGACTTCGCTTTATTGCGAAAGAACCCGGTCGTCCGGATCAACTCTTCCAACTCGGGCAGGGAAGCCGACGCCATCGCCTTGGGAGTCGGAAACGCCTTGAACAGCGCCGGCGTCACCAGATTCACACGAACATCCGTACACTGCGCCGAGAGAATCGTCGCAATCGTCAGCTCCCACGCGTTGCGATGATTCAGCGCGCAAACAACGTTGGGATATGTCTTCGCAAGCACATCAAGAATCGAAGCCACTCGCTCCTTCGCAAGTGGCTTCGCAGTCTTCTTCGCCGACTTCTTCACAACCGCATTAGCCCCGGCCTTCATCCGCACTTATCCGTGTTTTCCGTCTTATCCGTGTCAGGTATTTCGCTCATCCCAGCCGATCCAGCATCTCCAGTGGCTGCATTCTGACGCAGCTGAAGATTGGGAAATCCTTCAGCGTATACAGGCTGATCTCCGTCTCCCGAAGCTGCTGTACGAGGTCCAGAAAGTCCTCCGGGAAGTTCGTCTCGAACGCCACCACAAACTCCTGGTCGTCGATCCCGAACGAGTACGTCGTATTCAGCTTCACCCGCGGATACATCAGCCCTATGCGGATATGCTCGTCCATCAGCCGCTTGCGTTCTGCAGCAGACAGCAGATACCACGGCCTCGTCTTCCAGAACGGGTAGATAAAGATGTACTTCTGCCCGCCCGGCCGAATCGCCCCTCGGCCTTCGCCTTCGCTCTCGTCGGGCCGGTCAATCTGGTACTGCGACCGTTTCGTCATAGCCAGAAAGTTATGCGGCGTATCCAGGTATCCGCCTAAAGGAGTCCGCATCAGCTCCGACCGCATCCGGTTCAACTCGTCGACCGCGTAGCCGATCGACCACACGCACATGTCGACATCCCCACGCGTGCCGACGGTAGAGTAGGTGATCGAAAGGAACTCCCCCGGCTTGTTCCACCGTGCCAGCACATCGGTAAAAGCCGCCTTGTGCTCCGCCTTGGTAGCCGCGGGCAGGCGCCGCCATTCCGGCATCACCTTGTAAAACGTAAAGCAAACAATCTGCCGCTTCACCGGAGCCGCCGCCGTGTGCGCGCCATCTCCCTGCGCATAAGGGCTGACCGGCTTCTGTGCCGGACGATCAATCGCCACAGGCGCGGTGGCTCCCGATACAGCCGTAATCGCCTTCTCGCTCAGCTTCGGCTCTGGAATCTCGTTCTTGGGGGGGATATGGTCAGCCATGGCGCAATGATTCTCCTCAGTCACCAATCCTAGCAAAACAGCGCCACCCAGCCCTCCAGCTATACTGCAAGGGCATGTCAGAAAAACTTATCGCCATCCTGATTGGCTTCATCCAAAGCACTGGTTACTCGGGCGTCGCGCTGCTCATGGCGATCCAGTCGGCCTGCATTCCGCTGCCTTCCGAGGTCATCATGCCCTTTGCCGGTGCGGTTTTGGCGCACAGCCAATGGGACCTGATCCTGCTGGCGACGATCGCCTCACTCGCCTCGAATATCGGGTCGATCCCGGCCTATTGGGTCGGCGCCAAAGGTGGCCGTCCCATGGTCGAGCGCTACGGGAGCTATCTGCTGCTTAGCCGCCACGACCTTGACCGCGTCGACGGCTTCTTCACCCGCTTCGGCTCCATTGCGGTCCTGATCGGGCGCATGCTGCCCATCATCCGCACCTTCATTGCCTTCCCGGCGGGCGTCGCCAAGATGAACCAGGTCAAATTCCACATCTACACCTTCGTCGGGTCCTTCCCGTGGTGCTACGCGCTGGCTTACATCGGCATGAAGCTCGGCGACAAGTTCCGCACCGACCCCGGCCTGCAGGAGACCTTCCACCGCTTCCACCTCGCGGTCGAAATCGTCCTGCTGGCGGCCTTCGTCTACTTCGTCGCGTCGCACTGGAAGAATCGCATCCGGACCGATTCGGTTTAACGTCGGCGTCCGCTAAAGTAGCCTTCCATCTCCCCGGAAGCAAGTTGTGTTGCCAAGAAATAACTCGTTAATCGATGAAAAACTGCACCGTCTGAAGTTAGCGGTAACGCAGGTTTAATCAACAGCGACGCGGGTTTCCCGTTTGCGCCCCACTTCGTGAGTGCGCAATACTGGGGTGTCCGACAAGAACGGAACATCGCTCGATAGAAGGGTCACACCCAGAATGTCTACACCCGGTGCCGAGAACCCCTCGGCCAGCAGCATCAAGCCCCACACAGGAAAACTTGGAGTCATGATTCCCGGCATGGGAGCGGTCGCTACGACGCTCATCGCCGGTGTTGAAGCAGTCCGCCGCGGCTTCGCCCAACCCATCGGATCGTTGACCCAGATGGGAACCATCCGGCTCGGCAAGCGCACAGAAGACCGCACCCCGCTAGTGAAGGATTTCGTTCCCCTCGCGCCGCTCGAAGATCTCGTCTTCACCGGCTGGGACATCTTCGGCGGCAACCTCTACGACGCCGCCAGGACCGCCCAGGTGCTGGACCGCGATCAGCTTGAATCCATGCGGCCGTTCCTCGAATCCATCGAGCCCATGCCCGCCGCATTCGAGGAGCGCTACGTCAAGCGCCTCACGCCGACCAAGAAAAAGATCGGCAAGAACAAGTGCGATCTCGCCAACCAGATCCGCAACGACATCGCGGAGTTCAAGACGAAGACCGACCGACAGGTGATGATCTGGTGCGGCTCCACCGAGATCTACCACGAGGAGAAAGCCGTCCACCAGACGCTCGAAGCCTTTGAAAAGGGCCTCGTAGACGATGATCCGGATATCGCTCCGTCGATGCTCTACGCCTGGGCTGCTCTGAAGGAAGGCATCCCGTTTGCGAACGGCGCGCCGAACCTCACTGTCGACATTCCGGCGTTGAACGAGCTCTCGCGCAAGATGAACGCGCCCATCTGCGGCAAGGACTTCAAGACCGGCCAGACGTTCATCAAGACCGTTCTCGCTCCGGGCTTCAAGGCTCGGCAGCTTGGCGTTGCGGGCTGGTACTCGACCAACATCCTCGGCAACCGCGACGGCGAAGTTCTGGACGATCCCGACAACTTCAAGACCAAGGAAGTCTCGAAGCTAGGCGTGTTGGAGCACATCTTCCAGCCGGAGAAGAACCCCGTCCTCTATGGCGACATGTATCACAAAGTCCGGATTAACTATTATCCGCCCCGTGGTGATAACAAAGAGGGTTGGGACAACATCGACATCTTCGGCTGGCTCGGCTACCCGATGCAGATCAAGGTGGACTTCCTCTGCCGCGACTCGATCCTCGCTGCACCGCTCGCGCTCGACCTGGTCCTCTTCATGGACCTCGCCGCCCGTACTCCGGCGCTGCGCGGCCTCGGCATTCAGGAGTGGCTGTCGTTCTACTTCAAGGACCCGGATTCAGCTCCTGGAGTGTACCCAGAGCACGACCTGTTTATCCAGTCGATGAAGCTGAAAAACACGCTCCGCCACATCATGGGCGAGAACTTGATTACCCACCTGGGTTTGGATTACTACGGCGGCGAGTAAGCCTCCGCACGACCCCCAACCCAAACGCACGCCATTCCGGGCCGACTCTGGCCCGGAATCTCCGTATTGACCCCGAGGCGCTGCGTATTCTAACCCCATGAACTTCGCAATCGAGTTTGAGCAGAAATTCAGTAAATCCAACGTACAAATACAGAGATTCTGGGCTGCGCCAGAACAACGGCGGTGTGTGGTTCGATGAGTGGCAATGGGCATAGGGAACTAATTCTCCCCAACCGCCTCCAGCCGCCTCCACAACTCCTGCACCCCGGTCCCTTTCTCCGCGCTCACTGCCAGCACTTCCGACACCTCATGCGCCTCGCGAAGAGCCTTCAGCGACTTCGCCAGCGCGTTCTGTCCCACGCGGTCGCACTTCGTCCCCACAACAAGGTACGGCCGCTGAATCTGCTGAAAGAAGTGAATCAGCGTGGTATCTGAAGCCTGCGGCGGGATGTTCGTGTCAACCAGGCAAACAGCCAGCGCCAGCGTCTCGCGATCAGCCAGATAGGGCTCGATAAACTTAGGCCACTCCTCCGAGATCGACTTCGAAATCTTGGCGTAGCCATACCCCGGCAGGTCGGCGAAGATCATGACCGGCTTGGGCTTCATCTTGTCGCCCGATCCCTCATGCAAGGCGAAGAAGTTGATAGCACGGGTCCGGCCTGGCGTAGACGAGGTGTGCGCCTGCTTCGACCCCAGCAGGGCATTGATCAGCGAAGACTTGCCCACATTGGAGCGGCCAAGGAAGGCAACTTCCGGCGCGCTGAAGGTCTTCGCCTCGGTTGGGAAGTGCGCCACATCGGTCGCCGAAAGCATGAATTTGGGAGTAAGCCGCATCTGTACAGTCTAGTCCGAAAAGCCGCTGCCCCAGCAATGGTGCAACCAGATGGCATTCCAGAGCCAATCTAAGTCCTGATCTGTCCGGACTTTACAGTAAATGCCGGGGTGGGGAGGATGCCAGCATCCCGCCACGAATATAATCCAACCCATCGCCCATGGGTCTTCCGAGCCGTCCTAACCCATCCCACCGCGTCGCCGCGGCTCTCATCTTTTTCCTGCTTACGCCGCTGCTCGCCGCGCAATCTCAGCCTGTGCTGGCGACCAGCGTCCCACTGATCCTGCCCAGCGGCCTGGCCTACGATGCCGACGGAAACCTCGCCTTCGCCGAGACTGCTAACCACGTCATCCGCCAGGCCTCGCCCGCCGGGATTCTCACGACGATTGCCGGTACCGGCACCCAGGGATTCGCGGGCGACGGTGGCCCCGCAACCTCGGCGCTGCTCGACTCACCGGTAGGTGTTGTCTTTGATTCAGCCGGGAACCTCTTCATTGCCGACTCCCACAACCACCGCATTCGCCGTGTCGACGCCGTCTCCGGAATTATCACCAGCATGGCCGGCCAATTCGACTTACCCGTCGCCATGGCCTTCGACGTTACCGGCAACTTATGTGTTGCGGACGCCCGCACACACCTCATCGAGCGGATCGATCACATCACCGGCGTGGTATCCACAATCGCCGGCAACGGAACTCAAGGTTTCTCCGGCGACCTCGGTCCGGCGACGCAGGCTGCGATCGACAGCCCCTATGGCATTGCCTTCGACAGCGTCGGCAACCTTTATCTTTCGGACACGCACAATCATCGTCTCCGTCGCGTGGACCATGCCACGGGCACCATTGCCTCGATCGCGGGAACCGGACAGCCGGGATTTACCGGTGACTCAGGCGCTGCGGCAAGTGCGGCTATCAACCTGCCCCGAGGGCTCGCGGTAGATGATAACGGGAACCTCTTCATCGTTGATTCTCAAAACCAGCGCATTCGCCGCATCGACACTGTCACGGGTCAGATCGCAACCATCGCGGGCGAGGGAACCCAGGCCTTCCGAGGGGATAATAATCCCGCGGTCGCCGCGTCGCTAAACGGCCCACGAGCAGTCACGATTGGCCCCGGCAATCTGCCGACAATCGCCGACAGCGCTAATCAGCGGATCCGCCAGATCGACTCCGCAGCCAAGATCCACACCATCGCCGGGCTGGGAACGACTGTTGCGGGTACGCTGACCCTGTCTGGCCCCGCCGTTACCCTCTACGGCACCGGCAGCCTGACGGCAACGCTTGTCGCGAGCCCGGCAACCGGCTCGATCACGTTTTTCGATGCGGGCCAGAGTCTTGGTGCCGTCGTGCTCAGCGGCAACGTCGCGATGCTGCCAACTTCCACGCTCAACGCGGGGCCGCATCGAGTCCTCGCCACATACGCTGGCGATACGGGGCACTCCGCCGCACAGTCGAGCGTCCTTGGCGTGACAATTGCGCCAGCGCCGATGGTGGCGGCGGCGAATGCGATCGCGATGGTCTACGGCCAGTCTGTCCCGCCGCTGACGGGCTCGTTGACCGGAGTTCTGCCGCAGGATGCCGGACTGGTGACGCTCGGGCTGACGACGGCAGCCACAGCGACGGCAGCCCCCGGCTCTTACCTGATTACATCTGCGATTTCCGGTGTCCAGGCAGGGAACTACGCCCTGACCCAGACGACTGCCGCAGTCACCATCTCGAAGGCTCCATCCACGATTAGTCTTGCCGGTGGTTTGGTGGCTCATGTGGCATCGACGACCTCCGGCCAGCCCTCCGGAACGGTCTCGCTCTATGACGCCGGAACGCTCAACTCGACGGCCCCTGTCGCGCCGAGCGGAGACGCCACATTCTCCAGCAGTACGCTTTCCGCGGGCACACACACCCTTACCGCAACCTATAGCGGCGACGTCGACTTCCTTGGCAACACGTCCGCGCCCTTGATTGCAACGATCGGCCCGATTGCTCCCGTCGACTTTTCGCTGGCCGCGACGGGCCAGACGTCGGTGACGGTTCAGGCTGGGAACCCGGCGCAGTTCTCCTTCGCAGAAAATCCGATCAACGGGGCGCTTTCGAGTCCGATTCTGCTGACTGTTTCAGGGCTTCCGTCGGGTGCAACGGCGACGTTCAACCCTGCGTTGCTGCCTCCGGCCAACACGCCTGCCGCCTTCATCCTCACCATCCAAACCCCGAAGACCGCAAGCCTGCTGCGGCCAAGCTTTCTGACATTCGCGATTCTGCTGCCAGTTGGATTTCTAATGAGTGGCCGCTCTCGCCGCAGGCTGTTGGTTGCGGCGGGTTTGGGGCTGATGCTCGGGTGCGGCGATCGGATCAATACCCGCTCCGCCACCGCCGCGAGCGCAACGTACAACGTGACGGTGATTGCCACAGCGACGTCGACCGCCGGGACCACCCTGCAACACACAGCCGGGGTCACGCTGACGATCCAATGATGTCTATTCTTCGAGCGCCAGTTGTTCCCGCGACATCAAAAACAGGACACCGAAACTAAGCAGCATCACGAACCCTTCGACGCGCTCCGACAACGCATGGAGCTTGTCGAAGTGCAGCTTCGCCGGGTTGGTCGCTTCAACCTTTGAGGTGTCTCCGCCGGCCTGCGCCATGTCCGCGTCCATGCGCGGGATGACGTTCCAATGAATGTACGCCGTGCCGAGCAGCATCACACCCGCCAGCAGGAATTCCATCTCGTAGCGCCCGCGCGTCCGCATCGGAGCCTTGCCAAACATCAGCGCGGTGACGATGAGGAATACGGCCCCGCATGCGAGTGCCACGATGTCGAACACTTTGAGGGCCGCGCCGACGATTTCGCCAGCAAGGTGGATCGTAGGCAGCGTATGAAAAGCCGTCGGCGCCAGCACAAAGGCGAAGAAGATAAGCCCTCCGGCCCACGTCACCATCGCCAGCAACTGCAGCAGCCGAAATACTCCCTGCATTTAGGCCTCCGTCCCCGCCCGTGTGCTCCGAGCCAAAGTGCGCTTGAGGACGATGTCGTAGGCGGCCTTCAACTCGGCGTATTCGGACTCGCTCAGGCGACCTTCGAGGCGGTCTGTTTCTACTGCAAAGAGCTCATCGCGCAAGACCTGCAAGGGTGCACCGCCACCAGTTGCCAGGCGGACTCCGGGCGCGTGAACGGCATTGGATTTAGTGGGGAATCCGAGCATCATGCCAGCGCCGCCAGCAAGAAGCAATCCGAAGCCGAAGATGATGTACCAGCGGTACTTGGTCCACGGATCGCGCTCGGCATCCTTGTCGAGCGGCGTTCCCAATCCGCCGCCGGGCTTGGTGTTGGCGTTGGGATTGTCGTCGCCGATCCCGGCTGCAGCCCCGCCCGGGGTGCCATTGCTCTGGCTCTGCGCCACACTGTCGCGCGGCAGCTCGCCCTTGCCGCTGACCGTAAATCCGATGGGCTGCGACGGTTTCACATTCTGCGCAAGGTACGCCTGCGCCTTGCCGCCCACCTGCTCACTGACCGACTTGAATTCGGTGCCGGTTCCGCCCTTGAACGTCATGCCGCGAGGCATCATGATGCCGAAGGCTTCAACGGGCATGGTCGGCCTGGGCTGAAAGGTGAAGCTGTCCTTGTACGGAATCTTGTACCAGATATTGAACTCGGTTTCGCCGGGGCGCACGGGGAACACGATGGTGAAGTGGTTCGGGTCGCCCATGGGAGTCATGGGTTGCTCTACGGCCATGCCGCCGGGGGACTTAGCCGCGGAGCCTTCGACTGTTGCGCCTGCGGGCAGATAGACCTCAAACGGGTGCTCGCTGAAGAGCGTCTTCTGGGGCTGAGAATCGTTGCGAACGAGGTAGTGCTCGGTCACCCTGAGGCTGTTTCCATCGGGGGTCGTCTGGACCTGCATGACGTCTTCCGAGATCAACACGCCATCGAGCTCTTTGGCAGCGGTGTACACATCCACGTCGACCTTGGGGGTTCCCGGCGGCATCGGCGCGAAGTAGTTGGCGCCATCGTGCTTCACACGGACGAGGTGCATCGCTCCCGCTTCGTCTGCGGGCACCTTCAGGACGTAGTGACCTCTGGCGTCGGTCCTGGTGGAGGATAGCTCCTGCATGCCCTGCGCGAGCTTCAGCAGCACGACCTCGTCACCGGCAGCGGCTTTGCCGTCCGTCTTATTCGTGACATTGCCGGTAACGCTCTGCCCGGCTGCGTAAACTGGCACCACGGCAAGCGAAACACCCAAAGAAAACCGGCCAATACCCTTCCAAATCCCGTTCAAATTCATCAATTCTCCGTGTTCCGCTATTATCCGTCTTGTCCTTCTTATCCGCGTTGCGTCCTCTTGCGGAGTTAGCGAGCCCGCCGAATACCGCGAGCTTCGAGTGCATCCATTTGCGCGATGACGGCTGCGGCTTCATCTTCCAAGGTCCGCCGCTGCTCGGCATAATCCTGCTCCGGATACTTTCCGGCGAGGTATTCGAAGTTGAGGTCGCGCAGGTTCTCGTAGATGGATTCCTTGCGTTCGCGGAGGGAGTCGACCTGCGTTTTATCCGCCTGCACATACGGATTTCGGTCTGGCCAGAAGATGAAGGCAAAGCAGCATAGAGCCAGGATCATTCCTGCAAGGAGACTCATCGCCACTCCGTCTCGCGCCGAATCCGGTCGCGTATTGCATCTGGTGCTTCCGGGATCGCCATGCCAGCCAGCGCGGGCTGCTTGCGTTGCGACCACATCCGGACGAGCAGGGCAGTGCCGAAGATCGCCAGGATGAAGATTGAAATGGGCACGATCCAAGCAACATTATCGAAGCCGCCGCGGATGGGGGCGGCGAGGACGGTGGCGCCATATTTGTTGACAAACCAGTTGAGTACCAGCGAATCCGCCCCGGCGCCATTTGGCCCGTCGATCTGATCGCGAAGTTCGCCGATCATCCGCTTGGAATCGGGGCAACCGACGTGGTTGCATTCGAGCAGAATCTGGCCGCAGCCGCAGACGCACATCATGTTATGACCGATGCGGCCGTAGCGGGCGCCGGGGTCGGTGGACTGATCCGCGCCCAGCATTACGACAGCCAGAATGCAGACGATCGCGGCGCTCATCATGCGGCGGAATCCAACGTGTTGAAACACTACGCACCCCCCATATCGGTGAGCGGTCGAACCGCCACCGCGGCCGGGGCCGCAACCTCGCGCCGCGACGCCAGCGCACTTGGGACCAGTGCAAACATTGTTCCAATGACCACGATCAGAACTCCAATCCAGATCCACGCGATCAGGGGGTTGAGGAAGACCTTGATGATGGGCTTGTTCGAGTCCGGATCACGGCCCTCGAAGATCACATACAGGTCGGCTTGCGCTGTCGAGTGGAGGGCGACCATCGTTGAGAAGGTCTGGCTGGCGTGATAAAAGCGCTTTTCGGGAGCCAGTTGAAGAATTTTCTTGCCCGATTTATAGACGTCCAGCAGGGCGAAATCGGTATCGTAGTTGGCGTTCGAGTCCTGCGTGTAGCTGAGGCAGACGAGCTTGTACGGGCCCATCTGAACTGAATCGCCGAAGCCCATCTCCTGCTCGCGCGACTGGTTGAAGGCTCCACCAGCGATCCCGATGAACATAACCACGATGCCGAAGTGGACGAGGTAGCCGCCGTAGCGCCGGGTGTTGCGGCGCATCAGTATTCCGGTGGCAGCCAGGAGACTGACGCCCGTCTGGACCCGCACTACGTTTGCACCGCGCAGGAACTCGGTGGTGATTGCGGTGATGACACCTGCCGATAGCGAGAAGGCCAGCAGGGAGAAGAAAACGGATTGCCAGTCATCGCCGGCTGCCCACGGCCGAATGCCGCCGATGGCCAGCCCGATCGCCGAAAGTCCAAAGGCGAGCCCAGGCAGAATAAAGTTTCGTCGAATCGTCCGCAGGGACGTGCTGCGCCATGCGAGTAGTGGCCCAAGGCCTGTCAGCATCAGCAGAAACAGCCCGATCGGGATGTTGACCCGGTTGTAGAACGGCGCGCTGACCGTGGTCTTGGTGCCGTCGACATACTCGCTGAGGACCGGGAACAGTGTTCCCCACAGGACAGTGAAGCAGGCCGCGAGCAGGATCATGTTGTTGAAGAGGAAGCTGGCCTCGCGACTGACGACCGATTCCAGCCGGTTTTCGCTGACAAGATGGTCGCGCTGCTTGAAGTAGGTGAACAGGCAGACTGCCAGGACGATCACCATATAAACCACGAACCACCAGCCAATGTTGCTGGACGCGAAGGCGTGCACGGAACTGACCAGACCGGCGCGAGTGAGCAGCGTTCCGAGCAGCGTGAGGAGGAATGTGGAGAAGATGAGCCAGACGTTCCAGCTCTTCATCATGCCGCGCTTCTCCTGCATCATGACGGAGTGCAGGAAGGCGGTACCGGTCAACCACGGCATCAGGCTGGCGTTTTCGACCGGATCCCAACCCCAGTAGCCGCCCCATCCGAGAACGCTGTAGGCCCAGTGCGCGCCAAGAAAAATCCCGCAGGTGAGGAACATCCACGTGAGCATCGTCCAGCGGCGGGTGATGTGGATCCACTTCTCGCCGGGATACCGCATCATCAGCGCGCCGAGGGCGAAGGCAAACGGGACTGAGAAACCGACGTAGCCGAGGTAAAGCATCGGCGGATGGATGACCATCTCGGGATACTGCAGCAGAGGATTGAGGCCGAACCCGTTGAGGGCAAGTTCGCCGGGCTCGAGGGCGAACGGCGGTGCGGCGAAATTGAGCAGCAACAGAAAAAAAACCTGTACGCTGGCGAGGATGGTTCCCGCGAAGGCCGAAAGCCGGACGTCGACCTTGTGTCTGACGCGCAACACAAATCCGTAGGTCGCCAGCAGGAACGACCAAAGCAGGAGGGAACCTTCCTGACCGCTCCACAAGGCGGAAAACTTGTAAGCCGTCGCGAGTTCGCGGTTGGTGTGGTGCAGGATATAGCTGACGGAGTAGTCGTTGGTAAACGCACCCCAGACGAGGGCAAACGCCGCGCAGGCGACCACGACGAAGGTGGCGATTCCGGCTCGGCGGGCAGTTTCCTGCAGCTTGCTCGCCAGCGCAATGGCGTTGCTGTCGCCATGCCCTGCCAGCCGCGCTGACCACCACAAGGAAAACACACCGGCGACTAGCGTGTAGGAGGCCAGCATCAACGCAAGCAGCAAGGACAAGCTGCCGAACTCCGGCATGGGGTGGGCGGTAGTCATCACCGCTTATTCTCGCAGGTTATTGCTTCTGTAGACAAAGGCCCAACGGTTACCGCACATTCGATTTTCACGTGGCTAAATCGGACGTCACTGCGAGCCGGCTCGACCGGAGAGGATGAGTTCTTGCACGCACTGGAGCAAATGATCGGGGAGCAGGGGCTTTAGCCGGAACTGCACATTCAGGTCGGCATACATCTCTTCGGCTTCGTCGAGCCCGCTGATGACGAGGACAGGCAGTTTGAGGTGGGTTTTCCGCAGCTCGCGGACGAACTGCGATCCGTTCATACCTGGCATCAGGTGATCTGTGATGACGAGCTCAATTTCAGACGGGAACTCACTGGCCTGAAACTGCTCCAGCGCCCGTAAGGGGTTGAGCACCGGGATCACGAAATATCCGGCACGCTTCAATATGGTCTGGCGCGTCGCGGCCTGGATCGCGTTGTCGTCGATCAGAAGAATTGCCGCAGCCGAATTGTGTCCATTTTCGGTCTGCGATGGTGTTTCATTCATCTTGGCATTCCCGCTTCTGGCTGTGGGCAATTCTGTCCGCCCATGCAGCCTGGCTGTGTTTGATGCAAAATAAACTGCTGGAGTCGTCCGACCACTCGAAGATTGGTACAACGTCTGTGCGGCATCGGTGTAGACTCGCCCACACTAAACCAAGTACAGTTGGCCCCATAGCCTGGGAATGAGAAATACCACATCCGGGCTACCGAATGCCACGATCTGTCTGAAATTGGATAACGCTCTGCAAAGGACCTCATGAACCTGACTCACGCCGCAAACCTCACCTGGATCGACTGGCTCATTATGCTGGTCTACTTCGTCTTCGTCCTCGGCATTGGTTTCGCGCTTAAGCGTTACATGCGGACCTCGAACGACTTCTTTCTCGCCGGCCGCTCCATTCCGGCGTGGGTTTGCGGACTGGCGTTCATCTCCGCCAATCTCGGCGCGCAGGAAGTCATTGGCATGGGTGCTTCCGGCGCCAAGTACGGCATCATCACGAGCCACTTCTACTGGATTGGCGCGATCCCGGCAATGTGCTTCGTCGGCATCTTCATGATGCCGTTTTATTACGGGTCGAAGGCGAGGTCGGTGCCAGAATACCTGCGTATGCGGTTCGACGAGAAGACCCGCGCACTGAATGCCGTGTCGTTTGCAATCATGACCGTGTTTTCGTCCGGCATCTCAATGTACGCGATGGCGCTGCTGATCCAGACGCTGGGGCTGTTCCACGGCATCATTCCGGACCAGTACATCTTCCACGTTTCGATTGTGCTGAGCGCGGTGATTGTGCTGGGCTACATCTTTCTCGGTGGACTTACCAGTGCGATCTACAACGAAGTGCTGCAGTTCTTTCTGATCGTCGCCGGGTTCGCGCCTCTGGTCTGGATCGGGCTTCGCAACGTCGGCGGGTGGGAGGGGATCAAGCAGACTCTTCCCTCGACCATGACACATTCCTGGAGGGGAATGGCCCATGCCAGCACCAACTCACTGGGCGTCGAGTGGGTGGGGCTGGCGATGGGCCTGGGCTTCGTGCTCTCATTCGGCTACTGGTGTACGGACTTCCTGGTGATCCAGCGCGCGATGGCGGCGGATTCAGAAGTTTCGGCTCGTCGCGTTCCGCTGATTGCGGCGATTCCCAAAATGTTCTTTCCATTTCTGGTCATCCTGCCGGGTTTGATTGCTGTGTCGGTAACCAGCAATATGGCGGGCGCAGGGCAGGGAGCAGGCAACAGCGCCACCATTCCGCACCTGAGCCAATCACTGACCGCAGGCAGCAATGGAACTGTAACCGGCACGCAGCCGACAGCCAGCAATCTACCGCTGGACGAAGCTCATCCTCATGGCATCATCCCGCAGAAGATCGACCCGATCAGCGGCTCCGCGGTGTTGAGCGCAGACGGGACGCCGGTCTATAACTATGACCTCGCCATCCCGGTGATGCTGCTGCACTACTTCCCGACTGGGATACTGGGTCTCGGGCTCACGGCCCTGCTCGCCAGCTTCATGTCCGGAATGGCCGGCAACGTCACTGCTTTCAACACGGTCTGGACCTACGATATCTACCAGGCCTACATCAACAAGCGCGGCACCGACGAACACTACCTCTGGATGGGCCGCATGGCGACCATAGGGGGGATAGTCTTATCCATAGCCGCGGCTTACGCGGCCACCAGTTTCAACAACATCATGGACGCGCTGCAACTGATCTTCTCTATGGTGAACGCGCCGCTCTTTGCCACCTTCCTGCTCGGGATGTTCTGGAAGCGGACGACTGGCCATGGCGCGTTCTGGGGACTGGTAAGCGGAACCTTCGCGGCTCTGCTGCACCACGGACTCTCTCTCCCGGCAGACGCCACACCCGGTATTCACGGCGCGTGGCTGCATCTGGTCCACACCTACCCGTCGGACATGGCGCAAAACTTCTGGACCGCAATTTTCGCATTCACGATCAACTTGGTCGTCACGGCGATCATCTCGATGGCCACCACGCCGCGTCCAGAGTCAGAACTGGTCGGCCTGGTGTATTCGCTGACTCCCAAGCCGGTCGAGACGCATCTCGAGTGGTGGCAAAAACCTTCGACCCTTGCGATTGCCGTACTGGTGATGCTGGTAGCCCTCAACCTCGTCTTCGCATAGGTTCGCGCTAACTGATCCCAACTGTTCTTAACTGCCGTCAACCGGTTGTAACTGGAGTTCCAATGGGTCTCGATATTCGCATCCCTCTCGGCATGATCTTCCTCATCATCGGAGGAATCATGGCCGTCTTCGGCCTCATCACACGGGGCTCGGTTGACCTTTACTCGCGTTCGCTCGGCGTCAACCTGAATCTGACGTGGGGCATTCTAATGTTCATCTTCGGACTGATCATGTACATCGCGGGCAAGCGCCAGAAGTGGCAGGATGACCCCGTTACGCCGCGCCCGTGGGAGCGGGAAGGGCACAAATCAGGACATTGAGACGATTGCCGAAGGCAGGTTCGACATCATGATGTCACCTGCACACCACATTATGACCTTCAGCGCCATGAGCTACTTCGCCTCGGAGATGAATCTCCCGCTCAACGATGCGATCAGTCTGGCGCTCCGGGAGTGGCTGACTGCGAGCGGCTTCGAAGGTCTGCCAGTCGACAGCGGTTTTGATGTATGTGGAATTCAACACTGACCTCCGCCGCGTGATCCGATCTTCGCGATGATACCCCGATGGCAGGCCGCGGGCCGTAGAACGCAGCCCATCGATGCGTCGCTTGCAGTATGCCCCTAATCCACACCGTTTCGCGTTATCGTCTGGCGTTCACCATCCCCACAGCGCGACTTGCGATAATGGAATTATGAAGCGCCGCATCATCAGCCACTACGAGTTCGTCCGCAAGATTGGAGCAGGCGGCTCCGGCATTGTGTTTCTCGCGACCGACACGCTGTTGCAACGCCCTGTGGTGCTGAAATTGCTGAAACGTGGCGCCCTGACGCTGGAGCAGGTCCGCACGACGCAGCTGCGCGAGGCGCGGCTGGCCTCGGCCATCGACCACCCTAACGTTTGCGCCATCTATGACGTAGGCGAAGCTCCGGAAGAAGACGGTGAGGCCGCTGAAGCCTACATCGTGATGCAATACATTCCGGGCAAGGCGCTGGACAAGATCATCACCGAAGGTCCGGCCAATCTCCAGCTTGTGCTCTCAGCCGGGATTCAGATTGCGGATGGGCTCTCGGCAGCGCACTCGCTGGGCATCTTCCATCGGGACCTGAAGCCTGCCAACGTGATGTTGACCGAGGGTGGGCTGATCAAGATTCTCGACTTCGGCCTGGCACGCCGGCTTAGCATGGATTCGGTCGAATTTGATCCCTCGCATCACACCACGAAGCCAACCATGCCTCCAGTCGGCGCTACCTACACCGCGCGCGGGGGCACTATTGCCTATATGGCTCCGGAGCAGTTTGTAACTGGCCAGTCAAGCGTTCAGTCGGACATCTTTGGCCTGGGCCTGATCCTGTACGAACTTGCCACGGGTCGGCACCCGTTCCATCGACCCGATGCACCGGAATTCCAGACCATCCGCGCGACGCAATATGCGGAGCCGACACGGCTGCGCGAGATCAATCCATTGCTTCCGGTGGAGCTGGAATCGGTCATCCTACGCTGCCTTGAGAAGCAGCCGTCGGCTCGATTCGCCTCTGCCGCAGACCTCCGCGAAGCCCTGAAGACGATCATGATGGCGATGCACCTTGATTCCGTCGGTCTGCCGGGTGAGGCTATCACGCTGCTTCCGTCGCAGCGCCCGCCCGCCGTCGAGACGCCGGAGGAAGAGAAGCGGACCACAGGCATCCTGTCCATGCTTGCCGAGCGATTCAGCAGCTCGTCGACCAACAACCCGACCAGGTTGCAGAACAGTATCGTCGTCCTGCCGTTCATCAACTTCGGCACATCGGGGGAAGTTGGGCCGTCGGGAACGCAGGAGCCCTCGCCGCTATACGGCTACGCCTTGGCCGACGCCATCGCTGCCCGTCTGGCGCGTGTTCCGTCTCTCATCGTACGGCCGTCGTCTGCGCTGGTCGCGGTGCCGACCCAGCAACTCGATCCGCTTGCGATCGGCCGCAAGCTGATGGTGCAGTTCGTGCTGGCGGGCAACTTCCTGCGGTCGGGTCAAGGCTTCGACCTGAACTGGCAGCTGCTCGACGTCCCATCGCAATCGGTCCGCGCGGGCGGTTCCATCAACGTCGCTACGTTTGACCTGGTCGCCGTCCAGGGCGAGATCTGCAACGAAGTGTTCGCCACGTTGCACGGGACCGGCGAGCTACAGGGCGGCAATGCCCCCACGCCGCCGCCGCCTTCGTTGTCGCAGGACATCTCGGAGGAGTACCTGCAGGCGCGCGCAGTTCTCAGTTCGTTCATGTCGCGGACGGGCAGCAGGGAAGACCTGGATCGCGCTCGCGAGCTGTTTGAATCGGTCACGCGGCAGGATGTCGATTTCGCTCCCGGCTGGTCGGGTCTGGGGATCACGCACTTGCAATACGCCTCGCATGGCCTGGGCGGCCAGATGCATGTGCTGGAAGCGCGCCGTGCCTTCGACAAGGCCCTTGCACTGGATGCGGGCTCGGTGGAGTCGAACCTGTACCGCGTCTACATGCTGCTTTCGCGCGGAGAGAAAGAGTCTGCGCGCCACGGCATCGAGTCACTGCTGCGCTCGGCTCCGAATGATTGGAACGTCCACCTTGTCGCCGGGCAGACGCTCCGCATCGATGGCATGTACAACGAGGCGCTGGAGCAGTTCAATATTGCGCTGCGCCTAAACCCATCAAACGCCGCACTCATTTACAACAATCGGGCACGCGTTTACCAGTACCAAAACCAGCTTGAACTGGCCGCCGACGAGCTGGAAAAGGGCCTGACGCTGGAGCCCAAACAGCCGCTGCTCCGGATTTCGCTAGGCTACCAGCAGATGCGCCAGGGCGACCTTGGTAAGGCCATCGAAACGCTGGAAGCCGTGACTCGCGAGGCCAAAAGCCTGCGCATCGTCTACCCAACAATCGCGCTCTGCTACGAGCAGCTCGGCGATCACGAAAAAGCAGCGAGTTTTATCGTCGATGAGACGCTGTCCGCAGCAGAGGCGGACAGCGAAATGGCCTACCGCCTCGCCACTTACTTCGCGCTTGAAGGCGACGAATCGGAGGCGCTGCACTGGTTGCGTCGCGCGATTTATCTTGGCAATGAGAACTACCCTTGGTTCTCGATTAATCCGGCTTGGAGAAAGCTGGGTGGTCATGCGGATTTTGAACGAATTCTGGAAGACCTCAAGAAGTCCTGGCGGAGAAACCAGAAGAATTGGAAGCGTTTGCTGGCGCAGGTGAGTAGCTAGTAGACACCTGCTGCGGGGTTTAACGCTACACCTCAGCGAAAAACGTAACAGCGATTTGCACCGATGGAATGGCTCAAGAACAATAAGGCACGTTATTCGTCTTGAGCCATTTCATCGGTGTAAATCGGTGCTAAGCCTTGGTTTCTGGTCTTATATGGTGCCGACGGTTAACGGCTCGGTCAGCGAAAACACAATCTTGGTCTGAGCCGGCAATTCTGCCTGGCGATCCTGCCGCAGCCAGACAACGGTACTGACCCCGGCACCCACAGCCCCGCCTACGACTGCTCCCGGAACGCCGGCGATCAAGGCACCTGCAGCTACGCCTGATCCTGTCGTCAAGGCAAGCGTTCCCGCGGTTTTGGCCTTGTGGTCGCGCCGATAGATGGTGCCTTCGCGGTCTACTCGCATGTGGGAAAACAGGTCCGTGTCGATTACCTGTCCGCGCAGCGCATACTTTGTTCCGTCGGGCAGCGTGACGGTAGAGGTCTTCAGATGGATCGAAGCCGCGCCAGAGATGCGCTTACCGCCGTGGATATCGGTCACGTAGCCGGATACAGTCGAACCGGCTGGAATCAGAATACGGCCGTCGCGCTCCACGCCCTCAACCAACTGCGCCTTGAACTGCATGCCGTTGGGCGTGCTTTCGGTAGAAATATTATCGGCCAAACGCACTTTAATGAGTGTGCCGATCGGCAACTGATTCGACGGGCCGGGAATGCGGGCGACATAGCCGGTGTCCACGTCTGGAACAGTGGCCACCTTTGGGTCCATCATCGGCTCAACCCGCCGTGCGACTGGTGTCTCGACAACCGTGGCTTCGATAGGAATCTGTGGGTTGGGCTTCAACGCCGGGGAGGCAACGAACTGCTGCACCGGGCGCGACGCGGGCTGAACCGGAACCTCCGGCGAATTCAGGATGGGCGTCTCGTCCGGGTGGCTGGTACCGGTGTACTGGGCCATTGCCGCCGCTGGAAGGGCCAATGCGGCAGTCGCCGCCACCTGCAAAACTCTCACCGCAATCTTCATGGCAAATCTCCTGTTCAAAGCCTAGCTACCGCTGTGTCGCGACGCCACGCCAAAGTCCAGCAGGGAATCGGCGGAGCCAACAGTCGTGACGTCCTGTGATCTCCGTTTGTTAGAATCGTGCGGTGCCTCCAAAATCAGAGCTGATCCAAACCATCGCCGGAGCAAACCCCGGTGCAGCGCCGATCGCTGTGGATCGCCGCCCCAGGCTCAACGACCGCCTTAGCCACCGCATCGCATCTCAATTCGACATTTCGACTGAAAAAGGAAAAGCCATGACCGACATCGTCTCCATTACCGCCCGCGAAATTCTGGACTCCCGCGGCAATCCTACCGTTGAAGCCGACGTCCTGCTCTCGGGCGGCGCAATGGGCCGGGCCGCCGTTCCATCAGGTGCCTCGACCGGCGAGCACGAGGCCGTAGAACTGCGCGACGGCGATATGGAACACTATCTCGGCAAGGGCGTTTTGTCTGCGGTCGACAACGTCGAGTCGATTCTGTCGCCTGAACTGGTCGGCATGGATGCGACGAACCAGCGGCTGCTCGATGCGACCATGATCGCGATCGACGGCACGGAGAACAAGTCGCGCCTGGGAGCTAATGCAATTCTCGCGGTGTCGATGGCAGCCTGCCGCGCTTCGGCCGCTGCGCTCAAGATTCCGCTCTACCGCTACCTCGGCGGCGTCAACGCCTGCCTGCTGCCCACGCCGATGATGAACATCCTGAACGGCGGTTCGCACGCTGACTCCAACGTGGACTTCCAGGAGTTCATGATCATGCCGGTCGGCGCGGAGACTTTTTCCGACGCGCTGCGCCAGGGGACCGAGGTCTTCCACACGCTGAAGGGCGTGTTGAAGAAGAAGGGCTACAACACCGCGGTCGGCGATGAAGGCGGATTTGCTCCGAGCCTGAAGTCGAACCAGGAGGCGCTGGACCTGATCCTCGAAGCGATCGAGAAGGTCGGCCTGAAGCCCGGCGAAGATATTGCGATTGCGCTCGATCCCGCTTCGTCCGAGTTCTACAACAAAGAGACGGGCAAGTACGTATTCAAGAAGTCGGACAAGCGCGAGTTGACCAGCCAGGAGATGGCCGATTTCTGGATTGATTGGACGCGCCAGTATCCGATCGTGTCTATCGAAGATGGTCTTGCAGAAGACGATTGGGAAGGCTGGAAGTATCTGACCGACCAGCTTGGCGGCGCGAACGGCTCGAAGATTCAGCTGGTCGGCGACGACCTGTTCGTGACCAATACCGAGCGTCTAAAGCGCGGGATCGAAGAGGGCTGCGGCAATTCGATCCTGATCAAGGTCAACCAGATCGGGACGATCTCGGAGACGTTGGAGGCGATTGAGCTCGGTCGCCGGTTTGGGTTTACGTCGATCATCTCGCATCGCTCGGGCGAAACAGAAGATACGTTCATCGCCGACCTCGCAGTTGGCACCGGCGCTGGTCAGATCAAGACCGGATCGGCCAGCCGTACGGACCGGATTGCAAAGTACAACCAGTTACTGCGGATCGAGGAGCAGCTTGGTCAGTCGGCTGAGTACCTTGGGCTGGAGAGCATCAACTTCAGCGAGTAAATCCTGGAATAATTGGGTGCCCCATCTCAAACGGTTCCATCGTTTGAGGTGGGGTTTTTCGCTGAGTTATTTGGCAAGTGTTTCAAGGGCGTAAACTCGGCCCATGCGTATCCTGATTGTTTTGATCATGCTGCTTCCAACGGTCTTGGCGCAGACCCCTCAACGGACAGCCGATGATTTCGTCAAAGAAGGCATTCAAGGCGTTTAACGACGATCGACTACCGGACGCAGCCGACCTTCTCCGGCGTGCCATCGACTTGGATCCCAAGGAACAAACTCGCTTCTACCTTGGGGAAGTCTATGCGTCCCAGGTTGTTCCGAATCTGGCCACTCCCGACAATCTCCAAAATGCCAATCTTGCGATCGAGCAGTGTGGCATGATCCTCAAGTCTCATCCGGATCTCATCGTTGTGTTGAAGATGGAGGCAAGTCTTTATCTCAATACAGCCCGTCCAGATGAAGCCCGCATCTTGGAGCGATCCGCCCAGATACTTGACGCAAGGGATGCTGAAATCCCTTACACAATCGGTGCCATCGACTGGCGCGAGGCATATAAGAACTCTGTTGACCTTCTCGATACTGAGGGACTTCCCGAGAGATCAGACGGCAATACAGCCAAGAGCCCCACACTTTGCCGGAAGTTCCTGGAGAAGAACGCGTCCGTTCTCGACGATGCCCTGACGAATCTCAGCCGCGCAGTTGATATAAATCCCGACTATGAAGAGGCCTTGACCTACCTCTCGCTCGTCTACCGACGGAAAGCTGACTTACATTGCAACGATGCCGGTGCAATTGGTGCTGACCTCGAACAGGCAGATACCTGGGCGAAGAAGGCCGCAGAGGCAAGAGTTCGCGCAGAGGTCAAACGAACAGCAAAGAAGTAGAGCGTCGAAGCGATTGCCATGACATCGACCGGGATACCTATCGCTCTCGCGATTGTTCTCCTGCCCAGGTTAACCTCCACGGCGGAAGCGGCCACGCCCAGGCGGTTTCGGTGGAACGTTTGTCGGCGAGGCCGATAAGAAGAATGTCGACGAGCCCCATCCGAAGCCCTTCTATACCCCGATTGCCAACGAGGGGACACTTGCCGGCCACGGCGTAGACGGCAAGCTGAACGGAAAGTATGTGCTGGAACCGACGGGCTACGGAATGAACTTTGTGAGCGGGTTTGCGGGTCTAACCATGCTTCCCGTCGATTTCAACCCCGGCACAGTCAACGCGACCGCGTTCGCCGCGCGCCGTGCCGACAGGAAAGTCTTCCTCATCATCCTCAATAAGGACGAGTCTCAGTCCCTCAGCATCAAGCTGCCTGGAGCGAAGCTGCAACAGGTCCTGACTGCCGACTCACTCACCGCTCGCGAAGCTCATATCCTCACCGGTGCCGCAGCCGCCGCGCTCGTCAAGGTTGCCGCAGGTTCGGTCACCATCCCGAAGAGTACCGGCGCGTCGTTCCTCGTCGAATAGCCCGCGTTACACTCCTCTCATGCCTCCATCCATGCGTAGTTCGGTTCGCTTTGCATGGATGGCGATTGTCTTGTTGCCCCTCTGCTTTCTCGGCTACGGCTCCGACAACGACACCTACACGGTCCTCGATTCCGGCGTCTCCACATGGCATCTCCACCTGCCGGAGACAAGCCGGAACCCCGGCTACTGGCTCTTTGAGGCAATCGTCTTCGCGCTCCGCCATCTTGGCGGTTCCATTGCGACGAACCTCGCGACGCTTGTTGTCGCCTTGGTCGTGCTGTGGCGATTCCTTGCGATCGCGGAGCGTCTCGGGCTCCGCTACCCGCGTATTGTAGCCGCGTGCCTCGCTGTAACGCCGGTCTTTGCCATCGCCGCCACCTCGACTGTCGACTACCTCTGGTCACTGCTCGGCGTAGTCCTCTTCGTGGAATTCCTGCTAGCCGACCGCCTGGCTCTGGCAGTTCTTGCGGCTGCGTTCGCCATTGCGATCCGTGGAGCCAACGCGCCGCTCATTGCCTGCGCTATCCTCGCGGGGATTCTGACCAGTCCACGCCGAGCCCCACGCTTACTCGGTGTTGGTGTTTTCGTTGCGATCCTGGGTGGCCTGCCGTACATCGAGTCGTGGCGCCTGGCCAACCACTCGTTCGCTTTTCTCCACGCACTGGCTGGGCCCGAAGCCATGTGGACGCCTACTCTCCGGATCGGTCGCTTCGTCTACAAATCTCTCTACCTGTTTGGACCCGTTGCAACCGGCCTAATGCTCGGGTGCCCCATCTTCGCGACGGTCCCATCGTCGCTAAGGTGGGAGAGTACACCCTCCCTCATCCCCGAAGTCCTTGCCTATCGCCAACGCGCCACTCCACTCTTTCTCGGAGTAATTCTTGCCAACGCTGCACTCTTCCTCCGCTACCCTATCGAGATCTCATACCTGATCCCAGTCGCGTTCTTCGTCTTGCTTCTGGTCGGCGTCCGGCTGACATGCAAACCGCTGACCATTGCAGTCTTACTCGCAGTCCTCTCCCTGAACTTCGTGACTCCCCAATTCGCCCGTCCAAACATCCCCGGTCACGCGACGGCGGCAAGCTTCAAGCCTTCGCTCGAACCCGGCATCCTCCTCGAAGATATCCGTCTCCGCCGCACCGTCAGCCAGTGCGAGGATTACCGCTGCTACTACCTCGTCATCCACCCCGGCAGCCACGGAATGGACTACACCGGACCTGTGCGAGCGCCCATAAAGTAAGCGGGTAGAATAGCCACATGCTGAAGTCACCCATCATCCTCACCATCCTCGATGGCTGGGGTTACCGAGCCGAAACCTACGGTAATGCCATCGCTCAGGCCCGCAAGCCGGTCTACGACGCGCTGCTGCGTGACTACCCCAACACCCTGCTCCACGCCAGCGACCACTTCGTCGGTCTGCCCGACGGCCAGATGGGCAACAGCGAAGTCGGTCACCTGAATATGGGTGCTGGCCGCGTCGTCCGCATGGACATGACGCGCATCGATACGGCAATCATGGACGGCAGCTTCTACACCGATCCGACGCTTTTGCGGGCCTGCGAGCTGGCGCTCCAGAAAGGCCGTTCGCTCCATCTCATCGGCCTACTTTCGGACGGCGGCGTTCATTCCCACCAGCGTCACTTGTTTGCACTGCTAAAACTTGCCAAGCAGCAGGGAATCGCCAACGTCTACGTGCATGCCTTTATGGATGGTCGCGACACCATGCCCACCAGTGGCATCGGCTACCTGGACGAACTTGCCCAGCAGTTTCTGGCCCTCGGCGTTGGTCGGCTCGCGTCCGTCTCCGGACGATACTTCGCGATGGATCGCGACCTGCGCTGGGAGAAGTCCAGACAAGCCTTTGACGCCATGGTGGCGGGTACTCCGGCTGGGGGGCAGTACGCCGACCCCGCCGCCCGGATTCGCGAACTCTACTCGAACGGCGTCACCGACGAATTCACGCCGCCGTTCACCGTGATTACCGCCGAGGGCACTCCCGTCGGTCTCATCCGCGACGAGGACGTGGTCATCAACTTCAACTACCGTGCGGATCGCGTGCGCCAGATCACGCGCGTGCTCACCCGCACGTCCGGGCTGAACCAGTCGATGGGCCGCGACCTGCCGAAAGCCGCCGAACTCGACGCGGAAATTCCACCGCAGACTCTACCGCAGAAGATCCACTACGTCTGCATGACGCAGTATGACAAGGCGTACAAGCTGCCCATCGTCATCCCAGCCGAATCGATGGAGAATCTGCTGGCGCACGTGATGGGCTCGGCGAATCTGCGCAATCTTCGCTGCGCCGAGACCGAGAAGTACGCCCATGTGACCTACTTCTTCAATGGCGGTATTGAGAAGCCGTTTCCCGGCGAAGACCGCCAGCTGGTTGCATCACAGAAGGTCGCCACGTATGACCTCGCGCCTGAGATGTCAGCCGAGGGGATTGCCGATACGGTGATCAAGGCTATCGGTGACACGGCCTTCGACGTCATAATCGTCAACTTTGCCAATGCAGACATGGTGGGCCACTCGGGCAAGATGGAGCCGACAATCCGGGCGTGCGAGACGGTCGATACCCAGTTGGGCCGGATCTATCGGGAAATTCGGCAGCGCGGCGGGTCCATGCTCGTCACTGCGGACCATGGCAACGCCGAATTGCTGATCGACCCGGTGACCGGTGGGCCGCACACCGCGCATACCACCAATCCGGTCCCGTTCATTCTGGTGAGCGACGAGAAGAACATGACGCTACGGTCGGGTGGGAGCCTCCGAGACTTGTCGCCGACCCTGCTGAGCATGATGCAGATCGACCAGCCACACAACATGACCGGGGGCAACCTGCGCCAGAGCATCAACTCCGATTAGCTCTTTTCGCCGCCCCACAGCGGCTTGAACCGATCCCAGTAGTACCAAGCCAGAAGGACTTCAATCGTTACCACGAAGGGACCGCTGGTAAAGGGTTGATGCTCCAGCAACCAGTTGTAGAGCGGGATAACGACAATCGGCGGTGCAAGCAGGATCAGACCCAGCGGTGCCGTGCGGTCTAAGAGCAAACAGAGCCCGCCAGAAAGCACAGGCCGAGCAACGGCAGCATGAAGCCGCTCGCATGCAGGGCCGTGAAGAAGACGATGCCCTCGGGCGTGGTGCCTTCGGGCATCGGGAAGATGTGGAAGAGCGCGATCAGCGCGACGGAAACCGTGCAATTGGCCTAAATGCAACCCTTTCCTCACGTTAAGTGACCAATGACACAGACAGATTGCGCACTGCGCACTAGAATTCTCCCGATCTCTGGAGGTCCTATGATCAAGCTCGCTGCTTTACTCTGCGCCATGTTGCTCGGCACCGCACTCGAACCGAACAGGACGCCGGACCTGCCACAAGCAACGTCTGCGCCGCCGCCCATCCCGCCCGAAGCTATCGCAATGACCAATCCCTTCAAGCCGAACCCCGAGGCGCAAAAGCATGCCAGGCAGATATACGGGTACGATTGCGCGCTCTGCCACGGAGAGAAAGGCGACGGCAAGGGGGATGTGGGAGGGAAGTACAAGCTGAGAAACTGGACGGCGGTGGACTCCCTTAAGGACAAGACCGACGGCGAGCTCTACTACATCATCAAGAACGGCAACGGAATTATGCCTGGCGAGGCTGGCCGGGGCAAGGACGAGGACCTTTGGAACCTTGTCGTTCTGGTGCGGTCCTTCGGGAAGTGCACGGTCACCTGCTAGAACTCGCGGCGGCCTTCCATCGCTCGAGTCATGGTCACTTCGTCGGCGTACTCGATGTCGCTGCCGGCAGGTACGCCGGTAGCGATGCGCGTCACCTTCACGGTCGGTGCGACCTTGTGCAGTTCGTGGCTGATGTGGACCGCTGTGGCCTCGCCCTCAGTGGTAGGGGAAGTAGCGAGGATCACCTCGTTCACTTCCACGAGGCGGGTGAGAAGGTTTGCGATTCGTAGCTGTTCCGGGCCCACTCCGCCGATGGGCGAGAGTGTCCCATGCAGTACATGGTATACGCCGTTGTAGCTCCGGGTTTTCTCGATGGTCGCAATGTTGGTCGGCTCTTCGACAACACAGACCACGCGATGATTGCGGGTCGGACTGGTGCAGTAGCTGCAGGGATCGATGTCCGTAATGTTGTTGCAGATGGAGCAGAGTCGCAGGTGTTTCCTGATCTCGCGAATAGCGTCGGCAAGGTTTTCAGCGTCCTCACTCGGCGACCGCAACACGTGAAAAGCCAGCCGTTGAGCCGTCTTGGTGCCGATACCCGGCAGCTTGCGGAGTTCCTCGATCAGCCTCGCCATTGGCTCCGCAAAACGTGTGCTGCCGCCCAGCGCCACTAGTTCATCCCCGGCAAATTGAGTCCGCCCATCATGCCCTGCACGCTCTGCTTCATCGCTTCGTCGGCGCGTCGTCCGGCTTCGTTCACGGCTGACATGATCAGATCCTGAAGCAGCTCCAGATCGCTCGCGTTGGAACCCATCGCGGTTGGTTCGATGGTTAGTTTCAGCAATTCTTTACGACCGTTCATTTGCACCGATACCATGCCCCCGCCAGCCTCGGCTTCGACCACAGTGGCCGAGAGCTTCTGCTCCATCTGCTCCTGCATTGCCTTGGCCTGCGACATCATGTCTTTCATCTTGCCGAGATCGGAAAAGTTCATTCGCCCTCCAACACTATCTAATCATCGCCACGCAAATCCATGACCGTCTGGACCTCAGCCTCAAACAGCCGCATCGCCTCCTGCACCATCGGATGCTCCAGGGCCTTGGCCTCGGCCGAACCGGTCCGCGCGACCTTGGCCTTCTTTGGACCAGCTACAGCCTTGGATGCGCCCGCGAGTAACGTCATCTTCAATCCGGCAGCGCGAATTGCGCCACGCGCAATCTTTTCGGCGTCAGGATTGATGACCACGCCAAGCATGGTCGCAGAGAGCTGCGTCTGAACCTTGACTTCACTTCCGGCGACTATGAACGCCGAATCCTCGAAGGCATCCGCCGCCGAACTCTGCTTTGCGGCGGATAACGCTTCGATCACCTGCCGCTGCAGGTCGGTGGCCTGGTCTCCGGAAGCAGCAACGTCAGCGGCTACGCCGGGCGAGGGAAGAGTCGGCTCCTCCACGGGCGCGGCGACCTCCACAGGTGGCGGCACCAGGACAGGGACGGGCGCGGCTATCCGGACAGGCTCGGCTACCCGGACAGTTGCCCCCGACTGCACGGTCGTTTGCGTCGCAACTACCGGCGAGACACTCATTCCGCCCTGGATCCCGTCGTATTTCCGCCGATTTTTGTCGGCCTCGAAGGGAGAAAACGCTGGCTTCGCGGCAGCAGGAGCGGTCGGAGGGGTAGTCGGTCTCGGTAGATCGATGGGGCCAGTCGCAGCTCTGGGCGACGCAGCCGAAGGTGCCGAACGTCCGCCACTGAGGGAACTCAGCACATCTTCCACCGGCAACAGACGCCGCAGATGCACTAGCTTCAGCAGCCCAAGTTCGAAGTGAAACCGCTGCTCCTGCCGGTAACCAAGTTCGTCGAAGGTCCGCAGCATGGTCTGCAGGAACCGCGTCAATTCTTCCTCGCTGAACAGAGCCGCAACCCGTGCTGCGCGTTTCTGCTCTTCCGGAGAAATCTGCAGCAACTCCCCGCCGAGGCCGCCATCATCGCCTTCCGGAGACATCCCGGCAATCTTTGCGATCACGCAGCTGCGCAGGAATCGAACCGCCTGTCGAGCCAGTTGTGCAGGGGAGTTTCCGGCTGACAACAGCTCATTAGCCGTCAACATTACTTCCGCCGAACGATTCCCATCGACGGCCTGCATAATCCGCTCAAAGACGGCGTTGGGAACGGTGCCCATCAGCTCGCGAATCTGCCCGGCGTCGAGGCGTGCCTTGCCGTCGATCAGCGGCGCGCTTGCAATCGCCTGATCCATGATGCTGAGCGCGTCGCGCATGGAGCCGTCGCCGGCCTCTGCCAGCAGGCTGAGCGCACCTTCATCGGCGTCGATGCCTTCATGCGCCGCGATTCCGCGCAGCTCGCCGATAATGTCCGCCAACTTAACCGCGTGGAAGCTGAAATGCTGGCACCGGGACCGCACCGTCTGCGGAATATCCTCCGGCTGGGTGGTCGCCATCATGAACACGATGTGATCCGGCGGCTCCTCCAACGTCTTCAGCAGAGCGTTGAAGGCTGCGTCCGTGATCTGGTGCGCCTCGTCGAGAATGTAAATCTTGTACTTGTCGCGCGAGGGCCGATACCGCGCCGCGTCGCGCAGCTCTCGAATCTCGTCGATGCCGCGATTGGTCGCTGCATCGATCTCGATGACGTCAACGGCGTTCCCGGCGCGAATCTCCAGGCAGCTATCGCAAACCTCGCAAGGCTCAGCTGTCGGGCGTATCTCGGAGCCGATCGCGTTGCGGCAGTTCAGCGCACAGGCCAGAATGCGCGCGATGGTCGTCTTGCCGATCCCGCGGTGGCCGCTGAAGATGTAACCATGCGCAATGCGGTTCTGCGTCAACGCATTCATCAGCGTGACGGTGACGTGATCCTGCCCGGCGACGTCTGCAAACCGCTGCGGCCGATACTTTCTTGCTAAAACCTGATAACCCATAAGAAACAAAGACTCTTTCTGTGCCGATCTTACTGATCCTTTGAACCTCGACGCGGTGGCAGTCTTACCTCTTCGTATCCGCCGGGGGCAGCCCTCTCCAACGCGGCGCGGATTTCATCGATATGCGCTTCCAGACCCGGCCAGTCGATCCTCGTTACCACGACCAGGGCAATCTGCCGTGTGAGGTTGTTTTGTTGCTTTACGATCCCTTGATCGCCGGTCAACATTACCTCATACCCGGCGACCTCGGCAGCCTTGAGCAGTTCACCATTTTGGAGTTCCGCCCAACCCAATGATCGTGCAGTCAATACCAAGTGTCCCTTGAGAAATTTCCGTATTTGGGCCGGCAGGTTGTGGTCAAGCAAAATTTCAAGCGGTTTCTTTCAAGCGCCTGGAGTTAGCAAACGCGATAATCTCCCGGACGGGCTTCATGTCCAACTCGTACTCTACGGCGATCTCCTCGGCAGACATCCCATCGTCATAGCAGTTCAAAACGCCGTCGGCAAACATGCGCGTTCCGTCCACGTTGCCTCGTCCGCTCAACTTCAGTGGGTCGAACTGAACCGCTTTAGAGCCTCGCCAGTCAAACTCGTCTTTCCACTCCGCATCTTCCATCGCTCATCTCCAAATCCATTCTACTTCCGCTTCTTCGCCAGCTTCGCACGCCGCTCTACCTCTGCCGGCGAAAACATCGTCCCCCGGCAGTTCGGCTTGCCGCAGTAGCAATCCTGCGTCGCGTCATCCGAATCCCACAGGTTGTACTCGTACACAAGCTCCTCACCGGCGGCGATATCGCGCAGTGCCACGACGAAGATGTGGCCATTTTCCTCTTCTGTCTCGCAGTTCGGTTCGCAGCAGTGGTTCATGAACATGGCCGCGCCAAACCCGTCGATCACGCGGTCTGCCTCGCCGTATCCAAACAGGTAGGTCACAACGCGGTCCTGATAGCGCGCGTCGGCCTCTTTCTTCGACATGCGCGGCCCGTCATACTCGCACACGCGCCGGCCCTTGCGAATCGCCCGCGTGGTGTAGCAGCCCGCCGCGTGGATCGCCGACGACCGTACAATCAAGCCTTGCCCCATTGAATACCGCGCCATGCAACTCTCCCCGATGAAAATCGAACCTATCCACCCGAATGTCCGTCCAACCAATCAGGCAATGACGCTGACTATAACAAACCTGCTTCGAATCCTGGCGTGCGCTGCTCTTTGCGCGGCGTTCGGGACCATACCGCCCGCTGACGCGCAATATACGCCGCCTCCGCCGCCGCTAACGACGACCCCGTGCGTGCCGACAAAAAAGGTCTCCTGCGCCCCGCCGGCTTCGGCCGTGCCGCCGCCCGCCGCAGCGGAAAAATTTCCCTTCCCGGGCGAACGTACACCTGACGACAAACCCGCCGCACCCGCAAGCCCGAAGTCCTTTCCATTTCCGGACGACGCCGACAAGCCCGTAGCCCCATCCTCCAGTCCTGTGGCAACTCCAGCCGCTAAATCCTTCCCGTTTCCGGAGGACGCGGATAAGGCTGTACCCTCTTCCTCTTCGTCGTCCTCCTCCAGCTCCGGATCTCCTGACGCCGAACCCGCCACCGATCCCGACGATGCTCCCGCACTTGCCGATAAGGGAAGCACCGGCACCACGCGCGCCCAGCGCCGCCGCCATCTGCCCAAGGTGGAGGATCTTGACGAGCGGGAAGCGAAGGATCTTGAGGTTGCCCACTACTACACCACCACCGGTAACTTCGTCGGGGCTTACACTCGTGCGAAAGACGCCGTGGCCACCATCCCCGACGACCCACTCGCCCACTTCGCTCTCGCTGAAGGAGCGCGCAATCTAAAGAAGATGGACGAGGCAATCGCCGAGTACAAGTTGTGCCTCGAGCTCGATCCAGAAGGCGAAAAAGCCAAGGCAGCGCGTCGGGCCCTTGCGGAGTTATCACCAAAGTAACCGATCTGTTGGGATTGTGAGCAAGGCCCTTTACCCAACACATGCAATGCTTTAGTCTCCATCCATGCACGTTGATTTGCAGCGACTAGAGACTGAAGTAACCAATGCATTGCGGGGGCTGGATGCTCGAAACACGCAGGCGACTCCCATTGGATACCCCGGTAAATGGAGCATCCAGCAAATCGTCGAGCACCTTATCAATACCTACCGAAGCTCCGTTCCCGCGCTGGAAGCCCGCGTGGACAAGCGCAGCGCAACACGCGCCAAGCCGAGTCTCCGCCAACTGTTGGGCCAGTTTATGATCACCCGCCTGGGGCGATTCCCCAATGGCCGCGTGGCTCCCGCCGCCGTCGCGCCGACTTTGCCACTCACCGTGCAGAGCGGCGACGAACTCGCGCAGCGTGTGAGTGCGGAACTGCAGCGTCTGGACGCCGTCACTGCCCGTGGCGAACATTTCTTCGGCGACCGACGTGCCGTTGCGCACATCGTTCTCGGCCCGCTCTCCATGCAACAATGGCGCCGCTTCCACTTGGTCCACGGCCTTCACCATCTGAAGCAAATCCGTGGAATTCGCCGGGACTATGGCTTGTAGAGGTTCTTATGCCGCGTTCAAAGACTGGATGAGGCCGCGAATGTAGCCGTAGCAGAAGGCGAAGGACTGCAGCGATCCCGGGTCGGCGTTGTCGGCGGCGATTGGGACGTGGTCGGGCATCAGCATGTAAGGGTAGCCGATCTCCTTATAAACCTTGAGAGCTTTGACGAAGTCGATCTCTCCTTCATCCGGGAAGACCTCCAGGAAGTTGTCGCGGCTGCCGCGAATGTTGCGGAAGTGGACGTTGAAGATCTTCTTGCGGGTGCCGAAGTAGCGTATGACGTCGAAGATTTCGACGCTCGGGTTGCGGAGGTTCTCAGAGACGGTTCCCTGGCAAAAATTTAGGCCGTGGTAGGGGCTCTCCTTGATGGTGATGAAACGTTTCAGGCCGTCAATGGTGCCGAGGACGCGGTTGATACCCTGGTGCCCATCGGGTGGGACGCCGGGGTCCTGCGGGTGGCAGGCCATGCGGATCTTGTTTTCGTTGGCGACGGGGATAACGCGATCGAGGAAGTAGGTGATGCGCTCCCAGAAGGCGTCGGCGTTGACGACTCCGGCGCGGGTGAGAGGAGTTGCTGGCTTGGCTTCGGCGAGGTCCCACTTATGGTAGAGGGCATCTCCACGGCCGGGGGTGCGGCCAGTGCGGAGGACACCGAGGATGCTCATGTTGTATTTGATAGAGGGAATTCCAGCGGTGGCGCAGTTGCGGATGAAGATCTGCAGGGCCTCGATATCGCGGTCGCGTTCGGGGCTTTGGGCGAGCATGATGGCAGGATGCTTCTCGGTGTCGATGAAGCTGGATTCGAGGAACGGCGGGGCGGTGCAGTCGATGGAGATGCCGTACTTGCCAGCCATGTCCATCATCTTCTTGAGCTCGTCGACCGTCGCGTATAGGCGGCCGTCCTTGATCTCTGGATAGCCGCAGATGTTACGGACGCCATAGCGGGCGAGGTATTTCAGGTGGGCGTCGTTGGTGGGGGCGCTCTGGTCGCCGAGCTTCATCAGGCCTGGCGTCGGTGCTGCTGCAGCGGTTGGCGGCGCGGACGTTTGGGCTGAGGCTTGGGCTGCGAGCACTCCAGCGGCGCTACCGGTGGCGAGAAACTGTCGTCTGTTCATGGCCGCTATCCTATCCAATCGATGGATTGGAAGCGAATCACGATCAGCGAGTTCGGTCCACGCGCTCGGCAGAGAGTGTCAAACTCCGCAAATCAGACAGGCCCCTGAAGTCTATTGATGTTCGCTCGCCGATCTGGTGAATTCGGCGGACAACGGTGATGGAATCGTTGCGTCGCTCGCTGTAGGATTGGGCTGAGTGGAGGATCTCTCGAATCTGCCTTAGGCGTCGGTTGTCACGCCAGTCCGGTGAAAGTGTTTGAAGCAAACAGAGACGGACATTCCAACCCGTGAGCGTCACGTGGGGCGTTCTCGACTCACTGTGCGAGGCTTTTTTTTCAATAGTCAGATTGTTGCGCAGGCCTCGCGGACTGTGGAGCGCGCTCGTCTCCAGATCGCATTGTGCCTTCTGGTTAGCGTCGCAGTAGGCCTCTATCAGGTGTACCGCGAACCGCCACTCTACGACGCGACCGCAGAGATTCTTCTGCGACCAATCGAGGCAACCCAGCTGACGCTGGTTTACGGCGGCTCCGCCCACAAGCCAGTCGTCAGCTTGCCGACGGAGGCGCAGATTCTTGATAGCGAAACGATTTTGGGCAGAGTCGCCAGGGAGCTCAACCTCGCCGATAACCCTCGCTTCTCGCCGTTTGCGCATCGCGGTGTCCATGTCGATCCGGATCAGCCTGAAGTTCGCGCAGCCATGATCGCAGGACTTCGCACCGGGCTCTCGCTTCGCTACGACGCAGACGTAGCCGTACCTGTGTTTGGGCTGTCTGAAACCGACGCCTCCACTCAAAACGCGAAGACACGAAAACCGTCCTCTGGACCGAGGATCATGTACCTTTCGTTCACCGGTCCCGACCCCGAGACAGCCACCGCAATACTGAAGGCAGAGATCAAGGCGTACGAAGAGCACAACTTCGAACTACGACGTGATGCCATCCGCAGAGTCTCAGCCCTGTTAATTCCGTCACTGGACGCCTTCAAGAATAAAGTCGAAGCCGAGCAGCGCGAACTGATCGAACTTCAGCAACGCGACGGTACTCTGGGGGTAGTCTCGGGTCCGGAGACCAGCGCGGCGGCGGCGCTCGAGCTTGTCCGGCAGGAGCAAGACGCGAAGGCCCGGCTTCGAGTGGCGAAGGCAACAAAAGACACTCTGGTCGGATGGGATTCGCAAGTCACGCACGGCCTGAACCCTTCCGTGTCGCACGAAGTTGTTTGGCTGCAGTACGCGGTGGAACTGGCAAATGTGCAGTTGGCCGACCTACAGTCGACGTTTGGCCCAAACCATCCTTCCGTTTTGGAGATGGAAGCGAAAATCGAGCAGCTCCGCCGTACGCTGGCCGAGGGAAATGCCCGGACCCAGCGCCAAATCGCCGCCGACTTTGATTCAGCCAAGGCGGAGTCTGCGGCCATTTCCCACGAGGTGCGGCGCGAGATTACGCACCTGGGGGCCCGCCAGAACGCCTCAATCACCGCGACGACTCTGCAGGTACAACTCAACCGCGACAGCGAACTGTACTACGTGCTCGTCAATAACGTCCGAACCGCTGACATCGACGGAGGATATGGCTCGGTGGGGGTCGACATCCTGAACCCGCCAGAGGTTCCTGCCCGGCCTCGGCGCAAGGATTATTTTGGTGGAACGCTATGGTACGTCCTGGGCGGACTCGCGGCCGGCTTCCTGGTCGCAGGGCTGGGCGGGTACATCACGAAAGGCGGTCTTTCCGCCGCCGAGCGGGTCGAGCAAGCGCTCCGCATGCCCGCATTTGGTGAGGTTCCGTGGTCGGCACAGGCATCCAGTGCGCTTATCTCCAGCCAACTTCTACTTTCGGATTTGGAGTCGCCTTTTTCGCGTGGGATCTTCGGGCTGCGACACACACTGCTGCTCTCGCCCACGTCGCGCTCCACAAAGATCATCGCCTTTACCGGGGCAGAGAGCGGCCAGGGAAGTTCGACGATTGCGATCCATACTGCGATTGCTCTCTCCACGCTACCTGCCCGCGTCCTGTTGATCGACGCGGACTCCCGGCGGCCGGTCCTTCATCGGCGGCTGCGGTTGGAATCGGGTTCCAATCTGGCCGCAGTGCTGAGTGGACAAGTGCCCCTCGAGAATGCCGTCGTGGCGTTTCCCGCCGCGCCCGGACTGGATGTGCTGACTGCCGGACCAGCCTTGCAACTCTCCACACCGGTGTTGATGAAGGCAGATCAAATAAAAGCGTCGCTACGACAGGCAGACGCGTTGTACGACTACGTCGTGATCGACACCGGTTCTGCGCCGGATGCGGTCGGGGAGGATACCTTTCTTGGTTTCGCCGACCTTGCCCTGTTAGTCGTGCGACAGAAGCGGATCGGCCGCCGAAAAATCGTTCGTGCGGGCACCGCACTGCAGGATTCCGGCGTACGACTGGCGGGCTTCGTTCGAATCGTTTGAGGCCAAAGAGCTTCCTCTTAGGGGTCAATAGGCGTGGCCGATGTTATCGGAGGCCAAAGTTATCGAATGTTGGTGCGAAGTTGCTTGACGGGACCCGATCGCAATCATAGGCTTAGTGCAAGCGTGAAAACTCCAACTGCAGCAGCGCCGTGGGCTGCCTTCGATGATGCACACGCAACGTCGCCATCCATGTTTATGCAGCGCCAACTTTTGAAGCACGGAGCCTCCCATGTCTCATGACGTTCTCCACCACGCGTTGACGACGATCCTTCAGGTTGCGTCCAGCCCGCATCCGTTGAATTCTGCTCCGTCCGCTCCTGACCCAAACCCGCACCTTGGCGGTTGCGTCAATTCGCCGGAAGCTGCCACCGATATCCTGATGGCCTTCGGTGCGGCCGGGTTATTCTATGGCTCGTCGTTGGCTCGCAAACTATCATTTCGCGGCCGCAAGAACCGATAAGCGCTCAACGCGGTCCAGCGGCGTATCCCAGTCCTCGTATCATGCAGCCGCCACATCCAATCACTGATGCAAGCAACTTTTCCCATTCAACCTTCGCGATTTGCAACCGGTATTTCGCAGTTTGAGAACGAGAACCGGACTCAACTCAAGAGGACTGCGGTCTTCGCGGTCTGCCTTACGGTTGCTGTGGCTAGCCTGTCACTCCTGCCCGTGTGGGTCTCAGATTTTCGGCTGTGGAGCACGGATCCCCTGCGTGGGATCGGCGGCTTCTTTCCCTTGGTCGCGCTGGCTGGTGTCATCGCTGCGTGGCGGCGCACCGGATGGCAAAACGCCGGAACGTGGTGGGGACTTGCCCTTGCCGTGTTTGCAATGGCGGGGGCCACACTATTCAGCTCCGACTCGCTGTTTACCTTCCTCTTCCATCACCAGGTTCGGCTGCTGCATCCGGGCATGGCGACTTTTCTGTATGGCATCGGTGCGACTTTGCTGTTCGGTGGGCCGCGCCTTGTGCGCGTGGCAATCGCACCGCTTTGTCTGCTGCTGATCGTCAATCCGGTTCCGGAGCCGTTCCAGCGCCTGGTGGACATGCCGCTTCAGATCCTGTCTGCCAACACAGCGCGTGGCTTTGCCCATGCGATCGGCCTTGAGCCCACCGGCGATCAGCTCCGCATGATGTTTGCGCCGAATTTCGGAATGATGATCGTGCCGGGATGCAATGGCCTCCGGGGCGCGATCACGCTCGGGTATCTGGCGATGGTCTACGGATATATCCGTCGCCTGTCGCCTCGCGCGCTCGCTTTGCTTACAGTTGGCGGAGTATTGCTGGGATACCTACTTAATCTTCTGCGGCTTTGTCTGCTGGTCTGCTACTACCGCCTGGGGCTATCGGTCACATCCATCCAGAGCTACGGCACGCAGGTGGACTATGTGATCGGCGTGTCGCTCTTCCTGTCCGCAACGTTGGTCATCGGCCTCGTCGCCGGACTGTACTTTGAGCGGAACGTAGCTGCCACGGTTGAACCCACGCAAATACCGGAAGAAGCGCGAAAGGCGGTGCCCCCGCTGGTGCCGCGCGTGGCCCTGCTGGCGGCGGGGGCTTTAGCTTTCTTCGTTCCGCAGGCAAGGTCAGTCGCGGCACACTACAAGGCGCCGATGGGCGAGGCCGATGTAGTCGCTGCGATCCCGCTCCGGGTTGGACCCTACGCCCTGAAGCAGACCTGGGACGAGTCCGACGCCAACGGAAACCTGCGATTCGTGTGGGGCCAGTACGAGCGGGACGACTCCGGCGCAATGATTGCCATGGGCGTCTATCTCGGCGGGGAGGATCATCTTGTGTCGTTCAGCAAGATGCTGCAGGGAGTCACGCCGGTGTGGAGCGGTACCCTGGATGCCCCGAGGCCGAACGCAACGACGGCGCACTTCATCACCAGCTTCTACCGCGAGCGCGAGACTCGAACCATGGACGCCGAGACGTCATGCCGGGGTGAGGTTTGCGAGTTGACTGGCGGCATTTCCGACGGTTCCGTTTCGGTAGTGGCTCCGCATCTTGCGGACCTCTTTATCGAGCCGGTGGACCATCGACTGCCGTTGATTTTGCGCGAGCAATGGAGAGTACAGACTGCAACCGGCGGCGACCCGGACACCGAACTTCGTTCCGATTTCGCGAGGACTGCGTCCGAGTTCGTGGCAGCACTCGATCTGAAGCCGTTGCTGCGGTTGCATAGCTGATGCGGGGCGCATTAGCCCGGTGTTCCAGAGAAACAGAGCAAAAAATGGTGGAGGCGGTTTGAGTCGCACCCGCTGGGCGCTTGTCAAATCTTCAATTTAGAGAGTGCAAAGGCCGATGATCCCGCCCATTCCGGCTACCCCGCAAGTCCGTGACACAAAATTGACACAAAAGGCTTCGAGCTCCAACACTGAATGACTAAAAGGTAAGCTGTGGATCCGGCAGTGTCTTCACTCGATCGGTAACGTGCGTCTGCTTTCCCGCATATCCGCAGCGTTTAGGGGGTCGTCTGCATCAGGGTTACACCCATGTTGTCTACGTTTACGCTGTATGGTGTCATCGCGTGGTTCGCGTCAATCTGAAACCCACAATGAACGTAGTCGGACTCGACGCGTGGTGTGCCTTTACGCGTTACATTGATGGGGTACCACGCTCCGTTGATGGACAGTCCTACCGATGTCACGGTCTTGTTGGGGGCATCTCGCAGAAACAGCACCGCGATGACGTTTGATCCGGTTGGATTGAATACGCTCGTGGGAATGGCGGTAGGCACCCAAACTGACTTGCTGTAATCGAATGTACGAACCAGATGGGAGGCACCAAAGTCGAACTGGAATGCCATGTTGTAGATGGTGCTGCCTACATTCTGCTGCAGCTCAAATTCGATAGCCTGGCTTGCTTTAAAGTCAGCCAGGGATGGGAACGTGATTCGCATCCGCTGCTCGAAGTATGTAGCCGAGTTCCATGCACCGGGGATGTTGTAGTACCAGTAAGCGCCGGCATAGGGTATTGAGGCACGAATGGAGAATGTCGCTGGATTACCGGGTGTCATCTGAAACAATCCGTTAGGAACAGAGTTGCCCCCTCCCGTGTTGCCTGTGCTTCCGGCTTGAACCCACGAAGGGAGGGTCTGCAACTGTGAGACGCTTACGGATTGGGAAAACCCCATGGAACAGGTGAGCGAGATAACGGTCAGGGAGATTAGCTTGAACATCGTTGGGAGCCCTCACCTCGAACCTAACTCGAATTCGCGGGGCTAAGGCTACACATTGCTGTTACTTGGTCTACCACCATCGCGCGTCGAAGCAACCCTTGTTCGGGACTGAGCATCCCCCGGTCGCTAGATGAGAGCAGCCAAAAGGTGCAGAGACAATTCCATAACAACGGTTGCACCAAGACTGTTTCTTAAACTCCGACGCGGGTATACCGAGCGTCCCTCGTTCACGAACAAGACCTTCGTACACCGCAAGACCAGAGCTAATTAGCATCTGTAACAAGTTTTGTTTTTGTTCGGCATCTGCTGCGAGGCGTACCTTACAGGGTCCGCTCGATGGCAAACTTTGTGATGGTTTTGAAGTGCTTCCGGGGTGCACCTGTTCGCGGACAGAATTATGGCTCCAGCGCGCCGGCGCCTTTTCTCAGTGGTCCGGTCGCCGATTCGAGATTGACGATATATCGGAGCGAGGGCGCGTTGCTGGAAGCGGACGAAAAGGAGTTCCATACAGATTCGAAACCGCGCGTCGGCAGGTCTATGTCAGATTATCAACGTGTTTTGGAAGGGGACGATCCGCTGCTCGCCGAGGTCGTGGGAGCAGTGACTGATGGACTCTTCGCCACGTAACCATTCCTTGTTCGGACATTCAGCTTTTTGTTTTCGATACTGAAGGCATCGACGTGTACGGCTCGGTAGCCGCCGTTCTGGGGTGGGTTGGTGGAACGGTAGCCAATGGTGTACTGAGTCCTTATGTCTTCGGCGACTATCGCAGCGATCTTGTCGACCTCCTTCAGAGATTTCGGAAACAGGGCGACGCCTCCAGTCTGATTGGCAAGTTCCTCCAGCTCGGTACGCGCACGACGCGATTCACCCTTGTCAGCGTCCTCACCGAAGAGCAGGCCGACGCAGTACACTACCGGCCCGTCGAGAGTCTGCACGCGCCGGATCATTTCCATCATTGAGGTTCGCGATGCATTGTCCTCTCCGTCGGTGACGAGGAGTAGAACCTGCTTGGTATTCTTTCCGTGCTTGGACAGATACTGCGCGGAGGCAATGACGGCGTCGTAAGCCGCCGTGCCTCCGGTAGATTTGACGTAGCGCAACCCTTTCTTCAGGTCTTCAGTCGAAGAGGTGAAGTCTTGATCGATGTAAGCCCTGGAACTGAAATCGACCACGAACGCTTCATCTTTTGCGTTGGAAAGTCGTATTAGATCGAGCGCCGCCTTTTCGACGGCTTCCTTTTTGTCCCACATCGAAGCCGAGCTATCGATCACCAATCCAATCGAAACTGCCAGATCCTCATGCCGGAAGCCGGTAATTGTTTGCGAGACTCCATCCTCGAAGATGCGGAAGGAGTCCTTCGTCAGATTGTTGGCAGCGCGGCCTGTGGTGTCCACTACCGTGACATGCAGTTGGATTTCGTAGGCATCTGCCTCGAGGGTGTAACGACCCGTCTGATCTTTTCCGACCTGCCCGGCGGCAGGCGCGGTCGTTGCTGACGGATCTACGGCAGGTGTGTCTGGGTCTATAGACGGAGCGGGGTCACGATCGACCGTCAGGGGTCGACGTGTCTGGCCGAGCGGCGTCGGACTCGGGGTTTGAGCCTTCGCGGAGCAGATCGAGAGGAGGGCAACACTCACGTAGACGAGGAAGTTGCGCATGGACCCCTTGCGGATATTGAGATGGGTAACTGGCGACATCGCCTTGTTGGATGTCAACCAAGGCCCTGCGGGTTTCCGACTACCTTCCGTTTAGCGTGGAGGCGCGTCCGCTTGCTGCTGGCGCATCTTCTGAAGTCGCTGCAGGTTTTGCTGCAGGCGGGTGTCTGGATCGTTTGAGGGTTCGGGGGGAGGATGGGCGATAGCTCCAGGACCTAGCGTGGGCTGTTCTTCTGCCGGACGAACGGGCGGGAGCGAATTGTTGGTCGGCTTTGCTGATCCTGTAGCGGAGTCGGGCATTGGCGGAGAAGCCCCGCTTGTCCGGCGGGTCAGAACCAACTTGTTCGGCATCCCCCGGTCCGAGACTCCGACCATCAAGACGTTGTAACCGAGGCCGTCAAGCAACTCCATGAGAACGAGTGGGGGAGGTTTCGGGCCGTAAATGCCGAAAACCCGAGTGTCGGTCAATTGGCCCTCGATGATCATGCCACTTTCCTGCGAAATCTTTTCGAAGATCAACCTTAGATTTGAATCGCTGGCAGCGACAGTTAAGAGGCCTGCATTCAACGTGATGGCCGGAGCCTGGGGCGCCCTCAACGAAGATTGGTTTCTTTGAACCCGGGGGTCTTCTACTAATGGAGAGCCGGATTGGGCCAGCATCGCCGACGCGGCAAAAAGAAGACCCAGAATCCAAGAAAACGGTGAACCCCGCGACACGAATTCAGGTTGGCAATGAAAAATCTTCTGGGTCATGTCATCTCGAAGTCGAGTGAAAAGAAGGCTTAGCTCGCCCACTCCACAATCTTGCCATTTTCTGACCCCAAGCGCTTTTGATGGGAATGAGTCTGCGAACGGGGAGTAGCGCGACTTTCCATCCCCCGTGCAAGTGGTGCTGCCTGTGGAAATTTCTGTGGGAAAAACTAAAGTAACCTCCTAAAAACACTAAAGTTTATAGTTTTATTGAGGCCGCCTGAAAATCATGCGATTCGCGATGTCGCACCACGCGCAGGACTTAGCTTAGGGATGTTCCACCCCTTGGCCGGAGCGACGAATCTCGTACTAGAAATGCAACCTTTGTACCGGTTCTAGCTTCACCGTCTGTACTAAACTCAGCTTAACGGAACGACATGGATTCAAAATCCCAAGCAGCACGGCGGCATTCGGCGCCGAGGACCATCTCAATGAAGTTTCGCCTTCCTGTTCTGATGTGTTGTGTATCTTTCGCGTTGCCGGCCTGCGCGACTGTCGCCGTTACCTCCCCCACAAACAATTCCGCGGTTAACTCCATCGTTCCCGTCATTGCAACTTCCACCACATCGTGTGCGCTCGGTGTTGCGGCCAGCGGCATCTACGTGGATCACTCCCTGCAGTACACCGTGGCCGGAAACGTAGTCAACACTACGGTCAATCTCACCCCTGGAAAACATCTTCTGGTGGTGCAGGAGTGGGATTATTGCGGCGGCGTGTCGAACGCCCCGCTTAAAGTAACGGTTGCGACGACCGCGGGCGTCACGATAACGGCACCGGTAAGCGGCAGCACCGTCGGGGTGACGGCTGGGTTCGCAGCCAGCGCCAATAGCACCTGCCCAGCTGGGGTGGCTGCGATGGGCGTGTACCTCAACAGCGCGCTTGTCTACAGGTCCGCAGGAGCTTCTCTGAATGCCTTGATCACTCTAGGGGTAGGACAGCAGACCGCTGTTGTCCAGGAGTGGGATTTTTGCGGCGGATCGACCGCGACACCCGTTGCGCTCAACGTAACCGGCACGACCATCACCAACCTTCAGTCTGCTCCCGGCTGGAATCAGTGGGGTGAACTGCCGCCGATCTACGATATCTGTAATGCCCCCTGCCAAGGCGTGAACTGGTCCATGACGCCTAATCAATCGGCTATTTCGACGAGCGGCAACAGCACGAAGTTCACCATCGGCGGGACGACACCTTATGCGGATGTGCTTTGGTCCAATCCTGTGATTGGCCAGGGCAATGTGCAGGGCCTCACCGACTCGGCACATACCTTGATTCCGACTCTCCACAACTTCGTCCTCGATACAGACGTGTACGTTTCGAACCTCGCGGTTACGCAGGATCTCGAATTTGACATCAACATGTATGAGAACGGCGTTGGGATGGAGTGGGGCACAGAGTGCAATCACCTGGCAAATGGCGTGTGGGACATCTGGAACAACGTCCTTGCCACCTGGGTGCCTACCAGCATTCCGTGTGTGTGGAACGATGCCTCGTGGAACCATGTCACCCTGCAGGTCCGGCGCCTCCCTAACGACGACCTTCTTTACCAAACGCTGACGGTGAATGGGGTTGTTAGCCCAATCAATATAACGGTGGCGCCGAAAAAGGTGCCGACGGGCTGGTGGGGCATGACGGTCAACTATCAAATGGATGGCGACTACGCCATGCACAACAACACGACCTATCTGGACAAGACCAACTTCACCTACTGGTAGATTTCCAAGGACGGATAGCTCCGAAATCTGATGGATCAGCATCAAGCCCTGCCGCCTGTTCCCCAGGCGGCAGGGCTTTTCTCTTTTGCTGGACGTAGGCCAGGATTTTTCCGTGCACCAGCTCGACTGGCCCTAATGGGATGACGGTCATTCCAGCAGTGTCGGCCAGATCAAGGTAGGCCTTGCGATTGACGTGCAGAAATTCAAGCGAGTACTCCGGCTTCCTCCGGAACGCCGCATCGGGGTCGGCGTCAAGGACAAAGGCGGCGTCTGGCTTCGGAGTCAAGTGAAGAAGCAGGGCAATGTAAAGGCGGGACCAGAAACGGTTGAGAGGGAGGTTTGCGAGTTCGTCGTAGATGTAACGGTCAAAGATAACAACGTCCCTTCCCGCGCAGGAGTTCTCGCGAGAAACCGCTCGCACCGCGCGACGCAACGAAAGCGTGTCAAGAAAGTAAAAGACCATCCGCGCTGCGGTGACTAATGGAGATTGCACGTCTTTGTCGCGGCGTCGGATGGGCTGGTCGGGAGAGCCAACACCGCGATCGCCCTTGAATACCTTGTAGCCCACGCCCTCCCGAAGGTTCTTTAAGGCTACAACGTCGTCCCAGAATGTGATCAGTTTGTGCCCGTAGCCTGCTCGCTGCAATGCCTGCTGCAGACGAGCAATCTGGGTGCTTTTGCCTGCCCCGTCGATTCCGGAGAAACTGATCAGGAATTGCTTGCGGGGTCTGGACATGGCACTCCTCGGGTGGGCTAGGGACGACTCGACGTAGCGAGTGAAGCGCCAGCGACCGCCCCCACTGCGACGACTGCACCGACGACGAGTGCGGTTCGCACCGAAAATTTGCGCACTCGTTTTTGCTTTGCGGGAGCGATTGCTGCACCTGACGGTGTCGAGGCCGTCACGCCGTCAATTTGTGTTTGAGGTGCCGCTGCGGTTCCCAAAGGGATTGCAGTCTGGGTTTGGGGCTGCGCACCCGGTGGTGAGGGTACTGACGGAACCGATTGTTGGCCGGGCACCGTTGGTTTTGTGTCGCCCGCCGTTTGAGGCGGTGGCGCAGACTGTAGTGGCGCACCTGAAGCGCTGACCGAGTACGTCAGGAGCAGGAACACCAGAGCCAGCGACAGTGATCTTACCGAGCATTTTTCGTTCATTTGGTCGAGGCTCCATCGTACGTATTCGTGTACGCAAATCGTTGGATGCCCTACGCTGCAGTTTCGGTTTCCAACTGGGCCAATTCCATTGACGAAACCCATGTAGAGGCAACACGGTTCTGATAGCTGGAGACGGCATTCTCGCTCGTGTCGAAGATTTCGAACAAACGACCTGCGCCGGTCCTGCTTAGTACGGCAAGCACACTCGGCCGGACCTGGGCGAGCCGCACATCACCCTTGTGCTTCATCGCCTCCTCCAGACAGCAAAGGAGAATGTCCATCTCAATGCGGCCGACGCTCTCCAACTGCGAGCAATCGAGGACAAAACGCGGGTGGCCATTCTCGTAATACATCTCCATGCGGCGAAGCAGATCCATCTTGCTGGTGGGGGAGATCCGTGCTGGGAACGGGTGGACGCTTACTGTTCGTTTCGTGGTCGACATAGTGGCCTTCCTTGGGGGAGTGAAATTGGTTCAATTCGTTATGGAAGCGATGGGGAGTCTTCCGGGTTTGATCGGGAGCGCTCAAACTTCCCTAAAACTTCATTGCCTGGTGGCTGGACGAGATGTCGTAACAGATTTCGACCGTAGCGCACCAAATTGAAAAGATTCGTTTTGTACCAGCAACACTGGATCATGTTGGATGACAATCCGCAGATGTAAGTGAGGCTTTCGACTTTTCCTTCCAACACGGCCGCGACTAAACGGTGGTTGCCGTCAAGCACAGTGAGTGGGTCGGAATCCGTGAGGCCAATGAGAATGACCGCGCCCGTATTCAGGACGTCTTCTGACATGACCTCTCGAATGTCTGAAATTTTTTCAACGAAGGGGTCTGCCTTACGCCGCCGTGTCTTGAGCGACTCTGCCACCTTGGTGATGGAGAAGTTTCCGCGAGCGACACGCGTCCACTGTGCCCGCGGGAAGACACGGATCTGTTTCAAATCCGCATCGCCGATCCTTACCTGAAACCATTCTGTGTCTGCTGGCAGTTCCCGCCAAAGTGCACGGTGCCGGAGAGATAAGAGAGCGCGACGGCTGTCGCATTGTGCTTTGCTCTCCATGTCTGGATTGACCACAAGATCGCGGAAAGACTCGTGATACTCGGTGTACGCCTCATGGGCGAAATCGCTCTTGAGGAACTCGGCGATCACCTCATCCTCGGTGAGGCGGCGGATCAACCGGAACTGCGGGGGGGCGTTCTCGCCCTGGGTGCCAAGTGTGTCGAGAAGGAAGGGAACAGCGATTCCTACCAGGAAGACGATTAGCAGAACAAGCTGGACGAAGATAACCTGCTGAAGCGAGGAATGAAATTTGCAGATCCCGGCAATGAGGGCACCGCTGAAGAGCAATTGATACCAGGTGGTCCGGGCGATCTTGTATGACATCTCGTAAGTCATGACCACCACGCTCAGGCAGTAGATCAAGGTGGTGACTGCGTAGAGCGACAGGAGGTAGGAGAACCCGTGTGGTCCGGCGATTTGGAAACTGGCGCCGAAGAGTGTCGTCCAAACCCACGAGGGCGATAGGCGAAGGATGAGAGCGATGGCGGCTCCCACTGCGAGTACCAGAAGCAGGGCAGTACCTATAAGACGAAGATTCTTTCTCTCCTCGCGCTTGGCTCCGGCGATCACGGGAAACATTCCGTTGACAATGGCTGTAGAGCATGAAAAGGTGACGCGCCCCACCATGGCGATGGCGGCGTATAAGCCGGCCTCCCCGGGCTCAAAGAAGTGCTTGACCAGGACGATGTCGCAATTGTTGATGAGGACCTGCCCACCGAAGAAGATGGCGGCATGGGATACTTCCCGAAAGACTCGCTCGAAGGATAAAGGGTTCGGTTGAGTCCGAATAAGTGTTGGTTTGATTGCGATGAAGGCAATGGCGACTGCCGCAGCGTTTGCTATAACTACGCCAGTGACTCCGAAGCCAAGCATCACCATGATGACCGAACCGGCCAGCCGGGCAACGCCTTCCAGAACCAGATTGGCGGCGAGCTGTTTGAAGCCGAAAGCACCTTGTATATACCCGCGTCTTGCGCCCAGCGGGACATAAAAGGCGACTCCGACTGCCAGAATCACGACAAGCCTTGATTCCGGCAAGTCGAGGTAGTTTGTGATCTGATGCTGCAATGCGATCAGCACGCCGGCCGTCGCTAGTCCACTCGCCCACGCGGCCCGCTGCAGATCACGGAAAGCCGCGTCGCGTGACGGCGCGTCGTCTAATTTGGCGACCACTTTAGAAGTGACAATCTGGAAAGACAGGGTGACTGCTGAAATCAGAGTGAGAATCGTGTAGAGAGCATTCGCATTGCCGAAGCCCTTCGGCCCCAGGAAATGAGCGACCGCAACGTTGTATAGGAGATTGATGGCAACAGCGAGAGTTGAGCCCGACAACAGGACCATGCTTCCCGAGATAATCCTCGCTTGCAGTCCTCTTTCAACTGTAGGCCCGGTTAACAATAGACACCCCTGGAGTCGAGTGGTGGCATTGAAATCCAAACTCCCACACTCGAGGCCTTCGGATGCGATGTGGGTTTGTTACGGTTGTGTGATTTCGAACACTGTTGGGTACAAAACAAAGGCGGCCGAAGGGTTGCCTGACACCTGGATTGTTTTCGGGCTCACTGCCCGCCTTGTGTTCAATTTCCAACTCGTACAACGCAGACGGTTTCTCAGGCCTCAAACCGAGGATGTCGTTCGTCAAAAGCGTGTTGGCCGTCTCTCTTTTCCTCTTGATCCACGGTTGCGAATTCGGATCAAAGGCGGTGGACCTCAAATACAAGGCCACAGGCAGCGCTCCCCAGGTGTTGGCGCTGTACGAAGCCTGGTTCGGACAGCCAAAGCATATTTCTGTCGGCTATTCGACGAACAACGCGGAGACCATCCGAACCCAGATTGCGCAGGCCAGGCAGCTAGGCGTCAGCGGTTTCGTAGTGGACTGGTACGGAAATCGCGACTCCTTCGTGGATAAGAGCTACGGGGTGATTCAGGAAGTTGCGGCGAAGAACAAATTTACGGTGGCCATGATGTACGACGAGTCGGACACCGACGAAGGTGCGACGGATCAGGTGATAGCAGATCTGACCGCCTTCCATGAAAACTACCTCCTTAGCAATTCTCCTGGCCACCAGGCCTACCTGATGTACCAAGGCAGACCAGTGGTGTTCGTGTTTCCGCACGGGAGTCACACGGATTGGGCTCAGGTTAGGTCGGCGGTCAATCAATGGAGCTCGCCCCCGTGGCTGGTACAGGAGAACCTTCCTGGGCCGCATCCCGACGCCTTCGACGGGTTCTATCCGTGGGTCAATCCGGGGCCGGACGGATGGGCGGCCGACGGACACAACTGGGGTGACCGGTATCTCGCGGACTTTTATAAAAATATGGCGGAGAAATACTCCGACAAGATCGTCGTCGGCGGCGCGTGGCCGCAGTTCGATGATCACCGGGCGTCCTGGAGCCTGAATCGGCACATATCCGCCCGTTGTGGGCAAACGTACCGCGACACGATGGATCTATGGAAAAAATTCTTTCCCGCGGGGCAGGTCATCCCGTTCATGCTCGTCCAAACCTGGAACGACTATGAGGAGGGAACCGAAATTGAAAAAGGGATACCCTCTTGTCCGGCCGAGGCACCAAAGCCGCAGTGATGAGTGTGGGGTGCGCATTACCGAAATGGGGTCGGAGAAAGTTTCAGTTTGAACCCGCCTGGAAGACGCGGACCTGCCACCGTGTTTCCGACGGGGACATAACCACGATGAAACGTCCATGGACAACGCGTGTGGCAAGCACCGTATCTTTCGACATAACCTTTTCCTCATACTCGACGTTGTCGATCATTTGGATCGAGAGACCTTCGGCGGAGTAGAAGACCACCTGAAGGTCATGGGAGCGGTCGGTGTAGAGGGTATGGATTCCGCTGCGGCCCTGCGATTCGATAGTCGAACCAAGTTTCTCGCGTGCAGTTCCGATGAAGTCGCGATCGAGCTTTGCCGCCTGATTCTGGTCCAGCGCTTCCTGCAGACTTCTCCACGATTGAAGATAGTCGCGAACCACTGAGGTTTCGGTTTGTTTCTCCAGCGGCCGCGAACCCTGCAGGTCGGCTGGGCGGACGCGCACGGCAGGCTCGCCTGCCAGCCCCGGGACGGTAATCATCAGTCCACAGACAAGTGCGAGAGTCCTGGTCATCGTCCACCTTCCCAACGGATCTCATTGCCGGCCACGACGCCGCTGGCGGCTGAAATTTTCGCGCCCGGGATCGCTGGCAGATTGATGGTGGCGACGCCCTGCTTCAACGGAACGTCTACTGTTGTCTGCGAGTTTCCCGCCAGCTCGATAAAGGTCACGATGGTCCCATCCGGAATAGTGTTGCCGCTACAATCTCTCACCGGCGCGGTCTGGACTTCCAGCCTTGTCCCGTTTGGCTTGGCGGTAATCGAGAGGGAGCAGGGGTCACCGGGCACCTGATTGATGATGCGTGTACTGGATATGTTTCCAACGCGGGCCGTAAAGCGTGCGGCACTTTCTTTAGCGGCCGAGTCGAGCGTGGTCCAGGCCATCCCGTTCTTCGTCGTGACGATGCGGGTCTGGACAGCGCTGCCTGCCCCGGCCAGTTCAAGGGTGGCTGGCATGGGAACGGTGATCAGGTTACGGTAGGCGTCGAAGACGTAGACGGCGCCGCTGATCCCGTTGTGGGTATTCACGGGAAGGCGAGAAGGTTTGGCAAGAAAGCCGAGCGATTTGGCTTCATGGTCCGGTATCACGTCGAATTCCGCGACGTCCGCAGAGGCGCCTTCACCAAGGATGACCAGGTAGTGACCGGCACTATAGAGCTCGCCTGCCGCAAACGAAATAGGTGTGCCAAGCTGCACTTCGCGACGCAGAGCCTGTCCCGGGCCGACGATAATCAGCGCGCCCTTCCCGCTCCCATGAGTCGCAATTTCGAAGCTCTTTCCAGCGGGAACGGTATGAGGTACCTGCAATCCCTGCGCCACTGCCACGGACGCTGGCAGGAGGAGATAAGCTAACAACGCCTCGCGCACTCTCACTGAATATTCCCCTGAATGTAGGTTGCGACGATAGTGCGTTCGGCGCTGATTTTGTCGGCCAGATCCTGCGGAACCGGGACTCGGAAGTCAACCGGCGTCTGAGGCTGCAACGCCCGGTCTACATACTGTCCCGCTACCCATACGACCTGTCCGTTCTTGTCGTAAAAAGTTGAAAGAACGTGCGCCACGTTGACGGCGTGGCCGCTTTGGTTGGTGAGTTGCCCTGTCGCTGCCGCACCATGACCGCTGTTATATTGCTGGTTCTCAATTTCGACCACGGGATCGGCCGAGGCGGAGACCAGAACGGAAAGGGGATCCATGCGAATACTCGTGACCTTCGAGAGGGGAATCCCCGGGAAATGAATGATGAAGGGCGTTACCTGCTTGGGAAGAAGGGTCTGCGAGATCATGTCGAAGGCGCCCTCGCTATCCAGCACCGAACCGTCTTTGGAGACCAGCGTGGCGCGGACCGACACAAACGCAGGCATCACATCCTCGTTCAACAATTCACCCATTACGACCACGCCTTCCGCGCGATTGACCGGGTGCATATCGACAATACGGACGTGCGGCGCTTCAACATCCTGCGTCCCCCAATCGTCGCCCGGACCGCGGTTGATGACATCCCAGCGGAGATAGTTCACCGGGATGACTTGCGGCGGGACGCGGGCCTGATGCTTCAGCGGCCACTGGACCACCCAACGATCGCCGCTCTTGATCGCATGCAGATCGCGCGTGTCGTCGAAGGTTCCGACAACGGAAGACCAGCGCATTTTCATCAGGAGTTCGGCGTCAGAGTCCGATTGATGCAGGGGCTGCACTTCGAAGCTGTCGAGCGTGGCATAAGTGCGAAGGCTAAGGCCACTGCCCGCCAGGTCGCGTTCGAACTCGGGTTCGGCGAATTCAGCTTTGTTCGCAAGACTCTCGTAGGCCTTTGCAGTGGCGCGCAGCTTCAGGAGAGCGCCAAGTTCTTCTACCGCCGATTGCGGGGTGGAAGTTGACCCCAGCGCCCCGCCTTTTCTGCCTCCGGCATAGGAGATTGCAGACGCGTTGGGCCAGATTGTGCCAGCAGCCACTACCAAGATGGTCGCGGCAAAGATGAAGATAGCGAGCGACATTCCTCGTTTCATGAGGTGGCTCCCCCAGCAACAAGATCGTAATAAAGATACGGCTGTTCGGTTGCCCACCCGTTGCGAAGCTTCTCTTCAGGAAGGAAGACGACCAAAATCGCCAGAAGGCTAAAGCCCACTGGGAGCGTTCCCCAGAGGATCCCCTGCATATGTGTCGGCCTATCACTCGCGTTCATTGGCGTGGCTGGAGGAACGCCGTCTTTGCTCCAGATCGTAACCGTCCGGTCGTCCAGCGCATCCACTTGACGCCACCCTGCGAAGTAGAGCAGAGGAGCATAGTAAGGGTCGCGTACGATCACGAATTTCAGGCCGTAACGATCCGCGTGGTTGAGCATGGCGCGCAGTGAGTCGAGACCGGGCTTGCCAAAGTATTTTGAGCTGGTAAGCGCCGCACCGCCGAACTCGGTGAGTTCCGGCAGGGCGCGGGAGGAGTTTGATTCCCCGTCCACACTATTGGCATTGGTCTGGATCGCGAGGCGGGACAGCTTGTTGCCAAACCCAAGCGTGATGTACCGATACTGGTCGTGGCCGTCGCGGTTGAGCCACAGCGCCACGGAGTCGACGCTGAAATTAGACGCGTCCGCGGGTCGGAAGGTCGACCATGAAACCGCCAGCGCGCAGGTCGCGGCGGCCAGGCCAGCTATCGGAATCAATGCCTTGAGCCGGAATCGGTCGACCAGCGTGGCAATGATCGAGCCGAGTATAGGAAGGCATAGCAGGGTCGCCCAGTAGCTGAAACGCTCAAAGGTCAACACGTCAAAGGCGCGGCCCAGAAGGAGATGAGCGACCGGCGTGGTACCACCGAGGCCGACCAGAAAAGCCGCCCAAAATCCAATCATCAGCGGACGGAGGCGAACGACACTGCTGCCGCGCATCACGATAAAGGGGACGGCTAGGATAAGGGCGCCGTACGGTACGACGAAGTAATTCACTCCCCATTCGGGGCTCAGCAGGAAGTTGGCGCGGCTGGGGTGGGGGATCGGCGTTTGGGTGACCGGATTGTGAATCAAACCAATCCAGAATGGCAAAAGCACGACAGCAATCGCTGCACCTGCCACCAGGGCAAGAGATACAAGGCGAATGAGGAGAGCCGCCACGGAGGTCTTCTCGGGGTCTTCAGAGCTTCGTGCATCCATCACGACAAGTGCGCACACCGGCAAGGCGAAGAACGCCGAGCCGAACAACAGGGTAGCGTGATGGGCCGCAGCCGCTGTGACCAGCAGGATGGATGCTTTGAGGAAGGAGCGCCAGCTTCCGGATCGCAACCAGCGGTAGAAGTAGGGGAGGGCATTCAGGTAAATGGGTGCAGCGAGCGTGGTGCTCAACTGGCCAGCCGAGTACACCAGAAAGCTCTCGGAGCCCAGGAACACTGAGGCCAACGCCGCGTAGGATGCAGCGCGCGGACTGACCCACAGCTCTGAAAAGCGGTAAACACCGACGGCGAGCAGCACGATGCCAACGAACTGCACGGCCATATACGCCATGTTGAGCCCAAAGATGTACGACAGGAGCGCTGTCCATTGCTGTGGTAACGGCGGGTACGTAGTCTGCGAGAATCCGGCAAACCACTTCGGATTCCAAGGGTCGAACCAATGATGCACGTAGTGAGATGCGAAGAAGATGTGGAAATTCGTGTCGTAAGACTTGAGGGGCAGCTGCATCAGGAGAAGCGGCAGGTGGATCGCGACGGCAGCCATGATGATGAAGCTCATGGGTACGGGTCGTTCCGGAGCGAGAGTAGGCGCTGACATTTCTTAGGGATTCCTCGTGCTATTCGGTTCCGATGCAACGGAACCACCTGCTGTTGCTCTGGCGACGTACGGAGAGAAGCATAATTTGCGGATGTACGGCGCTTCCCGATCTACAAGAAGATTCGACGATCTCCCCACCGAATGAGGCATTCAGGTACAACCGAAGTTGTACAAAACGATACAACTTCCTCCCTCCCAAAGGGCATCGAACCGTATCGAAGCGCCGCTGCAATCCGGAGCAGAGTTCCTCTCCCAGCAACTTTAAAACAGCCATGTATCTGCGGTGTACGGGTGCCCCTTGAACGGACCAACTGAGTATTACCGAATCCTCTTATTCGCGTCGGTAATGCTATTTTCGACTGCGTCGTTTGGGCAGACGTATGAGGTTAAGCCAGACTCGTCGGCGCAGCCTGCAGCCCAGGCTGGCAAGCCGGGTGCTTCTGAGAAACCGTCCGTCACTGGCCAGGATATGGGTTGGGGCTCAAACATCCAGAATGCACGGTTGGCTCATGCAGCGGAGCTTGCCCTTCAAAAAGGCGATCATGCGCTGGCGTTTACGTATGCGCAACGTGCGGCCCAGGCTGCGCCGAATGATCCCCAGCTATGGTTTCTGCTCGGCTATGCCGCCCGCCTGAATGGCCGTTACGGTCCGGCATCCGATGCCTACCAGCATGGTTTGAAGCTGCGTCCATCGTCGATCGACGGCATGGCTGGGCTGGCGCAGACTTACAGCGCTTCGGGAAGAATCGCTGAAGCCGAGCGGCTCTTGCGGCAGGTTGTTGCCGCTGCTCCCGGCCGCCGCAACGAACTCGCGATGCTGGGCGAAATTTACATGAAACAAGATAACTACCCGGGGGCGTTGGAGTGGCTCGGCAAAGCGGAGCGTGTGCAGCCCACGGCGCAAACTGAGCTTCTGCTTTCTGTCGCCTATCTGCACCTGAAGCAAACGGATATGGCCAGCCGCTACCTCGAAATGGCCAGGACACGGGATCCGAATAATCCAGATGTAGAGCGGTCATTGGCGGCGTTCTACCGGGAAGTGCTTGACTATCCAAAGGCGATCGAGGCTCTCACCCGGATCCGCAATCCAAGGCCGGATGCGATCGCCGAATTGGCTTATACCTACGAGCTGGCCGGCCAGCCCGAAGAGGCCGCGCGGACTTACGCACGAGCAGCGAACCTGTTGCCGCGCGATCTGAATCTGCAACTCTCCGCTGCCCAGGCATACGTCAGTATTACTTCGTTCGATCAGGCGGAAAACTTTCTGCAGCGCGCGGACAAGGTCAACTCCAACTACTACCGTCTCCACGCTATCCGCGGCGCCATCGCGCGTGTCCAGGATCGCGAAGCAGATGCGGCACGCGAGTTCAGCGCAGCAATCTCCACTCTACCTTCGACCCCGGTTGAGGGTCCACTGTACGGGATTCAGCTGCACATGAATCTGATCCCGCTGTATCGGGACCTGAACGAGCCTGACAAATCGCGTCAGGCGTTGATGACCGCGCAGAAGCTGATTTCTGCCGTCGACGACCAGGCTGGAGACAGGGCACCGTTCCTGCGAATCCGGTCTATCATCCACTTCGAACTCGAAGAGTACGACGCGGCGTTGAGCGACCTGAAAGCTTCGCTTGCGCTGAAGCCAAACGACCCCAACAGTCTGCAACTGGAGGGCGATGTGCTGATGAAGCTATCGCGCACTGATGAGGCGGTAGCCGTATTCCAGCAGGTTCTGAAAATCGATCCGCATAGCCGCTTCGCCCTGACGTCCTTGGGTTTTGCCTCGCGGGCTGCGGGCAAGAATGCGGAGGCTGAGCGGTACTTCAACCTCCTCGCGAAAGACTACCCGTCATCGTTTGTGCCATACCTGGCTTTGGGCGATATGTATGCGGATAACCACGAGTTCAAGAAAGCGCAGCTTGCTTACGATGAGGGCTACAAAAGGGCGCCCGGCAACGCGATGATCGTCGCAGGCGGTATGAATGCGTCCATCGAATTTCATGACTTGCCTCTGGCTGGCGAATGGCAGAAGCGCGTCACGGAAGCGATCTCCGCGGTCCCACAGGTGTTGCGTGAGGAAGAGCGTTACTTCTACTTTACGGGTGATGCTTCACGCTCGATGGAGCTTGGGCGCCGGGCAATCAAGCTCATTCCACGTGACCGGGAGGTCGTGGTCTACCTCGGATACGACCTCCTCCACGAGCAGCAGTGGGACGAGTTGAAGGCTCTGGCCGATGAGTACCTGAACGTCTTCCCCAAGGAGCCGGATGTTCCGCTCTTGGCGGGATACGTGTACAAGCACAGCGGCGATCTGGAAAAAGCTGTCGACGGGTTTAGTGAGGCGCTGCGGCGCGACCCGACCGTCGCCACGGCTTACACCAACCGCGGATTTGTCTATAACGACCTGCGCAAGCCCGATCTGGCAGCGGCGGATTTTGAGGCTTCTCTCAAACTGAAGCCCAACGATCCCGATGCGCACATGGGTCTGGCGTTCGCATATCTCAATCTGCGTCGTCCGGCCGCTGCCATCGACCAGACGCAGTTGGCGGAAGCCCTGGCTGGAGACTCGGTGCTGATCCATGCGATTCGCGCCACGGCCTATGGCCGCATGGGCATGCTGGCCAGGTCCAGCCGCGAATATGTGGCCGCCCTCAAGTTCACTCCCGCTGATGCTTCGTTGTATCTGGGGCTGGCAAACATCTATTTCGCCCAGCGCCGCTACCATGAGGCATTGGGTGAGTTGCAGTCCGCCATTCAATACGCCCCGGCCGAACCTGCGACTTACGCGTTGATGGCGCGTGCGAATGCCGAGTTGAAAAACCGCGAAGAAACCATGCGCAACGTTCAGTTGGCCGAACAGTACGCCGCGCAAACGGTGACGGCGTCGGCCACAAAGAGCAATGAGGTGGCCCCACCAGCGAGTGCAAGTGACATCTACGTTGCGACTGGCCAGGCGTTGAGCATTCTGGGCGACAAGGAGGCAGCCATGGCGCGCTACGCCAAGGCCTTGACCATGCTCCCGAAAGATCGCGTTGGCGTGCGACTGGCTGTGGCTCAGGAGATGGCAAAGGCTGGTCACGTCGAGGATGCCGAACGCCAACTAGCCCTGGCGCAAATGGAAGTCGCGGCCAAAGACGCGGAGGCTCCCACGGGTGAGCAGTACATTTCCATCGCAGGAGTTCTTCAGCAGCTGCATGAGTACGAGCTTTCCGAGACCTACCTCGAGCGAGCCAAGGACGCCGGTGCCCCCGATGCGGCGGTCCGGATTAGTCTGGCGAACAGCTATCTAGCGATGGGTGAGACCCGTAGGGCCGCAGCGGAGCTCGCAGCGGTGAAGAAGACCGAAGACAGCGACGTAGATTACCAGTACCTTCTCGCTGAAGCATCCCTTGCCCAACAGGAGCACCGCGCCACCGAGGCTCTGTCCGCATTTGCGGCGGCAACTTCGGATGCCGGCGAAGATCCGACCGCAGAGCAGGGTTTGCTTCAAGCCGGGGGAAGCGAAGGCTTCCGGCTGAATCCCAAGGTCAGCCTGATGTCGACCCTGGTGGTGCAGCCCATCTTCGAAGACAGCACGGTGTACGTACTCGACTCGAAGTTGAACAGCCCGTCCGGCCCTGTGAGCGCTACGGATCTTGCGCGGCTGCCGCCTCCCCGTTCCTCTATCGAGACGAATTCGATAACCGGGTTCCATCTACACGTTGGATCGCTGCCCACAAACAGCGGATTCTTCCAGATCCGCAACGCCCAGGGCACGATCTCGGTCCCGGCCACGGGTTCTGTGGTGAAACGCAATACGACAGATTATTCGCTCAACTTCGGTCTCGACCCTACGGTGCATCTCGGGAACAACGTGATCACCTTCAACAGCGGCGTTCAGGGGACGCTGCGGCGCGATACGCAATCCCCGGTTGAGATGAATCAGAATCTGTTCCGTGTCTTCACCTATATGACGACGAGTTCCTTCTTCAATGCCGTGTCGGTGAATGGGTATATCTCCGCAGACACGGGTCCCTTCACTGATATACCGATTAGCGAGAAGATGCTGAATGGTGCCATCAATTTCCGCGTGGGACTGCCCTGGGGCAAGACGGCCCTGGTGACTGGCTGGGGTGCAACCAACCAGAAGTTCGCTTCAACCAGGTTTGGGGACAGCCAGAATTTTGTCACGTCGTCCTATATCGGGTTGAGCAGACAATTTACGCAGCGACTGCGTGCGGAAGCGATTCTGGAAGATATCCGGTCGTGGCGCGTAGAACCATACTCCCCGATCCATTCCGCCATCGCGCAGGCCATCCGACCGGCAGCGGTGATTCACTATTCGCCGACCCGGTACCTCGACATTCAGGCGACAAGCTCGTATGAAGACACGCGTGGCTTCCATGTGTACGACATGACGACGAATTCATTCACCGTGTCCTACGAACGCGAACTGGGCCGCACCTTCAATGAGCGAACCGGGAAGGTACACCTCAGATATCCACTTCGGATAACGGCTGGCGTTCGCCAGCAGGGCTTCGTGAACTTCGGTTCCGGGGATAGCCAGAAGTTGGTGCCCTTTGTCAGCGTGACGGTCTTCTAGATCGGAGTCTGAATAAGTCAAGTGGTTCTTAAGTGAGTTGGCAGCGTGACTTACTCGAAGCAGTCCCGCAAAAATGAACCGCGAGTACATCCAAATTTTATTGAAGAGGCTCTCTTAAACATATGATCCGCATTTGCCTAGTAGCGGCGTTTCCTCCGAGCATGGGCCCGTTGAATGAGTACTCGTACTACATCGCCAAGGAAATCCGGCGTCGCGACAATGTTGAACTGATCATTCTTGCGGACGAAATCGACGAGTATAAGTTCATCACCAATGCGGCAGGCGAAACATTCTCGGCAGCGGGACCGGACCTCCCCGGCGTCAAAATCGTGCGGTGCTGGAAGGTGGGCAGCTCCGCAAATCCGGCTCGAATATTGAAAGCAGTTCGAGACTTCAATCCGGACGTGGTCTGGTTCAACCTTGTGTTCTCGAGCTTTGGGACGCCGCGCGATCCCATCGCCGCCTTCCTCGGCTTGTCGGCGCCGGCGCTCACACGAGCGGCTGGGTTTTATACCCACATCACGCTGCACCACATCATTGAACACGTGGATTTCAAGTCGGCGTCGGCGGCGGGCGCACGACATGAGAGGCTACTGCGCAAGGGATCGGATCTCGCCACGCGCGTTCTCCTGAAAGCCCACTCAGTATCCGTGTTGCTTTCCGATTACCGTCGGACGCTGGTGAAGAAGTACGACGCTCGAAACATCATGACCGGAACCCACGGCACATTTACGACAGGTCCGAAGCGACCTGATCTGACCCTTCGAGGAGATCCTGAACACCGAATCCTCGCATTCGGAAACTGGGGCACCTACAAGCGGCTCGAGACGTTGATGGAAGCCTTCCCCGCCATTTTGGAGAAAGTCCCCAACGCGAAGTTGATCGTCGCCGGTGGCAATCATCCCCAGGCGCAGGGTTATTGGGAGTCGATACGCGCCGCGCAGCCCACTCATCTGCCGATTGAATTCCTTGGCTATATTCCGCAGAAAGACGTGGCTCATCTATTTCGAACAAGCAGCCTGATGGTGATGCCGTATCAATCTTCGACCGGGTCCAGTGGCCCGGCGCACCAGGCGTGCGAATACGGTTTGCCGATTGTGTGCGCTGACATTTCGGACTTCCGCTGCATGGCCAACGACGACGATATGGCCATTCACTTCTACAACCTCGGCGATGCCGTCGACCTCGCGGAGAAGGTCACGGCTATTCTCGAATCGCCTCAGCTTCAGCGAGAAATGTCGGATCACAACTACGAAGCCGGCGTGCAGATGACGATGGCGAATGTTGTGCGCACCTATTTGCGCTGGTTCGAATTGCACAAGCTCAAGCGCGAGGTCCGGGGAAGGGGAGTCGACGACCGTATGCGGTGGTGGCTGTGGACGAGGTGGCACGGCCGCTTTGCCGGCTGGCGCCTGGGTAACGGCAAGAAGCCGGAGAGCGAAGACAGGTCTCCGCAGAGTGCGATCGTAACTCGAGACTTCGATACCGCACCTCCCGACCTTCCGCTCGTCCCACTAAACCCAAGGAGCACTGGCACCACTGACCAGTTTCGGTCTGACAGCCGCTCTTCGCACCGTAGCTGAGCTTCCCGGGTCAAAGCTGTTCGTGTGACCTGGCACCGGCGGAACATCGTCGTACAGCCTGCCGCCCATAGTCTTGGCTTCTTTCGACGCGTCGTGTCGTTGAGTAGCTACAAGAAGCTCTTCAGAATTCATGCGGCAGCACGCGAGCCAAGTCCTCTGCGTTGCCGCCGCAGAAGGACTATCGCTGCGCTTTACATCGCCGGGCCGTGATCGGTGCGGCTGATCTGAAGTGGGAAGAGACTGTGGATCGCTACTGGAGAGTGATACCCGTAGCAACGTAGCGGGTCCCGTCGAAAACAGCAGAAACCTTTACGGGGGAACCCTGACGCAAGTCGTGGCTTGCAGCAAAACGCGCCGGTTCGAAGGAAACATCCGTCTGGCTCTCGGATGAATCTCGAATTGACATGCGACCGGCGCGAAGGTCTAAAAACGTCAGCGTGCCCTCAAACATAAACTCGGCACCTGGAACCGCAAGCACATCCACACGCGTGGCCTCGCCCAACCGGCCCTTCACTGACTTAAAGGAGACGTCCACCAGGCTGCCTGTGGTTAGATCCGCGGGACCAGCTTTCTTCGCCACAAAGGCTTCCTGACCTACGCGCTCCACGGGTGTTCCCTGGTTCACCATCAAGGTGATCGAATCTTTCGTGCCGCTGAGCAGCAGTTTCAGCTCCCCGCTGGTTGGGTTGTAACGCTCTACCTTACCGTGAAACTGACCACCCGGAACCGCGGTGGCTATGTGGATGCGAAGGGCAAAGATCGATGTCCCGTCGAGTGTAGTTTCGATGGACGCGTGATCTTCGGGTCTAAGGTCGAGAACCGAGATCTTCTTGCCATTTTTATAGACCTGCGTGCGCTCGTCGAAAAGAATCCTTACCGCATGTCCTGCAGGAATCTTTAGGGAGAATTGATCTCTCACGAGGTCCACCCGCTGAATCTCGCCACCCATTACCGTGCTTCTTCCCGGAGGCAGCGCTGGCAACCCCGGCGTCGCCCTTACTCGAGATTCCGACGGCGGAACCACATTGTCGGGTATGGCCTGGGCGCAGGCGGCGGACGCAAACGCAAGTGTCAAAGTGATCGAGCAGGAGGATAGTCGCACTTTCGGTAAGATGCATCCCTGGCGAAACATCGATGGTTGTCTCAAGGGCTTTTTTCGCTCAACTGGATGGTCAACCCCTTGCGCTCGAAAGACATCTGAACGTTAGTAGGCCCGGAAAGGTATCAGTTACCCATGTTCAAGAAAGCGCTCCTCACGGGATTGTTGTGTGCGGTGGGCGGAGGTCTTCTCCAGGCGCAGCAGATGATCCGAATTACGATCCCACGCCGCAGCGAACTGACCCCGGTTCAGCGACTCAACCGAGATGGCGTCACCGAGGTTGAGAAACATAAGTACGAAAAGGCGGAAGCTTTGTTCTTCAAAGCCTACCTCTTCGATCCTGCAGATCCGTTTACGCTCAACAATCTCGGCTACGTTTCGGAGCTTCAGGGACAGGTGGATAGAGCCGCCGATTATTACAAGCTCGCCATGGCGCAAGGTTGCGAAGCGATCATTGATCGCAGTAGCGACAAGAAGTTGAAGGGCCGCCCCATGATGGACGCGCTCGGCACCATCCAGAATATGCCGATGCGCATCAATCGAATCAACACATACGCGATTCAGTTGCTGTCGCAGAACCGTGCCTTCGAAGCTGAAACCGTTCTCGAGCAGCTCTTGAAGCAGGACCCGCAGAATGCCTTCACCTTGAATAACCTCGCCGTAGCGGAGCAGGCTACCGGCAATTTAGAAGATGCTTTGAAGCACTTCGATGCCGCCGCCGCAACACGCTCGACGCTGCCGGTAGTCGTCACCCTCAATCGGTCGTCGCGGGGTAAACCGATCAGCGTGCTGGCTGCCAAGTCCGCAGAAGACCTCCGTTTGAAGATGGAGACAATGGATATCAGGCAAATTCGCAGTGGCATGTTTGCCGTTCGCGGGGTTTCCGCCCTGAACCGCAATGACTGGAACGATGCCCGCAAGAACTTCGAGGAGTCGTACAGTCAGGACCCGGAAAGCGCCTTTGCCCTGAACAACATCGGATATATTGCTGAGCGGGATGGCGATCTGGAGACGGCGACTTCCTTTTACGCGCGTGCGCAAAGGGCGCGGGATGCCGACGCTCGAGTAGGAATGGCGAGCCAGGCTCGGGCTCAGGGCGAGCGTCTCAAAGCCGTAGCCTCAGAAAGTCATCATCAGGTTGGCGAACTTTTGAACTCGCGCCGGGCCAATCCCGCCAATTCCGACGAACCGGTCGACTTGTTGCGGCGCGATGGCAGCCCCGAGCCTGCCACAGAGGCTCCGTCCGCCAAGCCGGAACCGCCTCCGGCTCCTAAGGTTCCTTAGCCAGGTTCAAGGAAAGGTATAGCAACAGCATGTCTCATTCTGACTTGGCCAGCTTCTCACAGGAAGCGATGGAGATTCTTTCCACGCTTCTCCTTTCGCCGCCTTACGATGTCTTCTCCATGCCCCGGCGTCTGCAGAGCCTCGACGAAGTGCAGTTCGAGTCTCTGGTCGCGCTCGCGCATTCCAATCACGTTGTGATCAGGGGGATGGAAGTCTATCGGTCGCTCATGGAATCCGTAAGAGACTATGACCGGGCCGCAAGGGCAGGGGACATCATTGCCAAGGAGCGTCTCCGAATTGCGACGGCTCTCGCTTACTTGCAGCAGATCTGTTCCGGGTTCGAGGAGGCCGCTCTCGACCTCACCATTATCAAATCACTCGATCATTGGCCGGATTTTGGGAGTGATATCGACCTTTACACCAGTGCGGAGCCTTCCTCAGTCATCAGCCTGATGCAAAGACAATTCGGTGCGAAAGTCGCTGCACGTAGTTGGGGCGATCGTCTCGCCGGCAAATGGAACTTCGAAATTCCCGGCCTGCCGGAGGCCGTTGAGATTCATATGTGCCGTCTCGGCCAGACCGGCGAACAACTCACGCTGGCCCACGGCATTCCATCACGCTCTCGGCTGGTTCAGTTCGATAACTACTCCTTCCGCGTCGCGTCAGTTTCAGACCGCATCATGATCTCGACCTTGCAGCGTATGTACCGCCACTTTTATTTCCGGCTGTGTGACATCATCGACTCTGCCTCCCTAGTCAGTTCGGATGTTGTTGATTGGGCGGATCTGCAATCCAGCGCTGACAAATGCGGCATCTGGCCGGGAACGGCCACCTACATGGTGCTCGTCTCCGATTACGTGCGTAAATATAGTGGCAGTGATCTTGCGTTGCCGGCCGCCGTCACGCAAAGCGCAAGCTTTGACGGTTCCGTCATGTACTGCGGCGGAAGTTTCCTGCGCGTACCCATCCTGCCGCAATCGGCCGGGCTCTACGGTACGCAACTTGTGGGCTCGTTGCGGCGCGGCGAAATCCACAGCGGCGCTCGCCTGGTCATACTTCCATGGCTTGCTACTGCGGCTGCCATCGGGCAAAAGCTGACCGGCAGCGATAAGGGGATTTGGTAGGCACCACATTCTAAAGGCAACTCATTGCACTCTAATTGCAACAAATGTGGATAAGGTTCTCCTGGAAAACCCTTATCCAGGCTGCACCCTTCACGTGCCGCAGGACGTCACTCGGGCGTCACCAGGAGTCGGGCCCATGCTTCATCCACGGTTGAGTATCGTCATCCCTGCCTACAACGAGGAACATCGGATCGAATCGACCCTGCAACGTGTTCTCACCTGTATTGAGGAGCGGGCCTGGGACGCAGAGGTCCTGGTCGTTGACGACGGTTCAACCGATAACACCGCTTCCATCGTCGAAGCGTGGATGGAAGATCACCCACGGCTCCATCTCATCAGAAACGCTGCCAATCGCGGCAAAGGACACTCCATCCGCAACGGGGTGCTGCAGTCTGCAGGCGATATTGTTCTGTTTACCGATGCCGACCTCTCAGCCCCAATGGAAGAAGCAGAACGGCTTATAGCAGCGCTGGATGGCGGTGCGGATGTCGCTATCGGCTCCCGCTGGCTCGAGCGTGCCCGGCAGACTGTGCATCAACCTCTCTATCGTCAGTTTTTCGGTCGCTGCTTCAATCTCGTCACCCGCACAATCATGGGCCTTCCATTCAAAGACACGCAGTGCGGATTCAAGGCGTTCAAACGGGACGCAGGGCAGGTGATCTTCCGGCTACAGACCATTGAGCGGTGGGGATTCGATCCCGAGTTGCTTTTCATTGCAAGGAAACTGGGCTATAGCATCGTGGAGGTTCCGGTCACCTGGGGCCATGACGATCGCAGCCGCATCAGTTATCTCAAAGATGGAACCAAGATGCTCGAAGAGATGGCGATTATCCGATTCAATGCTGCTGTAGGCCGTTACACTCGCGCCATCGCAGCTCTTAAGGACACCAGTATCCTGGTAACGGATCGTGTGCATCCGCGCCGAAGAACAAAGGCTGCTGCATAACGCCAACATATTTGAATAAATCTATCGTGCACACCAGATTCGCGAGAAGCTGAAGCGCCATTGTGTGTCAGACATCCTGCTACTTGCTGAATACCTTTTCGCTGCCGTTGCTTCGTAATCAAACAAACCTGCAAACATATTGACTTACAAAACATACCCAAGCCGCGCTAGCGCATCCAAATAGACGGTAGTGAAATTAAAGGTATTCCAGATATCCCCGGTGCAGAAAAGGAAGCAAACATCATGGCCAGCTACCAGGTACTTGTTCATCCCCCCGACCAGAAGCATGCTCAATCCACTCGTTTTGAAAAATTCACTCGTGGGAATGAGGCGACTCAAGATCGAATGTTCTCGACTTTCGAGCGTACCTCGGTCAAGCAGGATCCAAAGGCCACGGCAATGGCCTTTGTTGTGAACGGCTTTCTGATCGGGTCGGCTCTTCTGATCGGCGCAACAACTGTCCGCACCGTCGCAGCCCCGGTCCAGTCCCACGTAACCCTGATCGCACCGCTGCCGGTAACCCTTCCCAAAGCCCCACCCAAAGCTGTTGTGATGAGCGGAGGCGGCGGACATCCTATGGCCGAGCCCATTTCCCGCGGCAATCCCCCAAAACTCGCACCAGCCCCAGCCATCATCGTGGCGACGAACAGGCCCCAGGTTGCACCCCGCCTCGCGGTCGAACCGACCCTTAACGTACAGTCCGACCTGAAACTTGCAAAGGTAGATTTGCCGAATCTCGGAATGTCCAACGCCGCACCTTCCGTGGTGTCGTCGCTTGGGAATGGTGCGGGTGCAGGCCTCGGCGCCGGCAGCGGCAACGGTCTCGGTTCGGGCTCCGGGGGCAATTACGGCGGTGGTGTTTTGAAGGTTGGCGGAGGTGTAGCAGCGCCACAGGTCCTCTCAGCCCCTGATCCCACGTTTACCGAAGAGGCTCGTCAGGCCAGGGCATCGGGCAAGGTTGTCGTTTATCTCCAGGTCAATCCTGAAGGTCGCCCTATGCACGTCCGCGTGCTGAAAGGGTTGGGTATGGGATTGGACGAGAAAGCGGTCGAAGCCGTTCGCCAGTACAGGTTCAAACCCGCCATGCGGGATGGCCATCCGGTCACGGTAGAAATGAATATCGACGTGAATTTCCAGATTTTGTGAGGTTCCTCCTGCAGTAGTTCCAACTTAGACAATTCTTATACGCGCGTAACTAAAAGTAGGGTGAACTTATGAAGCAGGAAACGCATCGCAGGAGACTACTGGCATGCCTAGGTTCAGTCCTTCTTCTCGGAGGTTCTGGAGCGGCGGAGACCTGCGTCACTCAATCTCAAATGCAGCCCGCTGAGAGGGCCGCGCTTGTGGACGCGGCTCAATCGCTGTCTCTCAAGTTGAAGGCCAACGATCAGGCAGGGGTCAAGACCGCGACTATCCCGGAATTCACCAGCAACTTCAGTGGGATCGCAAGTTCGATCGCGTCAACAGCGCCAAAGATCGCAAATGACACGCCCGAGATCGAACAGGTATACATCCTCGATGCGACGACCAGCAAAGCGAATCCAGATGGTTCCATGCCCGAAGCCGACTTCGTGTGCGCCCTGAACAAGGGCAGTGGTGAGGCCGATTTCAATATCCCCGCCCTGCCTGCCGGCCGATACGGGTTCGCCATCGTTCAGTTCACAGGAGCTTCTCCCTGGATGATCTCCATGCTACTCCGCCAGGATGCTGGGGGCGGGGGATGGAAACTTGCCGGCTTGTTTCCGAAGGAAAGTTCGGCGGCAGGTCACGACGGACTTTGGTACTGGGGTCAAGGCCGGGCTTCTACCGCTGCCAAACAGCCCTTTGTGGCCTACATTTATTACCTGCAGGCCCAGCAACTTCTCCGGCCGGCACCCTTTGTATCGAGCACACACCTGGAAAGTTTACGGGCCGAGTCCTCACAGGCAATGCCGACCGAGATCGGCGACGAGGTTAGTCGGGATGCACCTTTGATCGTCAAATCGGCGGAAGGTGCTCAGTATCGATTTGTTGCTCTTGGCCCGGACGACAGCCTCCACAAAGAGAAGTTGGATGTCGTAGCTCACCTGTTACTGGACCCTTCCATAACCGATCAGGCTGATGCAATCAAACTTAGCCGCGAAGCCACCGTTGCCCTGGTAACTCAGCATCCCGAGTTGCGCCCCAAGTTCCATGGGGTTTGGGTAATTGCGGAGGCCTCGGGCCGTACGGTGGCGACCGTAGAGTCGCCGATGGAAGAGATTCGGTAGACTGTTAGTCTGATGTTGTTGAGGGCACGATCCGGATGGTCGGATTGCATGTGCGCCAAAACACAGCTTGCCCTTCATGACTAATACCGAATTAACGAATGTCTTCTGTCTTTTGCTGGTGCTTGTTGCTTTGGCGCACATCCTTGGCTGGCTTTGTGTCAAGCTTCGCCAGCCCAAAGTCGTTGGAGAAATCCTTGCTGGCGTATTGATGGGTAACGCCTTCCTGGGCCGATTGCCCACCGTAGAAGCCTTCGTCTCCCGAGCTCAGAATCAGGGTCACATTCTGGACTTTGTGTATTGGCTGGGCCTTCTGCTGTTGATGTTCCTGGCTGGAGCTGAAACTCAGCAGCTCTTCAGCCGAGACGAACGCCGCGAAGTGGCCTGGCTGGTTGTGGTGGGCTCCGGCATGCCCTTCCTGGTGGGAATCCTCTTCGCTCCATGGCTTATTCGTCCGTCACTCTCCGGCCCCAACGGTAACCGCATATCGCTCACGATCATTCTGGGCGTTGCTGTTGCGGTCACCTCTGTACCGGTGGTTTCTAAGATCTTTGCAGATTTGAAGATTCTTCAAACTCGCTTCGCGCGCCTGATCCTTGGTGTGGCTGTTCTGGAAGATATCGTCCTCTGGCTCGCCCTGGCCATTGCAACTGCGACCGCTGGTAAAGCAGCGATGGATGCGAAAGCAATGTCGTATCATCTGGCGGTGACGGTAGCCTTCTTTGTTCTGGGCCTTACACTCGCACCCCGTCTAATCAAGCGCTTTAATAAGGCGAGAGTCAATGTGGTTGCTCAGTCTTCACCCACAGGTTATGCGCTGGCGGTTCTTCTCGGGTATTGCTGCGTCGCTGGGTTGCTGGATGTAAGCATGGTTTTCGCGGCCTTTCTGGCAGGCTTCGCGGTGGTCCACAAGAAGCGCAAGCTGTTTGCAGACGCGTTGCAAGCGATCGGAAAGGTCTCGTTCGCGTTCTTCATCCCCGTTTATTTTGCATTAGTCGGCCTGAAGCTTGACCTTATCCGCGGCGCATCCTTGCAAATGATCGTCATATTCCTCGTAGCGACCTCTATGGTCAAGGTTCTGTCTGTCTCTCTTGCTGCGAGGTTTGCAGGGTTCCGCGGGATCGAGCTGCTGAACCTGTCCATCACCACGAATGCACGCGGCGGGCCGGGCATCGTGCTTGCGAGTGTCGCCTTCGGGGCCGGGATTATCAGTTCACAGTTCTACACGACGCTGGTTATTGTCGCGGTTCTTACTTCGCAACTCGCCGGCATGTGGCTCGGATTTGTCCTGCGTAGAGGGTGGACCCTGCTACGTGCATAGAGCCCATCGAGCCGGTCGCAGGGGTAAGCGACCGGCCTTCCGATGGGCTCGAGACGACCATCTCAGATCCGGAATAGTCGGTTACATCTTGGTTGGAGTGCAGGGGTCGTAGCCCAACGATTGGGGTGTGACTGGGGTTGGCGGCGTTGGTGGGGTGGCCCATGGCACTCCGCTGAAGTCGAAGAACTCCAATAAATCAGGCTGTGCAGCGTCGCGTTGCGTTAGATGCGCTGCCGGCCCGATAAAGCGATTCTCGACAAACTTGATGATCGCCGTATGGTCCATCGGAGTGTGCGACACGTAGTGTTGACGGGTGAATGGTGAGATAACCAAGTTTGGCACTCGGAACCCAAGTTGCGCTGCAAACCCCTGTTGTGCGGGCGCATCGTTCGGATTGGTGCCGGGGTTGCTCGGGTTCAGGTCGCAATGCAGAGTCGGAATTCCACCGCTGGGCAGGCATGGCTTGTAAGAATCGGCGCTTACCGCGATCTGCGCGATATCCGGGATCGCACCCAACGCGCTATTCGTGTTCACGTTCGAAGAATTGGGGACCGGCGGTACGTGGTCATAGGGGCCGCCGCCTTCGTCGTAGCTGAGGAAGAACACCGAACTGCTCCAGGACGGGCTGGCGGTCAGGCTGTTGATCACGTTTGCCACCTGCGCCTGTCCCGTGATGACTGATTGTCCGGAACCGGGATGCTCATCGTTGTTGCCATACCCTGCCTCGATGAACGAGAAGCTCGGGAGCGTATTGTTCGCCACGTCGGTGTAATACGTCGCCAACGGAGCGATGTGATTCGGGTCGACGCAGAACGAGTTAGAAACATCTCCTACTACGCTTGAAGGTTGGGTCGTTCCGGTGCACGCTGCTCCTGTCGGATTTTCATAGAGATACTGAACCGAGTCCGACAGATAGCTGAAGTCTGTGGCAGGGTACTGCGCACTGGCCCCACCGCTACAGTCGTCGGCCGAGAGGCATGAACCCTGGGTGACGGTGTAGTAGATCTTCCACGACACGTTCGCTGCGGTGAGCTTCTGGAAAATTGTGGGAATATTCAGTTGCGGCAGGTGATCGTTGCCGCCTGGGTCGAACGCGAGGCCCTGAGTCGTACCGCCGGTGAAGGTAGCAAGACGGTTTGGAACGCTCAGGCTGGACACCGGTGAGAACCAGCGGTCGGACACGGCATATTGAGACGCCATGAAGTAGTAGTAGTTGAGGAAGCCCTGGTCGTAGTAACCCATGGCGCGTTGGCCGTTCAGGTCCGTAAAGTTTCCCGCGCACGTGTAGCCACCCGTTGCCGCACAGGTCTTCGCCCGGCCCTCGGCCGTGTGGACGAAACCATCCATGGACATGGCACGAACGGAGCTGAAGTCGTAACGATTCACGTTGCCATAGCTCTCCAACCACGAAGAACTAGCGTCGTCGATGCAAGTGCTCTGCAACTTGAACGGCGCGTACGCGATACCTTCGTCATTGAAGTTGATAATCGAAGTCAACTTGTCATCGATGCCGTCGACGGTGTACATCTTGCCGTCCTGACCGATGTTCCATCCGTTCGACTGGCGGTACGGGTTCAACATGCCGAAGTAATTATCGAATGAGTGGTTTTCCTGCAGCATAAACACGACATGGCTGATTTTCTGCAGATCGCTTATCGGCAAAACCGTCACCGTTGCTGTCGCTGTGGTCGTTCCGTAAATGCCCGTCGCACTGAGCGTGTAGGTGGTGGTAAACGCGGGATTCACCACCTGTTGCCCACCGGTGGCGGTGAGAGTGTAGCTTGAACCATCGCTGCCGGTAACAGAAACCTGCGACGCATTTGCCGCCGTCGCCGTCAGCTTCGATGAGCTGCCGGAGGTGATGGTCGACGACGTAGCTGTCAGGCTCACCACTGGTGGGATTGGGCTAGGAACCACGAAGCTCACCGGAGTGGAAAGCGCTCCACCGCAATTGTCCCAGGCGACGACCACACCGCCGTACGATGCGGGACTCAATGTGACCTGCGTATTGATCGACGAGCCGTTGGTCTTATAGGCCAGCGACCCGTTGGCGTAAATTCCCATGGCCGCGATCCCACCAAAGCATGAGGTGCTTCCGGCGGTGGCAGAGAAAGTTACAGGCGAACCGACAGTACTGTTGTTAGCCGGCGAAGTGACCGTCACACCATTTTGGGTACTACCACCAGGTATTGTGATGTTTACCGGCGTCGAGAGCGCCCCGCCGCAGTTGTCCCAGGCCTGTACCACCGTGGCATACATGCCAGGGTTCAGCGGAAGTTGGGTATTGATTGACGCGCCATTTGTCTTGTACGTCAAAGTTCCGTTCACGTAGATTCCCATCGCCGCGATGCCGCCAAAGCACGAAGTGCTTCCGGCATTGGCAGAGAAGGGAACTGGGGAACCGACGGTACTGTTATTCGCCGGCGAGCTCACGGTAACGCCATTCTGAGTGCTTCCGCCCGGAATCGTTATGTTTACGGGCGTGGACATTGAGCCGCCGCAGTAATCCCACTCCTGCACAACGGTGGCGTACAAACCGGGGTTGAGCGGAAGTTGTGTGTTGATCGCGGCTCCGTTCACTTTGTAAGCGAGCGTCCCGTTCACATATATCCCCATGGCAGCGATTCCGCCGAAGCAGGAGGTGCTGCCGGCAGTAGCAGAGTAGGTAACGGGCGAGCCTACCGTACTGTTATTTGCCGGCGAAGTCACTGTCACGCCATTCTGAGTGCTTCCGCCCGGGATAGTGATATTTACAGGCGTGGAAAGTGAGCCGCCACAGTTGTCCCACTCCTGCACGACGGTCGCATACAGGCCCGGCTTCAGATTCAACTGAGTGTTGATCGAAGAACCATTCACCTGATATACGAGGTTTTGATTGGCGTAAATGCCCATCGCCGCGACACCGCTAGCGCAGGTAGTGCTGCCAGCCGTCGCCGTGAAGGCAACTGGCGAGCTCACGGTGCTGTTGTTGGCCGGGGATGTGACCGTGACGCCGTTCTGCGTGCTGCCCGCGCCAGGCACCGTGATGCTCACCGGCGTGGAGCTTGCTCCGCCGCAGTTGTCCCACTCCTGGATCACCGCGTAATAGGAGCCCGGATTCAGTGTCAGCGCTGTGTTGATCGATCCGCCATTCACCTGATAGACAAGGGAGTTGTTCAGATAGATTCCCATGGCCGAAACGCCGCTCGCACAAGAGTTGGCACTCGCCGTTGCAACATAGCTCACAGGGGAACTTACGGTTGACCCCGACTGCGGACTGCTGATCGAAACCGAAGCAAATACCGGGGAGGCAAAGATCAAAATGATCGAAGGAAGTAGCGTTGCAAGCTTAAGACTGTGTCTGGTGTTGCCTTGTGGGTATCGCATATAGGCCCGGTGGTCGAGAGTTTAAAACAAATCTTTCTCTTGTGATGCGAAAACACGCTTGAAGAAAGCCTGTTTCGAGAAAATTTCGATGCGCGTCTGGCTGAATGGGGTGGAGTAGGTTTGACCAGCCTGTCCTAAGGAGACTCTGCACAGCCTGCGTCCACAGCCTGATTGGGTGGGGTGATTTGCGATGAAGCGGCACAGATAACCCCTGCGCCGTGGCGTATACCGCGCGAACCTCCACCAACAAGCCCGTCTCGTTCTGATGACGGGCCCCAAGGAAAAGTCCTCGTCCGTGCGGTGGGGGATTTCCGGCTCCATCGTAACGCGCGCCAGTTCCGCCCACAGACGGTTGCTCTCCATCCCCACCGCGCGTACCGGCTCGCTCTTGACGCGCCCAACTGCCCAGCCTTCTTGGCCATCACCCAGTTCGCCATCGTCTGTTCTCCGATCGCCAAGAGCTTCGCAGCCGCAGCCACCTTCTGACCTAACCAAATGAACCGCCTCATGCTTCTAATCCAACGAATACCGCCGACGCGTCAACTTCTCCCTGACAATCTCCTCATCGCGACTACACAGTTCGCCACGAGACATTTTCCGGGGGCAGGTCAACCACAATGAACACGTTTTTGACACAAAAGTAAAAGCCACCCGCGAAGGTGGCTCATTCTAAGGAATTGATAATTGGTGGAGGCGGTGGGAGTCGAACCCACGTCCGAAAAAACTTCTAACAGAGAGCTTTCATGCTTTTCCCAGGTTCATCTTTGTCTCGTCAGTGCCGCTTAGAACGGGCGAAGACGCGTCACCGACCAGCCTGATCGATCTCATCCCTTCCGCTCAGGCGGAGCAGTTGGGACCAGCCTACTGTGCGACGATCGGTACCAGCCCGTAGGCGAAGCTGGAGCGATCGGCCACTTAATTAATTAAGCAGCAAGAGCGAACTGAGGTTCGGCACTTATAGTTTTGGGCGCGATTACGGGTGTACCCACCCCGGCATGCCTCTCTGCCACAAGCAATCCCGTCGAAGCCGTGACGCCCCCATTATTGGAGCTGGCACCAACATTGCGTTGGACACTCAAAGAACTGTACTTAGTATAACTCGTTGGTTAATTCCCCGCATCGGCCTGCTCAGCCGTATGCAGATACGGAACCCCCTCGTCCATCCATTTTGGCTTCGGGCCAGCCTTCAACTCGTAGTCGAAGAACTGCGCCATGCGCGTCGCGTAGTCCTTCTGGTTCGGACGACGGCGGAGGTGGTGCGGCTCGCCGTTGTAGGTGAACATGTAGGCCTCCTTGCCGAGCCGGCGCAGCGCGAGGAAGAACTCGATCCCCTGGTACCACGGCACGGCGTCGTCGGCGTCGTTGTGGACGATCAGCAGCGGCGTCTGGATCTTGTCGGCCATGAAGATCGGGGAGTTCTCGATAAAGCGCAGGGGATACTCCCATGGCGTGCCGCCGATGCGGCTCTGGGTGTGCTCGTACTGGAACTGGCGCGGACGTCCCGGTCCCCAGCGGATGCCGTCGTAGGCGGAGATCATGTTGACGACCGGCGCCCCGTCTTCCGCTGCCTTGAAGCGATTGGTCTGCGTCACCATGTAAGCGATCTGGTAGCCGCCCCAGCTGTGGCCCTGGATGCCGATGTTCTTCTCATCGACGAAGCCCTTCGCCGTGATCGCATTCACTCCGGCCATCACGCACTTCAGCGCGCTCTGGCCCGGATACCCGGTCTGGTAGACGATGTCCGGCGTAAAGACGAGGTAGCCGTTCGAGACGTAGTAGCTGATGTTGATCGAGTCCATCGGCTTCGGCTCGATGAAGTGGTTGATGGTCTGCGAGAGCTTCTCGTAGAGGTAGACGATCATCGGATACTTCTTGTGCGCGTCGAAGTTCTCCGGCTTGTAGAGGATGCCCTGCAGCGGCACGCCGTCAACGTTCTCGAAGCTGACCATCTCATCCGTGCCCCAGAGCAGGCTGGCCTGTTGTGGATTCGCATCGCTGACCTTCTTGAGGTTGGAGAAGCTGGCGTCCGTGACCAGCAGGTCAGGGAATTGGGTATAGCTCTGCTCGGTCAGCAGATAGACATCAGCGTCCTTCGCCTTGATCGGGGTGCCGACATCTTTTGCGACCATCAGCAGCTTCTTCGGGGCTTCCTTGGCGTTGATCTTCGTGGTGTAGTAGCCGCTGTCACGGGTGTCTACATTCTCTGCACGGAGCATGATGGACTTCGCCGGGTCGATGGTCTTCTCTTCGGCGTCGAGCTTGATGTACCGCAGTTCCAAGTGCTCCTTGCGGCCTAAGCCAGCCGTAAGATTTGTCGCAGAGCTGCCGTCCGGGGCAATCTGCCAGATGTCGAAGTGGTCGTAGAGTAGGACGTACTTGTCGTCCTTGGTCCAGCCGCCAATGCCATAGGCGGGCGGAGTGGAGGGCGTGTCGTTCTCCTCGTTGAAGAACTTCACGGGCAGCTTTGCGGTCAGGTTCACCTTCGTGCCGCCGGGCAGCGCGGTCGAGTACCAATCTTTGCCGTCGAAATTGAGGGCGTACTTCCCGTCGCCGGACCAACGCATGGTGCCTTCGAGCTTCTTTGCGAGCGACGTCCGCGCCCCCGTCTCCATGTCGACGAGGAAGTAGTCCGCGACGCGCTCGCCGGAGTAGTCGAGCATGGGGCGATATTCTTTATCATTCGAGCCAATCCCGTAGCGAGCCGATTCGTTGGGTGTGAGGTCGGCCATGGAGTCGTCAGCAAGCTGCACCAGCTTCTTCGGGCCGATGAGATAGACGGCGCGGAAGGAGCGATTGAGTTCTGCTGTGGCGCGGACCTTCTGCGCTGGAGGAATGTAGTCGTCCTTGTAGTTCCATTCGTCGAACGACGGTTTGTCCTCGTCGATGGCTGTTGCATGGGCTGGCGGCGGAGTGGGCGCGGCGCCGAAGAAAAGGCGTGTGCCGTCCTTCGAGAACGTCAGTGTCGCGTGGTCGTTGACGACGAAACCCTTGCGGAACCCGGGGGAATCAACCGTCACGATTTCAGACGCCTTGGCTTCACCTGATTTCCAGAGGTAGAGTTTGAAGGGGGCTTTCTTGTCGTCGGCTGTCGCGCTGGGGTTTCCGATGAACGCGAGTTCCGCGTTCTTGTCATCCCATGCGAGGTGCTGGTACTTGCCTTTCCCGCTGAAGAGCGGCCTGGCGTCGCCGCCTGTGGTTCCGACTGCAAAGACGCCGTCCGTTTCGGTCTTGGCTGAGGCGACGGAATAAGCGAGGGTCTTGCCATCCTTGCCGAGCTGATACTCGAGGACATCGGCGAACTCGCGCTCAGAGCCGTCGGCGATCTTGCGGAGCAGCAGGGCAGAGCCGAAGTCAGCCGCCACACCGGCTCCACGGGCCGCGCCGCGAGCCTGGCCGTCCTCTTGGTCGTCACCCGTAGCCGTCGGGGATGCAGTCGGAGCGGGTGTCGCACCATATTTTTGGTAGGCGACGAAGCCGTCGCCCTTTTCGGGGATCTCGAAGCTCTTCACGTCTGCGGTTCGCATCGCCTTTCCAGTCGTAAGGTCGATGACGACCAACTCTTCATGGGCGGGAGATTTCTTGTCTTTTTTGGCGGCTTCGACGGCGGACTGCCTGGCGTAGGCAAGGAAGACAAGCGTCTTCGAATCGCCGCTGAAGATCAGCTTGATGTTTCGCGGCGGCGCTGGACCATCCGCACCCTCGTCGGGGGCGGGCGGCGGCGGAAGCTGTCCGCCTTTCTCGTGGAACTCTTTGCCAGTGGTCAGGTCGCGGACGATGACCTCGCCGTCCCCTTCCTGCGGGAACAGACCGTAGGCGAGGTAGTGGCCGTCATGCGAGAGAGCCTGCCCTGAGATGGACTTCCAGGAGTCGAAGTCTTTTGCGTTGAGGGGGCGTTTTTGGGCCAACGCAGCCACGGCAAACATGAGCAAAAACAGAAGACTGAGGCTTCGTAGACGGTGCATGACTCTCCTTCAAATGCTGGCAGGGATACAACGAGATTCCACTAAAGAACGCTTCCGGTCAAGGAGCGGACAGGCCTAAGCCAACGCCAGTACCACGGCCCCAGCCGCGATCAGACCGCCGCCCAATACCTTGAGGGGCGTCATGCTTTCCCCGAGGACCAGCCAGGCAGCGATGATGACGATGACAACACTGAGTTTATCGATTGGCGCGACACTGGACGCTGGCCCTAACTGGAGAGCGCGGAAGTAGCAGAGCCAGGAGAGTCCCGTCGCTATCCCGCTAAGAACAAGAAAGATCCAGCTGCGTCGGCTGATCTCTCCAATGCCGTGGTGCTGGTTCATGCCGATCGCAATAGCCCACGTAAAGACCAGAATGACTGACGTCCGAATCGCCGTAGCGAGGTTCGAATCGATCCCCTGAATTCCGATTTTAGCGAGAATTGCCGTCGCCGCAGCGAAGACAGCCGAGAGAAGCGCCCAACCTAACCAACCCATGCCGCTCTCCTGCTTATCTGGCTATAGTGCGGCTTTGTCCAGATCGATCTTCATCCACTCGCCGCGCTCGATGGCCGCGCGAATCTGCGAAGGAGTCCGCCCCTTTTTTGTCTCCTGATACGTGTACACAGCTTCCTTCATGCACGTCGAGCAGGCGGCACCATGGGTGCCCTCGAAGCAAGAATGAAGACTGTTGTGGCCCATCTCGCGATCGCAGCGGCAGTAACAAGGCTGCTGGTGCAGCACCGCCGGGATCTTCGCGGCCATCTGATACACAGTCTTTTGGTAGGACTGAGCGAAGTATGGTCCGCTCAGCTGTGGCCCGCTCATAATCGCCGGCAATGTCTTCGTGGGAGAGCCGATGTTGTAGGCGGGAATATCCGCGGCAGGATTCGTCCACTGCGCCGACGCCGCCAGCGCGACCAAACCAAGAGCCAAGCAACCGATGAGCTTCTTCATACAGTAATCATAGTCTGCGGGAGTATCCGCCGTCATTCCAGATCTAGCTCAGGACGCTAGAATTTTGATCGCGTAGTCCTCGCAATCAGAATACGAGTCTCCTGATGTGCCATAGGCGTAAAGACTCCGCCAACACGGTACCAATCGCCACTCGGTGAGGCGGACCGCAACTGGATTTCGTCGGGGTCCGCGCTGCTACCTCCGACGGCTCGCGCTAGCCATCCATCTGGACGAGCGACCAATACATCACCTTGCTGCAAAGTTGCTCCGGGGCGTAACTGGGCTATCTTGAACGGAAACACCCGATCTCGGCCTGCCCACAGGTTTTGCTCGCCGGAGTCGTCCGCTTCGATTTGATGTATCGCATCCAAATCGATCGGAAAGAAGATTCTGCGGCGAACCTCGTCTCCAGAGTAAAAATAGAGCGGCAAAACAAACGACGAGTCGCCGACCAGAATCAACCCCGGGCCAGCTTCCGATGTCGCGGTTGTAAGCATAAGGAAAGCCTGCCTCTGCTGTAGGAGGATATTTGCGCAGACCCGCTCACGCGCAGACACCCAAAAAGCTAGGGTCAACGCCAGCGTCATCCCCGTCTTCGCAGAATCGCGAATCAAACGCTGTCCAAGCAAACCTGCGGCCAACCCGATCCCGCAGCAGACCGGGGCCACGCACCGGGGCGAGATCATTCCGGCGCCAGCCACAGCGATTGCAAAGCCGAGGAATGGATAAGCCAGCAGAATGATGAGCGCTGCCATCTCAGGCTTAGTCGGTGGAACTGCGGTCGGCTCGACATGCGTTTTTCGTCTCCGCCACCAGGCCCAGATCGCCAAGCCAAGGACCGGCCAGAAGATCCCCTCCACCAACTCCAGATAGCTCATCGCGATCATCGATGCCTGCGGCCGATTCCAGGCATGGGGGCTGAACTCCGTAATGTTGTGCCGGATCAGCGGCAGATAAGCGAATAGCGGCAGGGAAGCGACGGCCATCGCAATCCAAACGCCTGGCCTCCAGCGCCTCGCAACAATCTCCCCCAACGCAATCGGGAAGAACGCCAGGACGCAGTAGTAGTTTGATGAGATTCCCAACGCGAGAGCCAATGCCATACCTGCCAGAGCAGCGTGTCGTCGCCATCCAGCCAGGTCGCCGGACCACATCCAAAGCGCGAGGCTCGCCATGGCGAAGCCCATCATTGGCGCGTAGGAACGAGCGTCGTAGGCATAGTCAAATCCGCGTGTCGCCATGAAGGCCAGCACGCCGACGAGCGCGAAGACGGGTCGAACCCAGCGTCGCAACATCCACCACATGGCGGTGATTGCCGTTAACACACAGAGAATTGCCGGCAGGCGCATTCCCAGTGCGTTACCGCCGAGGATCGCTGTCGAACCCTTCACCAGCACGTGCATGAGCGGAGGATTTGGGTCCGCACCCGCCTTCAGGGCGTTCCAGATCCCCGTAAGCCCAGATTGGCGAGAGATGTAGAAAGTAATCAGTTCATCGGCCCAGACGAGTTTCAGCGTGGCCTGTGCCAGAACCAACGCCAGATAAAACGCGACCAAAATCCCGAATGTCGTTCGCCCGTGCCCGTCCACCCACGCGCCTAACCGACCGAGCATCTCTGACCCTCACTCTGAAAATGGCAAAAAAAGGCGGCATGGACGGTATTTTGTCCATGCCGGGAGGCCAGTGACGCAACTTACGTCGGCGGGAAAACTCACTGCCGAAAACTTGTCCGAGTGGTTCGCTCTCACTCGTATGAATAGTACCGTAACACTTCCGGAGAGAAAAATCTACTTCAATTCATATCTCCACTAACTGGATATACCCTTTTTCACTAAAAAAGTTTCGCGAAAACCATATCTTTTTTCCAACTGCCATACAAACTCGCTACTCACTTCATTAGAGTCATGCACTTAGGTGAAAGGTTGTCACGCCGGAAATTCAGAGCTGAACCGCGCCGCCAGACGTGCATCCCGTTCGGTCACTCCGCCCGCATCGTGCGTAACGAGCCCAAGGCGAACACGGTTATACCGGATATCGATATCAGGATGGTGGCACTCGTCCTCGGCAATCGTCGCAATCCTGTTGACGAACTCCATCGCCGCAACGAAATCCTTGAACCGCCACTCGCGAACCAGTTTGCCGTCGGCCAGACACCACAGAGGTTGGCTGGAGAGAAATTCCGCCATTTCGGTTGGAGTGAGAGCTTTCATGGGGCGATGCTAGTCCCCAGCGGCTTGAAGCGCAACCGCCGGCCGACACAGGGTGGAGGAAACGGCTGCCGGCGACATTCTCGTAATCTCGTCGCGCAAATCGGTCCACCGTTCCAGGGGAACGCGAAGAAACACGGCAACGATTACGGGGTCGAACTGATGCCCCGAGCAGCGCTCAATCTCCGTCCGCGCCTCGGCGAAAGTGCGTCCTTTGCGATAAGGCCGGTCCGACGTGATCGCATCCAACGTATCGGCGATGGCGAAGATGCGTGCCCCCAGCGGAATCTCCTCGCCGACCAGACCGCGCGGGTAGCCGGTGCCGTCATAGCTCTCCTGGTGCGAAAAGACGATCTCGCTGGCCTCGCGGAGGAACGGAATCTTGCGCACCATTTCGTATCCGCGCTCGCAATGTTCGCGCATGATTTCCGTCTCTCGTGCGTCCAGCTTGCCGGGTTTCAAAAGAACTTCGTCCGGGGTCGAAATCTTGCCGATGTCATGCAGGAACGCGCCGCGGGCGATCACCTTCAGCTCGTCGGCGTTCAGACCCATCTCCCGGCCGAGCGCGATGGCATACCCCGTCACGCGCTTGGAATGGCCTTCCGTCTCGGCGTCGCGCAAATCGAGCGCGTCGCCCATGGCCTCCAGCGTAATGTCGTAGCTGCGTTCGAGATCCTGCATCGTGGCCCTCAGTCGTCCCGTCCTGGCAGACACAATCTCTTCCAGATTCTGCCGGTAAGTTCGATTCTGCTTCTGTAGCTTGCCGTGTTCGACGGCGCGTGTAACCACGTTCAATAACTGATTCCGTTCAAACGGCTTCAGCAGGTAGTCGATTGCGCCGCGGCGAAATGCGTTTGTTGCAACATGAATATCATGAATGGCGGTGAACATCACAACCGGAGTCCCCGGGTAATCAACGCAAATGCGATCCAGCAGCGTTAGTCCATCCACCTCGGGCATCATGACGTCTGACAGGACCAGATCATAGCCCGCGTCCTGTTCCAGATGCATCAACGCTTGGACTGCGCCGCCCGCTGCGATTGCGAAATATCCGCTCCGTTCCAGCAATGCTGCGACGATTCCGCGCACCGCCGCCTCATCATCTACGACTAAAATTCTCTCCTGCGGCATATCGGCACCCCAACCGGTTTATCGGCGGGCACCTCCAATGCGTCATGGATTGCTCAACCTTTCGCAGCCTCCCGCGCGGCCTTTCTTGCCTGTACCCAGCCCTCTTTCATGATTTGACGCGAGCGTCCCAGGGCCAGTGCTCCGTCTGGAACGTTCTCGGTGATGCTTGAGCCGGCGGCGACATACGCTCCGGCACCGATGCTGACTGGGGCTACGAGAGTCGAATCCGAACCCACAAAGGCCCCGTCGCCGATGCGTGTGAGGTGCTTGGCGACGCCATCGTAGTTGCACGTAATCGCGCCTGCACCGATGTTCACCCCGGCTCCGATCTCTGCATCGCCCAGATAATTCAGGTGGTTGGCCTTCGATCCCTTGCCCATGGTCACATTCTTGGTCTCGACGAAGTTGCCCACATGGGCACCCTCACCGATGCGGCTCTTTGGCCGCAGATGCGCGTACGGCCCAAGGATTGCGCCGTCCGAGACCTGCGCGCCATCGAGGATGCAACCGTTTCGGACCAATACGCCGTCTCCCAGCAGGGAATCCTGCACCACTGCATACGAGCGGATGCGGCATTCGGTTCCGACTTTTGTCTGGCCGAGGAGCTGGACGTAGGGTTCGATCACCGAATCCGCACCGACCGTTACTGCGGCGTCGATGACGCAGGTATCCGGGCGAAAGATCGTCACGCCCTGTGCCATCAGCTTGCGGGCGGTAGCAGCCCGCATCGCCTCGTCGAGGTGCATCATCTCGGCGATGGTGTTGGCGCCCAGCACTTCGTCGACGCTGTCTGCCTTCACCGCGACCACGCGATCACCATCCGCAACCAGGAGCGCGGCCACGTCGGTGAGGTAGTACTCGCCGTGAGCGTTGTCTGTGGAGAGCAGGTCAAGCTTGGCGAAGAGGGCTTCGGTGCGGAAGCAGTAGATTCCCGAGTTGATCTCCGGCGCATCGCCATGTTCGGGCTTGAGAGACTTCTGCTCGACGATCGCCGAGACCCCAACGCCAGTTCCCGTGCGGAGGACTCGGCCATAACCGGTCGGATTCTCCGGAACGGCAGTGAGAATGGTCATCGCGGCCGCTTCCGCGATGTGCAGCTCGCAGATGGTTCGAATCGTCTCTGGCCGGATCAATGGGACATCACCGCTGAGGACCAACAGATTCTGGGGTAGCGGATCGCCGCACAGGGCAAAGTAGGCCTTCACCATCTGGAGCGCGTGGCCGGTGCCGCGCTGTTCTTCCTGCATCACGAACTTGACGCCCGTGGGAGCGACGGCGGCTCTCACCCGGTCTGCTTCGTGGCCGACAATGCAATAGATATTGTGGGCCTCAACCAAGGTCCGGGCTGCGGCGATCACGTGCTTTAGCAGCGCCTGCCCACCGATTTCGTGCAGTACCTTCGGCCTCTTCGACTTCAGCCGCGTACCCTTGCCCGCCGCCATAATTGCAATTGCAAATCCATCCATGGTCATAACACCATTATCGTCTCACGCGGAATGGTATTGGCTCTCTCCCCCGGCAGGAGCATAATTGTCCCAGAGGTGCCATCGATGGCGACCAGTACCGTGATTCCGATTGCCGAATACCTCAAGAGTTCCTATCGTCCGGATTGCGACTATGTCGACGGCGAGGTGCAGGAGAGAAACTTGGGCGAACAGGACCACAGCGATTTGCAGACCCGGTTAATTCTGATGCTGATGGCATCCGACAACAGGCAGTATGTGCGCGCCAATACCGAACTGCGTGTACAAGTGAAAGCGACTCGCTTTCGTGTACCCGATGTATGCGTCAGGGCAAGGACCGCGCCGAGCGAGCAGATTGTGCTCCACGCGCCACTACTGTGCATCGAAATTCTCTCGCCGGACGATACGGTTCGGAAGACCCGGGAGCGCGTCCGGGACTATCTCGAGATGGGCGTGCTGGAGGTGTGGATACTCGATCCCGAACTTCGCAGTGTAACCGTCTGCTCTGGAGCTACGATGTTCGAGCACAGGGAGGGCACCTTGCCAATCCCCCAAACGCCCGTCGTTCTCGCACTGGCCGAGATATTTGAGGCACTCGACGACTACGAGTAAACAGACGACGATCACCGTAGACGCATCATCGTCGCAGAGGAATTGTCTAGTTACCTGCACAAACCAGTAACCGCAAACAACAATCCAACCTGTCATATCTCTGCCCTATCCGACGTAAAGACAATGTTGCGAAACAGATGGCACACTGGCTGCCTTTCTGGAGGTCGCACAATGTTTTGCTCAAGCTGCGGAAACGAATCCGCCCCGACATCAATCGCATGTACCTTTTGCAGTTCACTCATCGTCTCGAACGATCTACCGCCGGTTGCCTTCCGAATCGTTCGTCCGCTGCGCACACGGATGCTCGGCGGAGTTTGCGCGGGTATCGGAATCCACTACGGATGGGATGTTTACCACGTCCGCATGGCAATGGCGATCGCGGCCTGCATCACAACGGGCGCCCTTATTCCAATCTATCTGTTGGCCTGGAGAATGCTGCCGAGCGCATCGTTTGCGCTGCCGCCTGCGACGCGCTCGGTCACCATCCGTCCCGCGCACTGATAGGCAGCTTCGAGCGAATCGAGCCGTTCGGAGGGATGGATGTGGCATCATCGAAGATGCCAACCATCTAGTTGCCGAGGATAGTTCGATTCCGCCCAAGAAGCCGCAGCCCGCGAATAAATCCGCCCCGACCCCTCGCCCCTTCGCGTATCACAAGCGCCAGCTTTGCTGCGACGCCGTGCCTCTGGCGGCACTTGCCGAAGCCTACGGAACCCCGCTGTACGTCTACTCGGAACAACACATTCTGAGCCGCCTCCGGCTGTTTCAGGATGCCTTCGCGGCCGTCCCGCACACGATCTGCTACGCCCTCAAATCGAACTCCGCGCTGGCTATCATTAGGCTGCTGGCACAGCACGGTTCAGGCTTCGACATCGTCTCCGGAGGCGAGCTTGCCCGGGTGATGAAGGTCGCCAAGGGGTCGGCAAGGAACACAGTATTTGCCGGGGTAGGGAAGCAAATCGAAGAGATCGACGCCGCGCTAAAGGCGGGGATACTGCTATTCAATGTTGAGTCGCCGGCGGAGCTCGACCTGATTGCGAGTCGAGCCGAAGTGCTCGGCCAACGGGCGCGTTTTTCTCTGCGGGTCAACCCGGATGTTTTCGCTGAGACTCACCCCTATATCTCCACTGGCCTGAGCGCGCACAAGTTCGGGATCGACATCAACCAGGCACGTGGCTTGTACCGCAAGGCGGCCAAGTCGAAGTGGCTAGTTCCGACCGGCGTCAGCGTCCACATCGGCTCACAGATTCGTGCCGTAGACCCATTTGGCGCAGCCTTGGCGCGGGTGACCGATCTGGTACAGCAGCTTCGTAAAGATGGCATTCAACTGACTCACATCGACGCTGGTGGCGGCCTTGGGATCGAGTACACCGCTGCGGACTTCGATCCTGCCGCCGCCGTCGCAAGTTATGCCAAGCAGGTGATTGGGGCCACGGAGAGTCTCGGCATGCACTTGCTTCTCGAACCGGGCCGCTTTCTTGTGGCGCAGGCCGGTGCCTTGCTGATGTCGGTGCTCACTGTCAAAAAGAATGGCGACAAGACTTTCGTGATTGCCGACGCCGCGATGAACGACCTGATCCGTCCGGCGCTATATCAAGCGCATCATGAGATCTTGCCCGTTCGACAGCCTTCAAGTGGTGCGGCGGGCAAGCCCGTCGACGTCGTTGGACCGGTGTGCGAATCGGGCGACTTCTTCGCTCGCGACCGCGACCTGGCACCCACTCGGCCCGGCGACTTGCTGGCAATTTTGGACGCGGGGGCATACGGCATGTCGCTGAGCTCCAACTACAACACGCGAGTGCGTCCGGCGGAGGTTCTGGTTGGAGGCGATAGGCACCGCCTGATCCGTCGCCGCGAAACGATCAAAGACTTATTCGCTCCCGAGATTCCGGCTTAAATCGAAATGCCAGAGGCCGTCGCCTCTGGCATTTCGATGAAGTGAACTTGCATGGTCCTCGGTCTATCGCTCGTCTCGTCCATCCTCCCGGTGCCGCTGCGAGTTTCCCCGCGTATGCGCCTTTCAGATGCCCCGCTTCCGCTTTTTCGGGCGACCCCGAATCCACTTCCGCGTTCCTGCCGTCTCAGCGTCCTCGGGTATCCCCGAATCCTGCTTCCTCGACCGATCCGATGATGACTCCCCGCTCTGACTCGAACTTGGCACCCTCGGCTATGCCGTGGATGAGTTTTCGCGCCGAATCGGGTACCGCACATTCCTGCCTGAATCTGGATGCCTAACGCTCTCTGCCTGGTTCTCGATGTGCCGGACTCGCCGACCCATTTCCTTCCCGGTTCCTTCGAAACTGCATCGTCTTTCAGACTTGAACTGCGTTTCCGACTTCTTGCCTGATCACCAACTGAGAGCAAGTTAGGCTTCGGCAATCTGTGCATGCAAGTGCAAATAAACGATTAATCTGTGGAAAACAGAAGATTCCGCAGAGCGCGAATTTATGCGATTGGAGCCTCCATAATCTTTGCCAATTCGTGGAGACGGTTGGCGTCAGCTGCGTCCTTTGCACTCGCTGCGGCAGACTCGACAGAGGCTGCCATACCCTTCAACGCGGCCCCGTCTTTCTTGGCCAGATGCGATTTCTGCGCCTTGTAGACGGCGGCGGTCAGGGCAGCAAGCTTGTCGGCCGGCAGCGCGTTGGAGCGCGTTAACTGGTCGAGGTACGCCTTCGCGACGATCAGGTTGGACGGCCAGACGATCTTCTGCTGTGTCTGCACGTTCAGTTCGTTGACCTTCACCAGATTGGCTGCGTCCAGCTCGTTCTGCGTCAGGAACTTGCTTGGCACGAGCTTCAAGACGTCGAGCCCGCGTGCAATCTCCGACCCGTAGATATAGCCGTTGTACCAGTACGCCGACCAGTCGCCGCCCAGCACGACGGTCTTGGCATCGATGGGTCCGCGGTCGTAGTAGGCGATCTCATAGGGATGAGCCGCGTCGGTAAAGTCCATGACCGAAATACCGCCTTGATACCACGCCTGCACCTCGATATCGCGGCCCGGAACAGGCACCAGCGAGCCGTTGTGTGCGACGCAGTTCTCTGAGTCCGACTGTGCGGCGGGCATCTTGTAATAGCTCTGTAGCGACAGCTTCTGATCCTTCAACGAGAAGATCGCATCCGCGCCCCACTTGTTGGGGTCAGTCGCGCGGCAACGAGCACCGAGACCGCCGCCCCACTCGTCGGTAAACACCACCTTCGAACCATCGTTCGAGAACGAGGCGGAGTGCCAGTAAGAGTAGTTGGGATCATTGACGGCATCCACGCGCTTGGGGTGAACCGGATCCTTGATATCGAGCAGAATGCCATTACCCGAGCAGGCTCCGGCCGCCAAACCGATGGCCGAGTAGACCGTAATGTCGTGGCACTGGTTCGTGTCCGCAGCTTTGGCGGAATCGTGGCTGCCGCCATTGTTGAGGCCGTTCAGAGCACCGGTCCGGGCATCGACGAAGACGCGCGGAGTCGCGACTACAGCTGCTTTAGACGGTGTTGCGACGGGGACCTTGATGACGTCGATCCGGAAGAGCGCGGTGTCGGCGTCCTTATCGGGAGCGCCGCCGGAGCAGCCGGCAAGTTCCTCGGACTGGCGCACAAACGACGTGCCCGAGACGTAGAGGTAGACATTGTCCTTGTCGTTGGGATCGACGACCAGCGTATGCGTGTGTGAGCCGCGGCAGGTCTGGACAGCCGCTACCTGCTTCGGATTCCTGATGTCCGTGATGTCGAAGATGCGGACACCACGGAAACGGTCCGGGCTGGCGGCGGGGAGTTGCGGATCGTGTTCATGGCCAGCGGCGGGAGGCGGATTCGGAGGAAACGACTGCGTGCCGCAATCCAGACGTCCGTTGGTCATTTCGACCGACATGAAGAGCAGATTCTTATAGACCGAGACATCGCCCTGCCCGCCAGGACAAACCAGTGACGTAATCAGCGAAGGCTTCGCCGGGTTCGCGATGTCGTAAAAGTTGACCCCATAGAAGTTGCCTTGAAACAGGTGGTTGCCCTGGAAGGCAAAGTCGGAGTTCGCATAGGCCAGACCTGCCAGCACCAGCGACATCGACTTGGGCATGGCTCCGGCAGGAATGCCGAGTGAGGCCAATGCTTTGAGGACCTTTGGATCGTCGGGATCGTTGGAGGGAAGCGAAAAGGCGTCGGGCTTCTTGATGAGCGCAAGATGCTCCATGCCCATCGCTGCTTCGCCTGCGTCATACATGCCGGGCTTCAAACCCACGCGCGGGTCGTTCGTCGCCGAACCGGTCATGCCGGCTGGAAGCGGGGGGGCGGCCTGCAGGCCGAAGGGGTTTCCCTCCTGCGCAAACGCCAGAGACGCACCGGAAAACAACAGGGTTGCGGCGAAGGTCGCGCCAGCCAAACGGAAAGCGGAAGTGCGTGCACGGTTCATCGTTTCTCCTCCAACATTCTCTGCATAATTGTGATCTCTGCGCGCTGCGAGTTGTCTGCATCGGTCGCAAACTGGAACAGGTCGGCATCCTGACCCGCACCCCGTGTGTCGAACAACTGCTTCACCATCGTAAGAGCCCCATTGTGGTGCTGAATCATCCCGGTCAGGAAGAACCGGTCGAACTCCGCGCCTTTGGCCTGCCGCAGCGCCTGCATCTGCGCGCCAGTCAACATTCCCGGCATGGCCTGCATCGGCTTGCCGGACATGTCCATATCCGGCATGCCGGGCATGGACATCGACACTGCTTCCCCGCGTACTACGAGCCAACGCTTCATAAAGTTCATTTCGTCAGTCTGCGAAGCGCTGATCCGCGCTCCCAGCGACCTCACTTGGCGGTTTTCCGTGTGCGGAGCGATCAGCGCCGTCATCTCCACCGCCTGAGAGTGGTGCATGATCATTCCCTGCATAAACGAGACGTCGCCAGGCGTAGCCTTTGACCGCACCGCGGTGGTGGATGCGGGGAGCCTCTTGCTGGGCATGCCCGGGGCGCCGGGTTGAACCACCGGGGCCGCACCCTGCTGGGCGACTGCCGCTGCTGTCACCAAAGAGAACAGGATCGACGCCGCTTGTACCCATCTCGGCTTACAGTCACATCTGCACATACTCGATGGCTCCACGGTATCACGGCGACCGCGGCCCCCGGTAGACGCTTCGTCTGCCGGCCGGCAGACAAATACCTATGGAAATTGCCCTGATCCCGTGATATCTTTCACGCATTCCACTAGCACGTCAATCATGGAGGCGTTATGGCAAGCGACGCGGTTATGTTACCTCACGGTAATCAGCGAACCACGTATCGACCAGTCAATCGATCGGTAGAGCGAGCGTTCTACATTGCGATGTCAATCCTGATGTGTGCCTGTGTCTTCATTGGATTTTCGCCGACCTACTTTCAAGCCGGGCTGATCCACGCTCCGCTGCCAAGTCCCATTATCCACATCCACGGAGCCGCCTTTACCCTGTGGATGCTGCTGTTCGTCGTGCAGGCGACGCTGATCTCTGCCCGGCGGGTTCTCTGGCATCGCACCCTCGGGACCATCGCGTTTTGCCTTCCGCCCGTCATGGTGGTGCTGGGCATCATCGCCGCCATCGACGCTCTGCACCGCGGCGTGGAACTTGGGCCGCTTGATCCCTCCGTTTCGCTCGCTATACCGCTGATCGGGATTGTTGTCTTCGCGTTCATTATCTATGCTTCATGGCGTGCACGGCGGAGACCAGATGCTCATAAGCGGCTCATCCTCATAGCCACGATCGGGCTGGTTGGCGCAGCCTTTGGACGCTTTCCCTGGGCACGTATCGGACTACCACCCGCCGCAGGAGCTGTCACTGGTATCAGCATCTTGCTTCTGCTTCTGGTAGCTTTCGAACTCTTCACCATTCGTCGCGTTCATCGCTCCACGATGTGGGCAGCGCCGCTTACGTTTGCGGGAGTCGCGTTCGCGGTCCCCATCGGAATGACTCCTGTGTGGCATGCCTTCGCCGCATTGCTGAACCGAACGATCGGCCCGCACGTGTAGGCTGGCGAGCATGATTGCGGTAAGATCTGGCAAGCAGCAATTGCACCACTCCTGCTAAAATCCGAAGGTTCGCGCAGCACGTTTGCGCACGATCTTTCCCTGAGGTATACCGATGTCCGGCCATAGTAAATGGGCAACAATTAAGCACAAGAAAGGCGCCACAGACGCCAAGCGCGGCAAGATCTTCACCCGCCTGATCAAGGAAATCACCATCGCCGCCAAGTCCGGCGGAGGCGACCCCGACGGCAATCCGCGCCTGCGCACGGCGATCCTCGCAGCCAAGGCCGAGAACATGCCCGCAGACAACATCAAGCGGGCGATCCAGCGCGGAACGGGTGAACTCGAAGGCCTCTCCTACGAGGAACTCACCTACGAGGGCTACGGCCCGGGCGGCGTCGCCATCATCATCGAAGTGCTTACGGATAACAAGAATCGTGCGGTGAGCGAAGTGCGCCACGCCTTCTCGAAGAATGGCGGCAACCTTGGCGCGGATGGCGCGGTGTCGTGGATGTTCACCAAGAAGGGCGTCATTTCCATCGACAAGGATTCTGCCGACGAAGACAAGCTGATGGAGATCGTGCTGGAATCGGGTGCCGAAGACCTGAACGACGAAGGGACGCACTGGGAAATTCTCTGCGACCCGAAGGACTTTGAAGCTGTCACCGACGCTCTTAAGGCTGCGAAGATCAAGACCGAATCGGCTGAAGTCACCAAGATTGCAAGCACCTACACCAAGCTGGAAGGCCCACAGGCGAATGCGATGATGCGGTTGCTCGAAACGATCGAAGACCTGGACGACACGCAGAATGTCTATAGCAACTTCGACTTCGACGAAGCGCAGATGGCCGGCTAGTGGGGATCAAACGCATCGTCTTGAGTATCGCGGTCGCCGCGTCGTTTGGAGCGGTCTCGTGCCAGCAAGGCCCGGCGAATCCATTGGACTCTGCCTCGTCGCGCCAACCGTTTGAGGTAGGTGCGATTCTGCAGGGCGGGAACGGCTTTACAGACCAGCGCGACGGCTTCCACTTCCTAATGGCCGGAGCTCACGTCGGCAAGGTGTTGACAGGAAACTTCCTTCCCGGCCCACTGCGCGGCAACTTCGAGTACGCAGTCGAAGTCTTCCCGTACTGGCAGTCCTTCACGCCAAAATTCCAGCGCGTGAAGTGCGCACAGCCCGGCGCAATCATCACCTGTTCCGCGCCCTACACCGTCGGTGGAACATTTATCGGGGCGAGTGTTACGCCGATCATCCTGCGTTGGAACTTTGCCACCCACGGCAAGATTACGCCCTGGTTTCAAGGTGCCGGAGGCGTGATCTGGACGAACCACAAATATCCCTCCTACGGCGACCCCACCGTCAACCTCCAAACCAACGGTCCGAACGGCGATGCAAGTGTTTGGAACTTCTCGCCGCAGGTCGGAGTTGGCGCGCATTACTTCACGCGTCACAATCGGTCCATCGAGTTCAGCGTAAACGGCATCCACATATCGTCGGCGTCGCTGGGCGATCGCAATCCGGGCGTGAATGCCAGCATCCAGGCATCCGTTGGGTACACCTGGTGGAAGTAGCAAGACAGTCAAACTTATGAGCTCGCCCCGCATCCTCGAGTGCGTGCCCAACTTCTCCGAGGGAGTCGATCCGGATGTTGTGCGGCAGATCGTCAACGCCATGCGCGTGGACGGCGTTCATCTGCTCGATTATTCGTTGGATCGCGACCATCATCGCTCAGTGATCACTATCGCGGGCGACCCCGGCCCTGTTGTGGAAGCTGCCATTCGAGCGGTTGGTAAAGCCGCCCAACTAATTGACCTGACGCAACAGACTGGCGTTCATCCCCGCATCGGGGCGGCCGACGTTGTGCCGTTTGTCCCGGTCTCGGGGATCACCCCGATGGAGGTTGCGATCCTCGCGCGGCAAGCCGGATTGCAGCTTTGGCGACGCTTCGGAATCCCGGTGTACTTCTACGGCGGCGCTGCGCTGCGTCCGGATCGCGTTCAGTTGGAAGACGTCCGCCGAGGGCAATTCGAGGGTTTGCGCGAGGCTGTATTGAAGGATTCATCGCGACGGCCGGATGTTGGCGGCCCAGAGCTCCATTCCACTGCCGGTGCATCCGCCGTGGGTGCGCGGTCGTTCCTGATCGCCTACAACGTGTACCTCGCTCCTGGCGCGGACATCTCGCACGCTCGCGCGATCGCTCGCGAAGTCCGTGCTTCATCGGGTGGAATGCAGGGTGTTAAAGCGCTGGGTTTGATCGCAAATGCCCGGCCGCAAGTCAGTATGAACATCACCGACTTCCGGCTGACCCCGATGCCGAGCGTCTTCGCCAATGTTGAGCGCGTCGCGAGGGAGCACAACACCCGCATCGTCGAAGGCGAATTGATCGGGCTGATTCCGGAGGATGCCTACAATGCGGATGAGGCGTGGGTAAAGGTAATTCCGAACTTCGATCCCGACGAGAAGATTCTGGAGCGCAAGCTGCGCAATCCGCTTGCCTGGCCTGAGGATCAATGAGCGAGTCGTTCCTCGATCTCCGCAATGTGAACGTGATGCGTGGCAACCAGCATGTGCTGCACGACATCAATCTGTCGGCTGGAATCGGCGAGCAGATCGCTCTGCTGGGGCCGAACGGATGCGGGAAATCGACGCTGTTGAAGACCATCAGTTGCGAGCTCTATCCGCTGGCGGGCGATGATATGCGCTTGCGGATCTTCGACCGGGAACGCTGGGATCTGACTGAACTGAAGAAGCGGCTCGGAGTCGTTCAGAACGAGATTCCCGGCAGGCCGATGCTCAAGATCACAGGCTACGAAGCCGTGATGACCGGCTTCTTTTCCAGCTCGACCTTGTGGCCAAATCTCGAAGTGACGGATGAGATGCACTCCCGCGTCGAGACCGTGATGGAACAGATCGATGCGGCTTCATTGCGGCATAGAGTTTTTGGGGAGATGTCTGCCGGTCAGCAACGGCGCATTCTCATCGGCAGAGCATTGGTCGCGTCTTCAGGATGTCTGTTGCTGGATGAGCCTTCCAACGCGCTGGATCTTTCGGCGCAGCGCGATCTCCGTGAACTGCTGATGGTGCTGGCCGAACGGGGAACCACAATTCTGCATATTACGCATCACATCGCCGACATTATTCCGGCAATGAAACGCGTGCTGCTGATGCGGGATGGAAGGATCGTTGCGGACGGAGCGAGAGAAGAGTTGCTTACAGCGGCTGCTTTGAGCGACCTGTTCGAGACTGAGGTTCGTCTTGCCGAGCATGATGGCTTCTACCACGCCTGGTAAAACTTAACGCAAAGAGCGCGGTGAAGTGCGGGAAGTCACGACACGGATTCCGTCGCGAAACTTGCCGCCTTTCTTCGCCAACTTTGCGTTAAGCCTTTGTCTGAAGGGGTACCACGGACGTCTGCAGCTTGACCAACTCCTGTTGCGGAAACTTCGTCGGCCCCAGCACGGCAATCTTCGGCAGCGGTCCACGCACCATCGCTACTTCATCGCATGCGTAGAGCCGAGGGCACGTCTGGCAGTCCTTGTAGATCTTGTCGGGGAGAGTCGTGCGGTCGGCGATGCGGAAGCCGAAGTGGAAGAAAAAGTCCGCTATGCGCGTGAAGAGGCACACGCTGACAACGCCCTGCGCCTCCGCCTCTTCCAGCAGCGCACGCAGCAGTTTGCCGCCCGCGCCCTGACCCTTGGCTTCCGGCTTTACGACAATCGAACGGACCTCCGCAAGGTGCGGGCCGTAGAGATGGAGCGCGCCGCAACCGAGGAAGACGCCAGCCTCAGACTCCGCGATGACGAAGTCGCGAACGTTCTCGCAGATCTCCGAGTAGCTGCGCCGCAGTAGTGTTCCGTCGCCCGAAAGCGAGTTGACCAGCTCAAAGATGTGGACCGCGTCCTGTAGCTTCGCCTGCCGCACGCACGCCCCGCCGACACGCGGTCGCGACGACGTGGTGGACGTCGAATCGCTGATCGGTATGACGGGGCTGAAGGTGGACATCACGTTTGTTTTCCTATGAGTTGGATGCGAGCCGAACACGCGCCGACGCAAGCGCCTCAGCGACGCGGTGGCGAGCCGTCCCGCCGATGACATCGTGACAGTCTAACGTAGCTTCGAGGCCGATGGCAGCGTAGAAATCGTCCGCGAATACCTCTGACAACTGCTGCAGCTCGTCGAGCTTGATATCGTTCAGCTCGCGTCCGGTCTCAAGGCCGAGTCGGACCGCGTTGCCGATGATCTCGTGCGCCTTGCGGAAGGGAACTCCCCTGTTGGAGAGGTAGGTCGCGGCGGCCATCGCGTTCAGGTAGCCGGTCGTCGCGGCGGTCTTCATGCGATCGTAGCGGAAGCGCAGCGAGCGTGTGAAGGCTGGCAGAACGCTCAACATTCCGGTGACGGTGTCGGCCGCGTCGAAGACCGGTTCCTGGCCTTCTTGCAGGTCTTTGTTATAGGCAAGCGGCAGGCCTTTGACGAGGACGGCGAGCGTAGTAGCCGCGCCGACAAGCCGCGCTGACTTGCCGCGAATCAGTTCGGTCAGGTCGGGATTCTTCTTCTGCGGCATGGCGCTGGAGCCGGTTGAGAAGGCCTCAGGAAGATCGATGAAGCCGAACTCAGCCGTAGCGTGCAGCGTAATCTCTTCGGCGAAGCGCGAGATGTGGATGCCAAGCGTCGAGAGCGCCTGCGTGAAGTCCAGCATGAAGTCGCGGTCGCTGGTGGCGTCCATGCTGTTGGGTGTCGGGCCATCGAAGCCAAGTTCGCGTGCGGCGATGCTGCGGTCGAGAGCGAGGGTTGCGCCGGCTATTGCACCTGACCCAAGTGGGCAGAGGTTCGTGCGTTTGCGGGCGTCGGCAAGGCGCGAAAGATCGCGCTCGATCATGGCAACATAGGCGAGCAGCCAATGCGCTATCAAAACTGGTTCGGCGCGC
>JANXWZ010000059.1 GCA_025350865.1 Rhodanobacteraceae bacterium
CGACTGAAAGCAATCGCTTCATCGACACTTGACACCCGTAACCAGCCAGCGACAAACTCAGGGATCGTCGGGGACGTTGATCCCGGCCATACCCGGTATTCTCCCCTGACTCAAATCACTCCCAGGAATGTCAATAATCTCAAGCCCGTGTGGGTTTACGATACAGGCGTTGAAGGTCGGGGTTGGCAGGTCAGTCCGTTGGTTGTGGGCGGCATCATGTACCTTTCTGTTCCCGGAGGAGCCGCCGCGATTGACCCGGAAACGGGTGTGCAGGTTTGGAAATTCGCGCCGTCCGGGATGAGCCGGCCTGGCCGCGATCGCGGGGTCGCTTACTGGCCCGGCAAAGCCGGTTTTGGACCGCGCATCATCTATACCGTGGCAGATCGAATGTATGCTTTGGACGCCACAACCGGCCAACCCGTAGACGCGTTCGGCAACAAGGGCATGGTGAATCTGAGAGACGATGTCGCCGACAAATATCCGAACGCACAGTATGCGATCAACTCGCCAGCGGGAATATATAAAGACCTGGCTATCGTCGCTCCCTCGACACAGGAGTTCGGCAGCAAAGGACCGAGCGGAGATCCGCGAGCTTTCGACATTCTTACCGGCAAGCAGGTCTGGAGGTTCCACACTGTACCCCAGCCGGGAGAACCCAATGCAGGTTCCTGGGGACCCGATGGTTGGGTCGACCGCGCTGGCCCCAGCGCATGGGCCGGGATCACAGTAGATGCGACCACGGGGCTTGCCTTCATTCCGATTGGAAATCCGGACGACAGCTTCAATGGCATCGATCGGCCGGGCAACAATGACTATGCCAATTCGATCGTGGCGCTTGATGCAAGCACGGGGAAGATGAAGTGGTCCTATCAGATGACCCATCACGACATCAACGATCTCGACGCTGCAGCTGCGCCCAGCCTGATCGACATTCATCGTGATGGAAAGGTGATCCCCGCACTGGTGGAGATCCCAAAATCCGGCCTTGCCTTCATTCTCGACAGGCGGACCGGAAAGCCGGTCTTCGGGGCCGAGGAACGGCCGGTAGCTAAGAGCGACGTTCCAGGCGAGCAGTCTTCTATCACCCAACCCTTCCCCCTGAAGCCGGCCCCGCTCGTGCGCACATCGATCAGTCGCGATGATCTCACCACCATCACTCCAGAGGCGCACGACTTTTGCCTCGCACAATGGGACAAGCTTGAAATGCACAATGCCGGCCCGTATACGCCCGTCAGCATCAAGGGCACAACGGTCTTCATGCCAGGGACCTCTGGCGGCGGCAACTGGGGCGGCGTCTCCACCGATCCACGTCGCGGTTACTTCTTTGTGAATGTATCGAATCGTCCCACCACAAGCCGGATGGTTGCAGACGGTGCAGGTGGCTACAAGCTGGAAGGCGCCTACAACGCCTTCAGCGACGACAAGGGCTGGCCATGTATCAATCCGCCCTGGGGTGAGTTGGTGGCCGTCAGTGCGAACTCCGGTGAGATCATGTGGCGCTCGCCATTGGGCTCAGCCGACGTCTACGGCGAACGCGGCAAGACCTCCGGCACAACCACTTTGGGTGGGTCGGTAGCAACTGCGGGTGGCCTGATCTTTATCGGAGCGACGGTCGATTCGAAGTTCCGCGCATTTGATGCCGCCACCGGAAAAGAAGTGTGGAGCACACAGTTGCCGTCACCTGCGATGGCAACCCCGGTTGTCTATCGTGGCAAGAGTGGCCGGGAGTATGTGGCGATTGCGTCTGGCGGCCCCGGAACCGTGCAGGTGCCGGGCCACTTTGCGAGCTACCATCAGGTCTTGATTGCCTACGCTCTCTCAAAGGCCGGCGACGTTCCGACTGATCTGGCCAGGTTTGCGCCAACCGAGATGCCGCAACTGCGTGGTCCGGGAGGCGGGCAAGTACCACCAACAGTACAGCCTCCCGTAGTTCTTGCTGGCGGACAACCGACTTTGCCCGATGGGGACGGGAAACAAGAGTTCGTCACCATGTGCGGCCAGTGTCATGGTGTCAGCACTGCCCTGGTAGCACGGCGGTCGCCAAAAGGCTGGCACGATTTGATACAAGATATGCGCGCACGAGGGGCACAGGGAGACGACGCGACCGCAAACCGAGTGGGCGAATATCTCTCCCGCAACTTCGGAGCATTGCAATAGTGGACTAGTTGAAGCGGAGTGGGTCGCCGTGAATTTTTACTTCACTGCAAGCCTTGCACCGCCCCTCCGCTTGGTTGATTCTGCGGTGCGTTTTTGCGCTGCCTCAACTGTCTTCGGAACGTGGCGACCCAGCCGGGCAGAGATCTCTCGCACTGCCTTGCGAAGTTCCGTTGCAAACAGTGGCAGGCGATCCTTCGTTACCCGAACCATTGGGCCGGAGATACTGAGAGCTGCAACCGGTTTTCCATCGGCTCCAAGGATTGCCGCGCCCAGACATCGAATCCCTGTAACAGCTTCGCCTTCATCGAGTGCGAAGCCGCGTTCTCTGATGTTGAGCAGATCTCGTTTCAGCCGGCTCAGGCTGGTGATGCTTTTAGGTGTGCGGGCTTCGCCGAATTGGATGTTGGCAAACAGCTTCTCTTTCATCTGCTCATCGTCGATGCTTGCGACGATGGCCTTGCCCAGCGATGTGCAATGAAAGGGCCTCCGCATGCCGACTGTGGAGACAAGCCGAAAGGTATGCGCGGTCTCAAGCACGTCGATATAGAGGACATCCGACCCGTCAAGCACTGCCAGGTTGATGGTCTCTTCCGTGGCCTTCCAAAGACGCTCGACTGTTGGGCGGCAGATATTGCAAAGTGTCGCCTGAAAGCTGCTACCCCCGCCCATCTGGCTCAGCTTTGGGCCAAGTGTATAGGTGCCACTCTGATCGCGGAAAAGATAAGCTTCCGCTTCTAAATGGGTGGCAAAGCGGTGGACCGTACTCTTATTCAGGCCTGTCTTCTCGGCAAGATCCCGCAGCTGAAGTCCGTGGGGGGCACGATCCAGCAATTCAAGAATCGTCAGAACCTTTGTGATCACTCCAACGGGAGCCGACTTTGATTTCGTTCGCATCGATCTCATCCTCTTGCGCAGCATACCTCAATCTACAAATCGTTATGAAATCCACACCAGACATCAGGCATCGAGCGGGCGCTCAGGATGTACCATGGCCCAGCAGATAGCTGCGACGATTGCCAAAGCGGCAGCGGATCCAAACGAAGTAGTCCAACCAAACCGCTGCGCAATCCACGGAGTGAGAGACGCGGTGATCGCACCACCAATCTGTCCACCCATATTAACGATGCTCGAAAATACGCCGGAGCTATTTCCGGCGATGTCGTTCGACACCGACCAGTAGGAGCTTTGCGAAAGGTACAGCGCACCCGCGCCTCCGGCAAGGATGAAGCCTGCCAGTTGTGGACTATGAACCTGTGACCCCAGAACCAGAAACGCCGCTGTCAGGACGGATGCAACCGAGGCAATGGCGCAGCGTCCAATGCGCAAACCATGACGGCGCGTCAGACGGTCGCTCAAAATCCCGCCCACAAAGCAGAATACTGTGATCGAAAGGAACGGGAGCATCGTGTATCGCGCGCTCGACTTAAGGTCGAAGCCGCGAACTTGTGACATGTAGAGGAAGAACCAGCTGAAGTAGATCCACGCAATATAGCAAAAGCCGAAGTAGGCAATCATCAGTGCTGGAAGATCTCGGCGATGGAGAATTGCTTTCCAGGGTACGCCTTTGCGAGTCGGCTCAATCCCTGCTTCCCTCTTTGCCTTCTCGGCTTCATCTGTTTCCCGCCGAATCAAACGCAATTCAGCGGAGGACACGCGAGGATGCTGCTCCGGAGTATCTCGCGCGATAAGCCACCAGACACCGCCAGCGATCACTCCGACTATGGCGCTGAACCAGAAAGCGGAGCGCCATCCATGCTGAAGGATCAGCCAGGTGAGCAGCGGTGGTGTCAATCCACTCCCTGCCCCGACCCCGGCAAAGATCAGCCCGTTGATCAGTCCACGCTCTCCGGCAGGAATCCACCGCGCAACATACTGGTTGGCGGAGGGATACATGACAGCCTCACCCGCGCCCAGCGCGAAGCGGATGACTACCAGGAGCACGACTGCATGACCGATCCCGGTTGGCAGCATCGTTGTTAGTGCGGTCGCAGCACCCCACCAGACGAGACTGATTGCCAGTATTCGACGCGGACCATAACGGGCTGCAAGCCAACCGGCCGGCACCTGAAAGATCGCATAGCCAATCAAAAAGGCACTGAAGACCCAGCCCAGTTGTTGGTTGCCCATCCCGTATTCTTTGCTGATCTGAAGGCCAGCAATCGAGATGTTCGTTCGATCTAGAAAGGCGACGCTGCTGATAATGAATAGCCAAAACGTCAAGTAGAAGCGAATCTTGGTCGCACGCTCAACCGGCATACATGTTCTCCACAGTACTACGCACCACTGCATGACGTTCGCCAGTCAGTCCCCTGCTGTGGCATGGAAGCCGTGTAGAAGTAAGTGGGGGCGACCCAATGATATAGGAGCCGCCGCATGGCTAAAACTGGTACTTTGCTGCGAGCTGCAGTTGGCGCATCGAGCCTGTCCCACTGATCCGGCCGAAGGTTGCAGAACTGAAGTTGATATTCGGCGTATTCCAGTTCGGGTGATTGAGAGCGTTGAATGCCTCGAAGCGGATCGACAACTCATGTTTCTCGCTGTAGGGCATCTTGAAAGACTTGTGCAGGGACGCATCCATATTGGTAAATCCCGGGCCTGTAAAACTTCCACGAGATACATTGCCGAAGAAGCCACCTGGCGCTGAGACGTACGCTGCCTTGTTGACCCAGGTGTTCAGCGATCTTGCGCTTCCACTCAGATAAGGGCTGATGCCCGTGGCGTTGGGACGATCAAAGTTTCCTCCCGCACCCTGGATTTGTGTGTTGTCAATTCCAAGCTGCGGAGTCGCAATGGCACCAGTTTGATGGGTGAACACTGCCCCAATCTGCCAGCCGCCAACGACCGCGTTGAGAACCTTGCTCTCCACCCGCACCAATTTGCCAGGTCCAATCGGCAATTGATACAGAACCGAACCTACAATCCGATTTCTGACATCGAACGCGGATGGGCCGTAATCGCATGCGATGCATCTGTTGTCCTGTGCAAACAACTGGTCATTGCCTTGACTCCTGACACCGCTGGTGTCGTCGAGCGACTTGCTGAACGTGTATGACGCAATTACGTTGAAGCCACTACTGAAACGGCGGTTAGCCTTCACACTGACTGCGTGGTAATTGCCGGAGCCTTCGTCATGGACATACTGAATACCTCCCATGTTCGGAAAGGGAGTTCGTGAAGCCACCGAAGTGAAGGCACCGTTTCCAATGTAGCCATAAGGCGTGGCGATGTTCACATTTCTGAACCCATAAAGGTGACGTGTTACGGCTCCCTGATAACCGGCCTCAAACGACCAGTTTTTTCCTACCTGCTGCTGAATGTTCAACAGAAACTGCTGGCTTGCAGTGGTTTTATGGCTGATCGCGTTTGAGAACGCCGTAGTGGAGGCAGGGAGGTTTGAGACGGCTCCGGTACCGCCCGGCGCCGCGTTGGCCCAGGTCAGGCTGGAGTTGCCATACGGCTTTACACCGTTCGAGTTGTTCGCAGACACACGTCCGGCAATATTTCGTGCCATGTCGAAATATGCATTGCCAATGTCCTGGTTATAGAAGATGCCATATCCGGTGCGAATCACCAGGGTGGGATTCGGCGAGTACGAGATCCCCAGGCGTGGTGCAAGGTTCCCGTACTGCGTCTTGAGGAGTGGGCCATTCGGTAACGTCCCATTGCTGCACACAGGCGCTGGCCCATTGCCTAGAGTGCTGGCTGTCCAGCGGATAGCTAGGCCATCGTAGACATTGGCCGGCGAACAATTGCCCTGGCGCACGTAGTAAGGCCACAGATTTGCCGGGATCTCGGAACTAGTACCGTAGTGAGAAGGAGTTTGCGGAATGGCCACATTGAAATTGTTGCCAAAGGTGTCATTCCAAGGCGGAGTCAGTTCGTACCTGAGCCCCGCAGACACTGTCAGCTTGGGATTCAACTTGTACGTGTCGTCGACGTAACCCGCTTCGACGTTGCGCACATAGTTCGCATTAGCCACTGCCACTGCGACCGTTGACTGGGCAAGATTTCCAAGAAGAAAGTCGGCTAGCGAGTCGCCGCCCGTCAAGGCATAGTCTGGCAAATTTGTTGTTGGATTGATGAACTTTGTGTTCAGACTCGTGGCATTGGCTGCGGAACTGAACTGCCCACGCGAAAACTGATTGCCTAACTGATTGAACGTTTGGCGGTTGTACTCGAAGCCAAGTCGAACGGAATGCTTACCCCGAACATAGGAAACGTTGTCGACGATCTGCGAGGTAGGATCGGTGACGACATATGGGCCATCTCCGCCGAGATCTCCGAAGCCGCTCCAAATGCTGGAACCCGCGGGCCCGGAACTGAACGACATAGCCGGAATACCCCAGGTTGACGAAGCCCCGCCAGTGAGACCAGGGATGCCAAGAGGGGTGACTACATCATTGGTGAATGCCTGCAGCAGCCCGGTTGAATTGAAGAAGTGGGTATAGCCGAACCGCGCCTCGTTGACGAGATGAGGCGAAAACGTCAAGGTGTTGGAACCCATGTATTGGTAGTAGTTCGTAATGGTCTTGCTGCCCGCTCCCAGCAGGCCGGTTGACAGGAGGTTTTCGTTGCCGGCACCGTAGCGAAATGCCCATTGGGATCGCGGCGACTGAAAATAATCTGCCCGGACGGTCAAGCTCTGTCGATCCTGGGGGGCGTTGGTGGCGAACGCATAGTTATTGGTCACCTTACCTCCCACATAGAAGGGAGATGCAGAGGTTCCAAGATACTTCAGCAGAGCGGTTGAAATAGGACTGATTCTGTTCGCAGGAATCGTATTGTTTGGGAATGGCGTCCGACCCAGGCCTTGCGCATCTCCGGTTGCGGGATCGTAGATCGTCACCGGAACACCGGCGGCCGTGGTAAAGCCCTGGAAGTTTCCTCCCGCTATGGCCGCCGTCGGCACAACCGCACTGCCCTGACCGTTGGAGCGTATATGCCTCCACTCGTCGTCGACCATGAAAAAGAGCTTGTCTCGTCCGTCAAAAAGCTTCGGAATCCTGATCGGCCCGTCCAGCTCGAAGCCGAAGTCGTTCCACTTGAATGGGAATTTCGTCGGAGGTGTAGGGTTGTAGGGGAAGTAATACTGTCTTGCGTCGGCAACGTTGTTCCGGATGAACTCGTACACACTCCCGTGATACCTGTTCGTGCCGGTCTTGCTTACGACGTTGATCTGCGAAGCCTCGTGGCCGTACTCTGCCGAGTACACACCCGTCTGAACCTTGAACTCCTGGATGCCGTCCACCGAGGGCAAACCGATATATGTGTTGAAGTCCGGATCCGTATTGTTCACGCCGTCCAGCGTGTAGTAATCGAACATGATACGTTGCCCACCTACAGCAATGGACTGACTCGCGCGCTCACCACCGAGGCGGGATCCGGCCTGGCCTGACGACGGCGAGAGGGTATTTACATTCGACGCGAGCGCTACCAAACCGAGGTAGTTCCTGCCATTCAGTGGAAGCTCATTGATCGTCGCGTTGTCAATTACGGTACCGAGCGTTGCATTGTCCGCCTGCAGCAGCGCGCCGGTCGCCTGTACCTCGACCGTCTCCACAGTAGCACCCACCTGTAGGCTGAAGTCGAGTCTGACCGACTGCTGTACCTGCACCTCGACATTCGGGCTGGATGTAGTCTTGAAGCCCGTATGAGTGGCGGAGATCGTATAGGTCCCGACCGGGACCTCAGTAAAGGTGTAGTCTCCCGCAGCCGTAGTCACCGTAGTACGGTCCGTTCCGGTGTTCACGTTCTTCAAAGTGATGGTTACCGCCGGGACAGAAGCCTGGGTTGGATCAACGACATGCCCAGCGACCGAACCGGAGGTCTGCGCCAGAAGTTGAGTCGTACATCCCAGGCTGAGAAAGATAGCGACCGCGAGCGTCTTGAGAATCTTATGGATCACCTAAATAGCCTCCGCCTCGTGTGGACTCTGAGAAAACGCTTACCTGGATGCAAAACCCTGTTACCCGAGGCAGGCGAAAACATACCACCAGGGAAACGCGCCTGTCAAGAAACACGTGTTTTGACAGTTGACATTTCACTGTATGAAATTTTTATTTTGCCAAAAGCAATTTTGTGTCTTGACGCAGATGGCACTCACTGCTGTATGATTGGCCCGGTTTGGCAGTAATACGTCCGTTGATTACGAGAGTGCATGCGTGTTCCGTATTTGCTCATGATGAAATATGCTTTTCACTCGTTAGGATAGTACCGTCCACGAAGGCCCTGGCCTGATAGACGGAATGACCGCCAACACGAGCAGGCAGATAATGAGATATCTGCAATAATCTGCGAGACCGACGATCAAGTCATTCACTCACAGAGTTGATCGCTACCGACGATTCAACGCTTCGCCTTTGCGACCACAGCAGGTCGCTTTCGGACAGGTGACACCGCGCCCCGGATCACATGGGCAAAGATCGCGTCGATGTACGAATCAGAGATTGGACCACTCTAGATTTGCAAGCGGTAGTAGCGGGGGACAATTTGGTCGGAATGATTTTTGGTCGCCACGGTCGAAAATCTATTTGCTTTGTCGAAAAACAATGCAAATAGAATTGCGCGGTCGAAAATGAATATACACTCGTGGCGGTCGAAATCGGCGCTCATTGGTCGAAGAACTCTTATTTTTGGGAAACTGGTTGCGGACCGATCTGGCCAAAAATGCCGGAGTCTTAAAAAGCGGCTCGTCACCCTGCTATCCGAACCCTGCTAGATAATTTGATGATGGCCGATGTTTGGTTCACCTCCGACTTTCACCTGGGGCACTTCAACATTATTCGCTACTGCAATCGTCTGTTCGCGGATACGCAGGAGATGAACGCGGCCATCTTGGAGCGCCTGAATGCTTCGGTGAAACCGAATGATGTGCTTTATTTCTCGGCGACTTTTGCATGGGCGGACCGAAGGCCGTAGCCTCCTTTCACCAGCAGATTGCCTGTACGGCGGTCCACTTCATCGATGGAAATCACGACAAAACAGCGCGGAAAGCGCAGCATCTCTTCACGTTTTGGCAAGCGGCCATCTCGGCGATATCAATCCTTGGGTGCCAAGGGGATTTTCGCA
>JANXWZ010000122.1 GCA_025350865.1 Rhodanobacteraceae bacterium
TAGGCGACCGAACTCATTCCTGCAATTGCAGTAAATACGATCACAAATGCAGCGATGATCCACTGTCCCATCACCGACGAGATACCGGGGAAGATGAGATGCAAAATATCTCCACCGCCAATAAACTGGTAACTCGTAATCGCCGTGTAGGTGAACAGGACCGCGATCACTCCAAGCACGCGCGCCGTCTGGTTATAACGAGCTTCTAATAGGTCGGGGATCGTAAATTGCGCAAACTTCCTCGCTCGCGGCGCGATGAAGTAGATGAGGATCAATCCCGCCCATCCCCCCGCGCTTTGCCACAGCGCCGAGAAGCCGTTCTTGTAAGCGTTCTCCGCGCCGCCGAGGAGCGAACCCGAGCCGATCCATGAGCTCAGCAGCGTGAAGATCAGCACATACACCGGCAGCGAGCGGCCCGCCACCAGGTAATCCGCCTTCGTCTTCACCTTCGAGACCCGCGCCAATGACACCGTCAGCAAGCTGACGACAATAATTCCGAGGACAATCGCATATACATTCATAGTCAGTGCGGACAGTGTACCCGACGTGCCCGATCCAGCGTCTCGCGGCGTACATTGGATCGTACAAACTCGACCTCAAGACACCGGTGACGCAACGTGAATCTGCCTCAAGGCCTTGCCACAATTCTCCTCCTTGCTCTGGTTGGAACACCCGCCGCCGACAAGTCTTCCGCGTGGCGCGCCCAGATCCGCCACGCCCTCTACGTCCCGGACAAGCTCCCGGCGCTCGAACCCAAAACCTGGTCCACCTTTTCGCCCACACCCGGTGTCATCGCCGACCGCGTCACCTATCGCACGGCAGATGGTTTGCTGGTTCCGGCGATTGTGTACCGGCCCGAGAAGCACAAAGGCAAGCTGCCCGGAATAGTGGTCGTCAACGGCCACGGCGGCGACAAGTACAGCTGGTACGCCTTGTACTCCGGCATGATGTTCGCGCAAGCCGGCGCTGAGGTCGTTACCTACGACCCGATCGGCGAGGGCGAACGCAACATCGACCGCAAATCTCGAGCCAGTTCGCACGACAAGATCATTCCGGCGCCGGAGGGCGTGGACAAGGACGACCCCGGCCGACGTCTCGCCGGCCTGATGCAGGTCGACCTCATGCAGGCCGTCAGCTACCTCGACCAGCGCCCCGAAGTCGACCCGAAACGCATCGCGGTCGTCGGGTATTCCATGGGAGCTTTCGTCTCAGGGATCGCTGGCGCACTCGACACGCGCATCCATGCCGTTCTCCTCTCCGGCGGAGGCACGTTTGACGACGAGGCCGACGGCGGCAAGAGCTTCGATGTGGGTCTGCTCCCCTGCCAGGCCGCTCCATGGCACGCGCTCAAGGTGCTCGGCTCCAGCTTCCATGCTCGCGGCGCAGTGCTCTATGCGCTCAATGCCGAGCGCGGTCCAATGCTGGTTGAGAACGGCTCCGAAGACACGGTCATGGACATCCCGCACCGCAAACCGGAGTGGTTCGCCGCCATGCGCAACCAGACCGGGAAGCTGCTCCAGTCGATCGGAGCCCCTACCGCAAGGCTCTTCACCACCCACGTCGATCCGGATAAATCGCATCGAACCGCATGGGTCGAGCGCACGGGCGTCGCATGGCTCAACGAGCAGATTCACTTCGCAAATTGGACGGCCAGCGAGATTGCCACCATGCCCACCACGCACGTCGCTACATGGATCACCGAGCAGAATATCCCATGGGCAATCACCAACGGCTACATCCGTGAAGACCGCGAGGGCGGGCTGGACGCCGTCGGCACCGGACTCCCCGGCATCCAGCGCGAGAACCTCGACGTTTTATCCGAAGCCGACTGGCAACGTCTGAAGCCGCAGTTGATCTACGAAACGTGGGCCGAAAAGACGGTAGCAGCAGAGGCGACGATGGCTAAAGGCCACTGATCCGCTAGAATCGACACAACAATGGAACTCTTCAATACCCTCACCGGGCGCGTCGAGCCGCTCACCCCCTCCGACGGCGCAACCTTCCGGATGTACGCCTGCGGCCCCACCGTCTACGACTACGGCCACATCGGCAACTTCCGCACCTTCATCCACGTGGACACGTTGCGCCGCTACCTCAAGCAGATCGGCATGCCGGTTCGCCACGTGATGAACGTTACCGACGTCGACGACAAGATCATCCGCAACGCATCCGCTGCCGGAATGGATATCGCCGCGTACAGCAAGCGGTTTGAAGGCGCATTCTTTGAGGACATGGAGTCGCTCGGGCTGGAGCGGCCCGAAGTGGTCCCGCACGCGACGGATAACATCCCGGAGATGGTCTCGCTTATTGAGCGTCTTCGCGATCAGGACATCGCGTATCAGGCTGAGGATGGCAGCTGGTACTTCCGCATCGCCAAGTTTCCAGACTACGGCAAGCTCTCGAAGAAGGATTTCGACGGCATCGAAGATGGTGCTCGCGTTGATGTGGACGAGTACGAGAAGGATGCGGCGCGGGACTTTGCGCTTTGGAAGGCTGTCAAGAACGACTCCAATGGAGTTCGGGAGCACTCGTGGGAGACATCGCTGGGGGCGGGACGGCCGGGGTGGCACATCGAGTGCTCCGCGATGGCCAGCAAGTACCTCGGTGATACCTTCGACCTGCATGCCGGTGGCGAAGACCTGATGTTTCCGCATCACGAGAACGAGATCGCGCAGTCGGAATCGGCTACCCATAAGCAGTTCGCGCTGCACTGGATGCACGTCCGCTTCCTGCTCGTCGAAGGCCGCAAAATGTCGAAGAGCGAAGGCAATTTTTACACTCTTCGTGACCTCCTGCTGAAGGGCCACCGCGCTTCCGCGATTCGCTTTCTACTGATGAGCGTCCCCTACCGGCATCAGCTCAACTTCACCTTTGATGGCCTCGCTGAATCCACCAGCGCGGTGGAGCGGCTGCGGACCTTCGCCGCCCGTATGAAGGGAACCTTTCCCGCCGGGATCAACGAGGAACTGGCGGCTGCAACTGCGAAGGCATTGGCCGGATATGATGCGGCGCTCTCGAATGACTTGAATACGGCTGAGGCTCGGGCGGCGATCTTTGATCTGGTTCGCGCTGGAAATGTGGCCGCCGATGCTGGAGCGTTGCGCGCGGAAAATGCGACCGAGATTCTTGCGGTGCTGCAACGGTTCGACGGCGTCTTCGCTGTGCTTCAGGATCGCGATGCTGAGATCACCCGCAGTGCGCTCGACTGGGCCGAGCAATCGGGCCGCATCAACGAAGCTTCGGCCGAACTGCTCGCCACACTGTCGTTCACCGACGCCGACATTGACGCGCTGGTAACCGAGCGCACCCACGCCAAGAAGTCTCGCAACTTCGCCCGCGCTGACGCTATCCGCAAAGAGCTTCTGGAAAAGGGAATTCTGCTCGAAGACTCTAAAGATGGCGTCCGCTGGAAGCGTAAGTAAGGCTTGAATCCTGAGCTGTCAGCTCCAAGCTGACAGCTCGAGGTTTCCTGCCTTTAGAAGCTGTAACGCGCCCCAGCCTCGATGCGGCGTCCGTTGTCCGCCGCATTCGCCACCCCGAACAGCGGCGACCCCAGAACTCCGCCCACATTCGTGACATTCAGGTGGTTCAGAATGTTCGATGTGCGGATGTTGAGGGTAACGGTTTGTTGGTGGTCGGCCTTGGCGTTCTGGGTGAGTTTCCAACTGCGCTGCAGGTTGGTGTCCACGTGGAAGACCCACGGCAGCACGCCTTTGTTCCGAGGGAAGACGCCTGTGCCGCCGGAGGCGACGAGCAGGCCGTACTTGGTCTGGATCGCGCCGGGGGTTCCAGGAGCGGCGTACTGGGGGCGGTCGTTGAAGTTGCCGTCGCCGTTGTTGTCGAAGCCGGTGGTGATGTTGTAGTGGGAGTCGCCTCCGGCGTTGAAGTCGGTGGAGAACTGCATCTTCCAGGGCAGCGTGATGGTGCTGTTGCCGAAGAGGTTCCAGCCTGTCTGCCCCGTTCGACGGGCGAACTCGCCGACGTTGGAGTAGCTGTTCTGCGGGGTAAAGGTGGACGAGTTATCGGTGTCGTCGATCAGGTCCACGTGGACGCCGCCGAACAAGAACTGGATGCGCTTGTAGCTGTGGTTTTCGACGCTGGCAAACTCGGCGCTTACTTTGCCCTGACCGCTATTCTGCAACTCCAGCACATTCAGATTGGGTGCGCCTGGACGTGGCCCGGTCGACAGACCGTTGAGCGGCGCGTTCACGTTAAGCGTGCGGATATTGTTCCAGAATCGTCCGTAATAGAAGTCTGCCGACAGGTTCCAGTTTTTGGGAAGTGTGCGCGTGCCCCCGATGTTGAGAGCTCCCCAGGTGAGATTGGCGAGGTTCGGGTTGTAGGTGCGGATGCTGTGGATGGGCGTAGCACCAGCGAACGGATTGCCATAGACGGGATTGTAGATGGTACTGGTGACGCGGTTGACGCCGTCCTCGCGAAGCCGCTCGGCAGGCAGGCCCGGACCGAAGGCACCGGCAAACAGGCCGTAGTGAGCATGCAGGGTCCAGGTGCCCTTCTTGGTGGGGGACCATAGGATACCGATGCGGGGGTCGACTGCGGACAGGGACAGCGGTTGATTCTGCAGGTAGTAGCGAAGACCATAAGCGATATGGAATCCATGCCCGGCGTTCCAGTCATCCTGGAAGAAGAGGGCATTTTGAATCTGCGTGAAGTCGACCTGCGGCGTGCCGGTAACGCCGGTGAAGGAATACGGCGTGTTGGCCTGATACTGGGCGAGGTTGACGAAGGTGTAGGTGCCGTTGAAGTTGCCGGTCATCTGGCGGTGGTCCTGGTAGATCTGCATCTGGGTGCCGAACTTAAGGGTGTGGGCCTTGGTGGTGAGGATCGCGTCGTCGTTGAGTTCGATGTTGAGCTCGTGGAGTTGCTGGCGGCCGGTTGACGCGCCTCCGCCTGTGAAGGCCCCGGAGACCTGAACCTGCGGCGCTGTGGATAGCGGGGTGTTGTTGAAACCGTTCCAGCGGAAGCTTAGACGGGCCTCGTGCATGAGGTGGACGCTGGCGGTGGTGATGTTGCTGACCCGCATCATATGCTCATACCGCTGCACGTCGTAAGCGGACTCGGCGAGCGTGTTTCCGCCAACGCCCTGATTGGACAGGTGATTCTGATTCTCGCTATAGCTGACGATGAAGGTGTTCTTCGCGCCTAACTGCCAGTCGACGCGGGCTGTGCCGAGCCACAGCCGCTGCGGGGTGGCTACGTTGGCTGATACAGGGCCGGTGGGGAGGACCGCGCTGACCACGGCGAAGTTGTCGATGCTGCGGTGTTCGAGCGTGAGGGCAAAGTCGCTGCCCTTAGCCCGGATGGGGCCGCTGAACTCAAAGCCGTAGCGCTGCTTGCCGATGGCGGCCTTGCTGGTGGAGAAGGGGTCGCGTGCGTTCTCAAACGGCTCGCCCTGCGTGGTGAAGAGCGCGCCGTGGTAGACCTTCTGGCCGGGCTTGGTGAAGATCTCGACGCGGGCTCCATCGAAGGGTGGTTCGCGGTACTCGGCTGAGTATTGGTCGGGGTTCACCTTGATGTAGGCGATGGAGCTTTTGGGCGGGAGGGCGCTGCCACCCTGGAAGCCGTCGACGGAGATGGTGGTGCTGGCGGGGCTGCCGCCACTGACGGCGGCCAACTGTTGAAGCTGCCGCTGCAGGTCGTCGGGGTCGTCCGCCAAGGCCTGCAGACGCTCGCCGGTGAGGGTCGCGGTGGCACCGCTCGCATTGGTGGTGGTGGCGGGGGCGTTGTCGTCGGCGTTGACGTCGACCTGCACGGTTGCACCGGCTTGCAGGGTGATGTCGAGGACCGCCGGGCGGGGGCTTTTGAGAGCGACGTTTCGTTCCGCAAAGCCTTCAGCCGAGACGGACAGGCTGTGCTGACCGTCGGCAACGCAGGGTATGCGGAACCGTCCGTCGGATCCGGCGGCAACGCTCTGCTGGTTGTCGAGCGACACCTTCGCGCCGGGGATCAGGGCGAGCGAGCTGTCGCGAACGGTACCAATGACGGCGGTGCCTCGGCAGGCGGCTTGCCCTTGCGCTGTCGGCGCGGAGGCGTACGGGAGCGATAGCGCGGCGATGGCCGCGGCGGCGATCAGAAGGGTATGCATGGGACCTCGTCGGTGCGGGGGGTTGCAGCCAGACCGGAATCGAACGCGGCCAGCGGGGTGGAGTTCCGCACACTCTGTGTTGGGGTGTTCTACGCGAGGACATCCGCTGCGGTTCCGTACTTTATTGCGAAATATTTTGATCGGGTAAACGATTGAGCAACTCGCAGGCAGCCTGGCGCGCATCGCGGATGAGGTCGGGCAGACCGACGCCGCGATAGCCGTTGCCGATGAGCCAGAAATTCGGCTGCTCGCTGACGAGCGCTTCGATTGCGGCGACGCGTTCCAAGTGGCCAACTTCATACTGCGGCAGGCTTCGTGGCCAGCGGCGGATGAGGTGGAACGAGGGGGTGGGGATGGGTCCGAGAATTCTTGTGAGTTCGGCTAGAGCCAGCGCGGCGATTTCGGTGTCGGGCATCGCGGCGATGGTTGGGGCGTGGGCACCGCCGAAGAAGGCGCGGACGATGCGTCCTCCGGGTGGAACGCGCTCGGGAAATTTCTGGTCGACGAAGGTGGCGGCGAGGAGGGCACTATCTTCGCCGTCGTGGACGAGGAAACCGAAGCCGGTGGGGAGATCGAAATGCTGGGTGAAGGCGAAGGCGGCGATGACGGCGGAGCTGGCGTCCATGGTGAGGAGATTGGTCAGATTTGGCGAGAGCGGGGTAAGTAGTTGAGCGGCGACGTGGGCGGGCAGGGCGACGATGACGTCGTCGAAGGACTCGGTGTGGCCGTTGGTCTCGACCAGCCACTTGCCGGCGGTGCGGGAGAGGCCGGTGACGGGGCAGTCGAGGCGCACGGAATGGGGCGGCAGCTCCGACTTCATGCGGTCGATGAAGGCCTCGGTGCCGGCGGAGAGGCTGGTAAAGATGGTTGGCTTGTCCTCGCAGGCGTCGGGAGTTGCGGCGGACTGCAAGGCGACGATCAGCGAGCCGTGCTGGCGCTCCATGCGCACGAAGGCAGGCATGACCGCGCGGACGCTGAGCTTGGCTACATCGCCTCCGAAGACGCCGCTAAGGAGCGGGGCTGCGACCTTGGTGAGGACCTCCTCGCCGAAGTGCCGGAGGACGAAGTCGGCGATGCTCTCGTCGTGCGGGGGTACGGATTGCATTAGTTCTTCGGCGCGAGCGGGTTCGGCGGCGTAGGCTTGTTTGGCTTCGTCGCTGAAGAGGGGTGAACCGTCGAGCGCGGCGAGGTTGGTGGGGACCATCTTGCGCATGCCGTCCGGTGTGGTCGACGCAAGCAAGCGCACCTCGCCGCGCGCGAGCATTGGCTTGAGCAGATCGCCGACCCCACTTCCGGCTGCGCCTTGCCCGAGCAGCGAATCGATCCCGTTGATGTAGAGGATTGCGTTGCCCGATTTGACCATCGATCCCGCCACGGTGGACGAAGCGATCGAAATTTTGCGGGGAATTGCCACGAAATACGAAGCGCACCACAAGGTGTCGATCGGCGATCCGGCGGTGACCGCGGCGGTGCGCCTG
>JANXWZ010000162.1 GCA_025350865.1 Rhodanobacteraceae bacterium
ATCGAGCGCACCAAGGAGATGATCGAGAAGGCAGTCGGACTACCCGCCGATGATGCTGTGTGCGTGTCCGCAAAGACCGGCCTCAACGTCGAACAGATCCTCGAAGCCGTCGTCAACATGCTGCCGCCTCCCAAAGGTGACCCCGAAGCCCCGCTCCAGGCCCTCATCTTCGATAGCTGGTTCGACCCCTACAAGGGCGTCATCGTGCTCGCCCGCGTCATCAACGGGCGCATGCGCAAGGGCATGAAGATCAAGGTGATGTCGAACGGGAGGCAGTTCGAAATCGACTCCATGGGCGTCATGACCCCCAAGCCCGTGCCGCTCGATGAGCTGTCCGCGGGCGAAGTCGGCTTCTTCGTTGCGACCATCAAGAACGTCGCTGACACCAAGGTAGGCGACACCATCACCGAGGTCGCCAACCCCTGCGCCGAAGCTCTTCCCGGCTTCGAAGACATCAAAAGCATGGTCTTCGCGGGACTCTACACGGTCGACTCGCACGAACACGCCATGCTCCGCGACGCCCTCGAAAAGCTTCGGCTCAACGATGCCTCGTTCTCCTTCGAACCGGAAAGCTCCGTCGCCCTTGGCTTCGGCTTCCGGTGCGGCTTCCTCGGGCTGCTCCATCTTGAAATCATTCAGGAGCGCCTGGAACGCGAGTACGATCTCGACCTCATCACCACGGCCCCCGGCGTGCGCTACAAGATCACGCTCACCGACGGCTCTGACATCGAGGTCGACAACCCCTCGCGCTGGCCTGATCCCTCCGAGATCGAGATGATCGAAGAGCCTGTCATCATCGCCAAGATTCTCACCAACGAAGAGTACGTTGGCGGAATCCTGAAGCTGGTCGAAGAAAAACGCGGCCGCCAGAAGAACATGGAGTACGTCTCCGACACCCGCGTCCTGATTACCTACGAACTCCCGCTCAACGAGATTGTCCTCGACTTCTACGACCGCCTGAAGACTGTCTCGCGCGGCTATGCGTCGCTGGACTACGCACTCGCCGGAAGCTGGGCATCGCCGATGGTTAAGATGGATATCCTGATCGGTGGCGATCCCGTCGACGCGCTCTCGATTATCATCCACAAGGATTTCGCCCAGCAGCGTGGCCGCGCCCTCGTCTCGAAAATGCGCGAACTCATCCCGCGCCAGATGTTCGAGGTGGCAATTCAAGCCGCGATTGGCTCGAAGGTCATCGCTCGCGAAACCGTGACAGCCATCCGCAAGAACGTCATTGCCAAGTGCTACGGCGGCGACATCAGCCGCAAGCGCAAGCTGCTCGACAAGCAGAAGGAAGGCAAGAAGCGCATGAAGCGGATCGGCAAGGTCGACATCCCGCAGGAAGCCTTCCTGGCCGTACTGAAGGTTGGGGAAGAGTAGGACAGATACCCAACACCGATTTACACCGATTGAACCGATAAAAACGGATAGAAGAAGAGTAAGGAATTGAGATAGGCGAACAAGGTCCATCGGTCCGGCTCTATCCGCCTTTATCCGTTCCATCGGAGTGGATCGGTGTTAAGCTTTTCGCTATGGCAACCGTGGAGCATGCGCCGTTTGAGCTGCTGATCAGCCCGCCGAATCTGCTCTCGCAGACTGAAGAGCTCGCCATGCTGCGTACCGCCTGCGGACGCACCCCGGATTCCGAGGACAGCCGCCTGCACCTCGCCACGGCGCTGGTCAAGTTCAACTCTGAAGCCTCCATCGCTGAAGCGGTCGAACTAATCCGTTCGCGCGAGACCTCCAACCCAATCCTGCTCTCATTGCTAACGACGGCGTTACTGGGCCGCGGTGATGTGGAGAGCAATCTCGGCGCGCTGGAGTCGGCACGCCGCTGCGTCGAGCTGAGCGAAAGCCCTCGCGCGAAAGCCTCTGCACTGACCGACGTCGCCCGCGCACTGATCCGCATGGACCGCACCGACGAGGGGCGGGCGGTGTTGCATCAGGCCTTGGCTCTCGACCCCGGCCACAAGCGTGCCTTCAAGGCCCTCAACGCGTTAGAGATCAAGACCGACCACGCGGAAGACGCGCTGCAAGCCGGTCAGGCCGTCGCCGCGCAGGGCGTCTCGCACGCCCACATCGCCAGCGGCCAACAGATCGCTCTGGCAAAGCTGGGCCGCATGGACGAGGCGCGCGCCGCCCTAGGGCTCGACCGCTTCCTCGTCGAGCGGGACCCGCCCCAACCCGAGGGCTGGCCGACGCATGAGGCGTTTCATCAGGCGCTGGCCGCAGAGATATTGAACCATCCCGATCTTCGCCATGAACGCCGTCAGGGCACCGTCAACAAGACCTGGTTCATCGATCAGATGGCCCTGAAGCGCACCCCTGCGATCCAGCAGATGCGCCAACTCATTCAGCGCGAGGTCACGGCCTATGTGGCAAATCTGCCCGCCGAGTCTACGGACCCGTTCGTGCTCAGCCGACCGCAGCGCGCCATCATTCGCGACTGGTGTGTGGTGGTCGATGGCGTGGGCCACGAGATGTGGCATATGCATCGCAGCGGCTGGCTCAGCGGCGCGTACTACGTGCAGGTTCCGGACCACGTCGCCAACGGGACCAATACCGAGGGCTGCCTGATCTTCGGCATCCCGGAGAACCTGGCCGGGGAGCTGGCCGCGCAGGAGTTCGGCATCCGAGTCGTTCGCCCCCGCGTCGGCCATCTGACGATGTTCCCGTCGCATGCGTACCATCGCACGTTTGCGCACGGTGGCGACGAGTCGGTTGTGCGCCGTATCTGCTACTCGTTCGATATCGTGCCTGTTTAGAACGAATTTCAAGTCGCTATACCGTTGGTTTGTCATCCCGTTAGGGATCTGCTTTTGCTTTCGGCTGCCCAATACAACAGCAGATCCCTGCGGGATGACAAACAAGGAGAGCGGCACGCTCTAAGCCCCAAAAACTTTCCGGACAGGAAAAAGCGGACCGAACTCCGAAGAGTCCGGTCCGCGATATTGTTGCCGGGTCAGTTCCTACTTGGTGGGCGGGGTAGCTGGCTTGGGAGCTGCCGGCTTAGGAGCCGCTGGCTTGGGAGCTGCCGTCTTCGGAGCCGACGAAGGTGACGGCGGCGGCGGAGCGGCGATTCCGGACTGCTTGTTGTAGAGATCAACCACAGCCTGCGAGATGTCCGTCTGGGGAATAGCCCACAGAACGTTCGACTGCTGGCTGGAGACGTCGAGCAGGAGCGTGAAGCCGCTATCCTGCGCGTACTTCTTCATCGTTGCGGCAATCTTCTGAGCGACGCCGCTCAGACCTTCCTGCCACTCGGTGTTGTACTCGGTCTGGGCCTGCTCGGCTTCAGAGTTGAGGCGCTTTTCCTTGACGTCGATATCGCGCAGCAGTTTGGCGCGGGCATCGTCGGCAATGGTCGGAGTCAGACCCTTCTTCATCGTGTCGACGTCCGCGGCCAGCTTCTCGATTTCGTTTTTGCGCGGCTCAAACTTCTTCTGCGTGTTGGCGGTGACGACCTGGCCTTCATTGGAGGCGAGGACAACCTGCTCGAAGTTGACGAGGGCAATCTTGGCGTCCATGGCGACAGGTGCGACTGGAGCGGCAGCAGCTGCGGGAGCCTGAGCGGCGGCAAAGGGGGCGAGGACGAGGCCCGCGGCAAGCGCGGTCAGGATAGTAAGATTGCGGTTCATGCGAATTGTCTTGCTCCTTCGAAATGCAAAAATCGGAATAGGTCGAGAATAAGGCTTAATCGCCACTCCACTCCTTGAGACGCGCCTTAGCACGCGACTGTAAGCCAGAACCGGCCCCCGTCAATGATCCGAAACGGAAACGCAACGGAGTTGAATTGGGAGGAGCTTGCGGAAGCGGGGCAACCTGCCTGAATGTAGCTGAAGTATAGGCTCGCGGGTGAGGCGAGTCAACGGGCTACCCCCGGCGAATAGATTGATGGTCGGCCTGCCGCGAGGCAACTCATATTGATTTTGGGAGTTTCGTGTGTCCACAAGTCAGCTTTCCGGAGATTCGCGCCGTTCGATCGCTTATTGAAACTCTTATGTGCCGTATTCTCTGTCAAATCCGCCGAGCTCCAGTTTGGCAATAAGATTGCTCATCAAGGTCCCGTACGATCTGAGTTGATCGCACGAAAAGATGACCTCGCAGTGGCCGCTCGTATGTACCCATAGAAGGTGCAGCTGGCCGTGAGAGGCTCCCGGCACCCGCGCAAGGCGGTGACGGTTTTTCGGAGGCCGTGACTGGCCATTCGCAACAAAAGCGGCAGACCGCTCCGCAGCCCGGGCGGCAGAACCTGCGGTCAACCGGCTGCCGGAGTGGTCTTCGCCTTCTAAATGCCGAGACCCCCTCAAGAGAGGCGTGATCCGTTCAGCACCCAAAGATTCAAAAACTGGTTGCACAGGGAAACGTTTCGGCGTACGCTAATAGCTGAGTCAGGTCTGGGTGCGGCGAATTAGCGTGTCCCACCGATCTGACCAATTGAAGAGTCCCCATGAACATTGGCGGCGTGGCCGTGATCATGCGGAAGGGAACGACTCCCCGAATCCAAAGATCTGAAGATTTCAGGATTCGACGCTGACATCAGGTAGAGACAGGCTGGACTCAGTTTGCGGAGTAACAGTTCCTGTGGGTCCGCCAGGCGGAATGGAATGAATCCTGTGAAGCTTTGAGGGACTTTCCGATAGTTTGCGGTGTCACACAGTTGCGTTCGACCTTGGGACGCCGGAGTCAGAGCAGGGTAGCCGCATGCAGTTGATTGGCTTTTAGGGTGAACGTTGCAAAGACGGGACCCCGGCAAGTTTGAAGCAGAGTACGTCAAAAGCAGCACGTGACGTTGTAGATGATCCGGCAGGGCCAAAATGACCTTCGGATACAGGTAGCACTTGAAACCGTCCCAACTGATGCCCGAGAACACGACCGCTGTGCGCCTTCGCAAGGTGCGCCACGGCGTGGTTGTCGACCGTCTGCGGGGAACGCTAAATGTCCGCCTCACCCAGGGCGACAGGTAAGAGGAAACGGAAGCATGAGTTCAGAGCAGAGTGTGACAGAGGCGCCGGAGCAGCAGGCTCCGCGAGCAACAGGGGAAGAGCACCAGGGCGCTTCCGGTGGATATGAGTTGGATGAAGACGGACAGCGCATCCCGCACGGGCAAGGGCAGTCCAAGAGCAGCCGTCGCCGGCGTCGCAAGCGCAAAAGCAAGAGCAGCGAATCGCCCGCAGCTTCAGGCGTTCCCTCAAGCGGAGGCGATGCCGCGCCCGATGGCCAGGTGATCGGCACCGTTCAGGCCGGCGGCGAAGCCCAACCCGCTCCGCAGTCCGCACAGAACCAGGGCTCACGCCAGGGTGGCGGCCAGGGCCGCAGCTTCCAGGCCAATGGCCAGCAGGGCGGACAGCAGAACAACGGTACCCAGGCTCCCGGCGGCACCAAGCGCTGGAAGAAGAAGTTCCGCGACCGCGATCGTAACCGCGGCGGCGAGAACCCGGGCAATCAACAATCGGCCAGCAATGGCAGCGGCGGCAGCAATGGCGGCGGAGGTTTCCGCGGCCCGGACACCCACCAGCCCGGCAACAGCGTCGGCGGATTCAAACGCAAGGGCGGCTTTGGCGGCGGGGGCGGCGGCAAACAGCGCAGTGGTGGCGGTGCTCGTGGGTTCGTCGGCCCGATGGACCACAGTTATCGTGCGGCCAACGGCAACGTGTTCGACTCACCCGCAGCAACCATCGACACCTACGGCAACGGTGGTGGCGGACGTGCGCGCTCGTACCATCAGGGCGACTCCCAGCCGATCGACTACTCCATGGGGCGGCCGATTCCCATCGCAGCCGATGCCCCGACGAAGATCTACTTCTTCATCGAGGACCTTTTCTTCATCGCAAAGATCTCCGAGACGGCGCGTAAGTTGGGCGTCAAGGTAGCCTTCATCAAGAACGACAAGGAGCAGATCGCTGCGCTGGTAGACATGCCTGAAGATGATCGCCCAGGGCTGATCGTGTTCGATTTGAACAACGCCAACGCCAAGCCGATGACCCTCATTCCCAAGCTCAAAACCAAGCTCAAGAAAACCGTCTCGATCGTCGGCTTCCTGTCGCATCTGCAAGGCGATCTGAAGGCCAAGGCTGTCGAAGCCGGCTGCGATACCGTCATGCCCCGCGCGGCGTTCTCGCAGAACCTGCCGAACCTGCTCCGGCGCTACGGAATCGAAGAGATCGAAGAGCCGAACTACAACCAGTAAGACAACCGCAAGTGACTAACGCGGATAAGACGGATAGGAACGGATCAGGCCATAACATAGGCGCTATCCATTCTTATCCGTTTTGTCCATTTTTATCCGCGTTAGTCACTTTGGGTCTATCCCGGCGGCCACTTCATGTCGCGTCCACCCAGCAAATGCAGGTGGAGGTGGTCGACCGTCTGGCCTCCATCTTCGCCTGTGTTGATGACGATCCGAAAGCCTCCAGGCAGGCTCTTTTCAGCGATCCCGGCTGCCGCCTTCAGGACATGTCCCAGCAGGGAATCACCAGCTTGGGTGACGTTCGCGAAGTGCTGCTTGGGAATGACGAGAAGATGCGTCGGCGCCTGCGGATTGATGTCGGGGAAGGCAAGGCAGAGATCGTCCTCAAACACAACCTTTACCGGAATATCGTGATTCGCGATCTTGCAAAAGATGCAGTCGGTCATGCGGACCATTCTACTTCTTGAAGTACTTCGGTTCCTCTCCTGGTGCCCACGGGTCGTAGTGCTTGGCAAACGCAGCGCGCAGCCATATCGGCGGGTGGGAGCCGGTCCAGAACTCCACCAGCGCAGACGGGCTCGGGTTGACGAACTGGCTTTCGCCCAGCAACTGGAACGACGCCTGTCCGGCAGTCTGGGGGTCTGCGACGATCCCGTGGACAACTTCCTGCCCAAAAACATCCGCGTCGTGCTCCATCGAGCGGCTGATCGAGTTCCCGATCGGCTCGGCGAAGAAGCTGATCAACACCACCGCCAGATACATCACGACGATGGCAGCCCAGTTTTCCTGTGACGGAATTTTCCAGCGCGTACCGAAGCGGCTCAGCAGAAACTGGAAGATGTGGAAGCCGACAAAATACGCCAACAAAATGCCGACGAAGGAGATCAGAACACCACGCACCAGGTGGCCCAGCACGTAATGACCCATCTCGTGTCCGGCGATCAGCGAAATCTCATCAGGCGTCGCCTTCGCCAGCAGGGTATCCCAAACCACCAGGCGCTTGGACGAGCCAAAGCCGGTCACATACGCATTCAGGCCCGTCGTCTTGGCCGAAGCGATCATCAGGAACATCCGCTCCCGCGGTAAATCGATCTTGCCGTGGGACGCCACCTTTTCAATCTGCTCGGCCAGAGCCGGGTTTGCTTTGCCCAGCGGTTCGAACTTGGAATACAGCGGGTCGATCAGCAATGGCTGGAGAAATGTTCCCAGCAGCCCGAAGAAGACGGTCGGCGGCCACAGCCATAACCACCAGCGGCGCGGAAACCGGCGCATCAGCAGAAACACCAGCATGGCGGACATCGTCCCCAGTCCAAAAAGCAGCATGAAATCTTTCGCCTGGTCGCCAAACCAGCTGGGCCAATGCTGGACTGAGAACCCGTAACGCACCGACGCCTGATGCCCGATCATCCGCAACGGCAGCCCCAGCAAGGTGATCAGCAACAGAAATTGGAACATGAACGCCGAGCCCTGGGCCCACCGATTCGCGCTCCAGTTGACTGCAATAGCCCTCATCCTGGCCGCGATGCCCAACTGCAGGATCAGGAACAGCACAACCATACCCCACACTGTGCGTATGAAGTAGAGCGAATCATAAAACCGCGAAATCCCTACTGATTTGGCGAGTTTGTCCGGCGGCAGGGTGTAGGCAGTGTGGTCGCTATTGGCGGCTGCCATCGCAGCTGCCTCGGTCGGTGTTGCAACGGCGTGTGCAGGGGAGGGAGCAAGTCCGGCCATCGCCACGACCGCGACCACAGACAGCAAGAACGAACGGAGGCGCATGAAACTCCTTGGGGAAGGGCGGCTAGAATCCCAACTATCGCACTCGCAGCGCGTCACACGCAAACGGTTTTCGAGCGGCGGAGTCCGGGGCCGCTGTGCTCTCGTCTAACTCCACAGCGGCGCATCGGATAGACTCGGCGTGTAGCGAAATTGCAAGGAACAGGCGGTAGAAGCTTTGATACAGCGCTGGTTAGCCGGACTCTCTCTGGGTGCTCTCTTGGTTGGTGGAAATGTGGCCGTGCACGCGTCTGGACTGCCTGGTCCGCCCGCGCCCAAAGCGGAGCCAACGCCCGCAGCCAAGTCCAAGCCCGACTCCATCCTGCTCCAGGTGATGGAGGCCGAGTTGGCGCGCGCCATGAGTTCGCTGGGCTCGCCCACCCCACCCCCGGCCAGAGTTGACGTCAAGGCCGACGCGAAGCCCGATCCCAAGGCCCAGCCGCAGCCCCGCCCCTATTTCATGAGCTACGCCGTCTCCGATTCCAACAGCGTCTCCCTGTCCGCACAGTTCGGTGCCATCAGCGCCGATACCGAAACCCGCCGCCGCACCGCCGACGTGCAGGTCCGCCTGGGCAGCGAGGCCGAGGACAACACCCACGGCACCCACCGCAACAGCGCGCTTACCACTGTCGGGCTGCCGCTGTCGGACGATCGCGAAGCGCTGGCCCGCAGCCTCTGGTTCGCCACCAATCGCGGTTACGGCCGCGCGCTCGATAGCTTCCTGCAAGTCAAGACTGAGCAGCAGGTTCGCGCCAAGGAAGAGGACACCTCAGCCGACTTCTCGAAAGAAACGGCCACCAGCGCCCTCGTTCCCATCGACCCCAAATTCGTTCCCGGCACGCCGCTCATGAAAGACAAAGCCGAGTGGCAGAATCGTATCCGCGAGCTGTCCGGCCTTTTCAAGCAGTTCCCCAACGTCTTCTACAACACCGTCAACCTGCAGGCGTCGGACGAAGTCGACTACTTCGTCTCCAGCGATGGCGCTCGCGTCAGCACGCCGAATCATGTGGCTCGGCTGGTCGTCGTCGGTCGCACCCGCGCTGCGGACGGCATGGAGCTCTACCGTATCGAGACCTTCGAGAGCGACGAACTCGGCCGCCTGCCCGACCAGAAGACCCTCGTCGAAAAGACCATAGCGATGGCGAAGAACCTGGAGCAGTTGCGCATCGCGCCCATCACGGAGCCGTTCAGCGGCCCGGCCATCCTCAGTGGACGCGCCTCCGCCGTCTTCTTCCACGAGGTCCTCGGGCATCGCCTCGAAGGCCAGCGCCAGAAGGGCGACCTCGAAGGCCAGACCTTCACCAAGCTGCTGAACAAGCCCATCATGCCCAGCTTCATCTCCGTCGCCGACGATCCCACACGTGCCACCTTCGAAGGCACCGCGCTCAGCGGCCACTACGTCTACGACGACGAGGGACAGGCCGCCCGCAAGGTCGACCTCGTCAAAGACGGCGTGCTCGAGACCTTCCTGATGTCGCGCCTTCCCATCGCCAGCTTCTCCAACTCCAACGGCCACGGTCGCTCCGAATCCGGTCACATGCCCACCGGCCGTCAAGGCAACCTCATCGTCTCCTCGTCCAAGGCCGTCTCCGAGACCGAACTGCGCGAAATGTTGAAGGCTGAAGCGAAAAAGCAGGGCAAGCCCTACGGCCTCTTCTTTGAGGACATCTCCTCCGGCTTCGCCGTTACCAACCGTGGTCGTCCGCAGGCCTTCTCCGTCACGCCGCTCGTCGTCTATCGCGTCTATGTCGACGGCCGCTCCGATGAGCTGGTGCGCGGCGTCTCCATCGTCGGCACACCGCAAACCGCGCTTGCCTCCATCGTCGCGACCGGCAACCGCCAGGACATCTTCAACGGCATCTGCGGAGCCGAAAGCGGCAACATCCCCGTCTCCGCCGTCGCACCCGCGATGCTCTTCTCCAACATCGAAACCGAGCGTCCGCAGTCCGGAACCACGCGACCGCCGATCGTACCGCCTCCCACCGAAAGCGCAACCAGGGAGGTGTCGCGATGAAATTTCTTCTAACCGGTCTATTAGCTACCTTCGCCTTCAGCCCCCTTCACGCGGCGGAGCCAACCGGCCCCTCCAAGGCCGCCGTTACCGACCCCATCCTGCTCGCAATGCAGCAGGAGCTCGACCGCGAGCGCGAGCTTCTCCTCCTGCCGGGCATGCAACGGCCTTACTTTATCGAATACCGCATCGACGATTACCAGGGCTATGACGCCAGCGCCAACTTTGGTGCGCTCGTGCAGGAGAACCACAACCACCAGCGGGTGGTCCGCGTCACCGTCCGCGTCGGCGATTACTCGCTCGATAACAGCACTGGCCGCGGCGACGGTTCCATCGAACTCGCCCCGCAGGACAATGATTCAGCCGCACTTCGGTACGCGCTCTGGACCACCACCGATGAAGCCTACAAGAATGCGCTGCGAGCCTACGCCGGAAAACAGGCGCAATTGAAACGCTTCGAAAAGCCGCCCACCGAAAAGGATTTCGCAACCGTAACGCCGGTCGTTTCGATCGAGCCCCTGGTCAAGCTGGATCTGAATGAAGCCGACTGGAAAAACCGGCTCGTCGACGCGAGCGGCGTCTTCCTCACCGACCCGCAACTTCGTTCCGTTGCCCCGCACGTGCAGATGTCGAGCGCCACCATGCGGGCCGTCGTACTCAATCGCTTCCTCGTCAACACCGAGGGCACCATGTTGCGCCACGGCTACGGCGGCTACAGCGCCAACTACAGCGTCAGCGGCCAGGCCGACGACGGTATGCGCCTGGCCCGAGACAACGGCACCACCGCTGCAGTCGCCAGTGAACTGGAGAGTGCCGAAGCCTTCCACAAACGCGCCGTCGACGACGTCAAGGGATTCGAGGCTCTGCGCAACGCGCCGGTAGCCGATGCCGAAGACTTCCATGGCCCGGTGCTCTTCTCAGGCGACGCAGCCACCGATATCCTGGCCCGCCTCTTCGTCCCCAACATCGAGGCCGACCGCCCCGGCATGGGAACCACCGCCCGCACCGTCGGAGCCTACCAATCCAGCTACAAGGCACGCGTCCTGCCGGAGATGTTTGACGTAGTCGACGACGCGCGCATGACGACCTTTGAGGGCCGCACCCTGCTGGGCGCATACAAGGTGGATGACGAGGGTGTCCTCGCACAGCCAGTCAAAGTAGTCGAGAAGGGCAAGCTGGTGAACTACCTGATCGGCCGCACGCCGGTTCGCGACTTCCCCACCTCCAATGGCCACGGACGGGCCGTGCCCGGCCAGGCACCCGGCACCGCCTCCAGTGTGATCGTCTTCAAGGTAGCCAATCCGCTACCCGCCACGGAACTCCACGCCAAGCTCGTCGCCATGGCGAAGGAGCAGGATCGCGATGTCTACGAAGTCGAAACCATGAGCGGGGACCTCGCACCGCGCGTACTGTACCGCGTGCATCCGGATGGCACCCGCCAACTGATTCGCGGCGCGGTCTTCGACGAGCTGGACCACCGCAGCCTGCGCAGCGACATCGTCGCCGCCGGAGACGACCTCTACATTAAGAACAACCTTGGAGTCGTCCCCGAAACCACAATCGCCCCCAGCATGTTGTTCGGCGATATCGGCGTAAAGCGGGCCACGGAGGAGCAGCAAAAGCTGCCCTACTACGCGCCACCGGACGCCCGGTAAATCCTCGGTCGCTTGGCTATCTTGTTTGTCATCCCGCAGGGATCTGCTTTTGTTTGTCTGCCGCCGGGGCGAAAGCAAATCCCTCCGGGATGACAAACGTACGATATGGCAACGGAAAATTCACTCCATGTCTGCCTTAATCCGTACTTATCCGCCGTATCCGCGTCGGTCACTTGCAGTTGTCTTCAGTTGGTCCGGACCACATAAGGATCAGCATCCGGCAAGTGGATCGACTCCGCAATCTTATTGGCGGTTGGTAAATCAGGCTTGAGCGGATTGATCCGCACCCAATGCCCCGTCGGCCCCGAAAACTCAATCACCTTTGCCGTCTTATAGCGATTCAGCAGATCGTTCTTGAACGAAATGGCGTCGCTCTGATCGACGAATGCGCCGATCTGCACGCACCACCGCCCCTCGGGATCGGCGCCGGGCTTGGCGAACGCCTCAACCTTCACCTTGGCGACACCCATCTTGTACAGGCCGATCGCTTTCGCCGCTGCCAGCGACAGGTCCAGTGTGCGGCCCTGCACGAAGGGACCGCGATCAGTAATCCGCACCATCACCGATTGGTTCGTCGTCAGGTTGGTCACCCGGACAGTCGTTCCCATAGGCAGCGTCCGGTGGGCGGCGGTCATTCCGTTGCCATCGTAGACACTGCCGTCTGCGGCGCGCCGATTCTGGTACGGCCCATACCAACTGGCCAGCCCAACCTCGGTCGAGATGGGCTTGCCCTGAACGTCATCTGGCGGAGGCGGCAACCTGGGGACAACTGGAGTGTGCGCGACGGCTTGCGGAAGTGTGCGGGGAGTCGGGACCGTCGGTGGTGGGGGAGTCGCGGCGACCGGAACAGATGCCTTGTGATGGCATCCCGTCGATAGCGCCAGCACAGCGCAAACGCCAGCCCGTCCGGTCCACAGGATCGAGCGCTGAAGCTGCCGCATAGTGACTTCCTCTCCTCATAACCAGGTTTTTACCAACACCCGTCCGAAATCGAGTATGCACCCAACGAATTCCGCCTCGAAGCGAAATCCCCTCCGCCGTGCCATCCTGGTAACCGATCTCTACGCCGCTCCCGGACCCCGGCGAAGTATCAGGTCAACCCACCTCGTCCCAAACGCCCTTCAAATGACCCCGTTCAATGCACGGACTCGCACTTCGCTGTATCCAACTTTGATGGGAGGTTAGAGCGGCATAGCCTTGGTGAGATTGCGGCCAGACTGCACGTTTCAATCATTTTGAAGCAGGCTCCTAGGCATTGCATCCAAAGCTTCAGACCATCCCCTCGCAGCCCGTCCGCGAGACAACCAAGAGAATGGTAGACGTCAGCCAAGAGCGACGATCCCAAAGCCTCCAGGAGATTCATCCATGTCGAAAGCAGCTCCCAGCAAATTTTTCGAAAAGTCGATTGTTTTGGCCGCTAAAGCAGGCTGGGCCGTCTTCAGCCGCGTCAACAAAATCAGCCCCAACGACAGCTTTACCCCGCGCTGGAGTGACAAGCCCCTCCTGAAGAGCTACCAGAAAGAGAAGCCGCCCCTCGGCTGGCCCCGTACCACCGATTCGCTCTGCCCCAAGTGCGTGCCCGCCATCCGCCAGCAGATCATCGACGGCAAGCTCCCTCACGAAATCCTCCTCAATGAAAAAGTTGGCGAGATTAAAGCCCAGATCATCGAGCGCGACGGCCAGATCCTGATGGTCAAGGACTGCCCCATCCACGGCCACTTCGAAGACGTCATGTCCATCGACACCGCCTTCATGAAGCACCTCGAAGACGTCTTCCCGGGCCGCGACATCCGCGCCCACAACGATGAGAAGCTCCACAACCACGGGTCTTCCACTGTGACCCACGGCCGCGGTTCCGTTCTCACCATCGACCTCACCAACCGCTGCAACATGATGTGCGACCCCTGCTTCATGGACGCCAACCAGGTCGGTTTCGTCCACGAACTGACGTGGGACGAGATCAAGACCATGCTCGACAACGCGGTCACCATCAAGCCGCGCCGCCAGATGTCCGTCCAGTTCTCCGGTGGCGAGCCCACGCTCAGCCCCTACTTCCTCGACGCCGTCGCCTACGCCCGCAAGGTAGGCTACACCAGCGTTCAGGCCGCGACCAACGGTATCGAATTCGCCAAGTCAAAGGAGTTCTCGAAGGCTGCGGCTGAAGCCGGTCTGCGCTACGCCTACCTGCAGTTCGACGGCATCGGTAACGCCGCCAACTCGCACCGCAAGGTCGGCAATGCGTTCGACGTGAAGCTTCAGGCAATCCACAACCTGCACGAGGCTGGTGTCGACATCGTTCCCGTCACCTGCATCATCAACGGCATCAACAACGAGCAAGTCGGCCGCATCATCGAGTTCGCGCTCGAGAACCCCAAGAAGATCAACTTCCTCAGTTTCCAGCCCGTCAGCTTCACCGGCCGTGACGAAGAGGTTTCCGACGAGCGTCGCATGGCGCAGCGGTACACCCTCTCGCACCTCGCCCACGACGTCAAGAACCAGACCGGCCTCGGCGAGCCGACACGCGACTGGTTCCCCATCTCCTTCATGTCCACATTCTCTGATTGGGCCGATCTCGTGCACGGGCCCACCGCCGAGTGGGGCCAGCTTTCCTGCGGATGCCACCCAAATTGCGGCATCGGCATGGCGCTCATGATCGACAAGGAAACCAAGGAAGCCGCTCCCGTCACCGCCTTCCTCAACATGAACCAGGTGGCCAAGGATCTCGCCAAGGTCAATGACGCAGCCCGTGGCAAGTGGCTCTCCGTCATCGGCTTCGGCCTCGCGCTCATGCGCAACTACGATCCCTTCATGTCGCCCACCCACTTCAAGATCACTGACATGCTCAAGAAGATGGACAAGACCTTCAACGCCACCGGCAAGGATTACGGCAGCGTCAAGGGCGATCGCACCATGGACGACATCAAG
>JANXWZ010000179.1 GCA_025350865.1 Rhodanobacteraceae bacterium
CCTTCACGCTCCAGTAGCTTCTTGCCAATCTCGATGGCCCGCTCGCGCTGATTCTCGTTCAGCCAGTGCTTGATCTTGTTCCGGGCCTTGCTGCTCTTCGTAAACGACAGCCAGTCCCGCGAAGGCGTATGGCCCGTCTGCGTCACAATCTCGACAATATCGCCGTTGCGCAACTTCGTACGCAGCGGCACAATCCGCGAGTTGATCTTCGCTCCAATCGTCGTATTCCCAACCTCGGTGTGCACCGCATACGCGAAGTCGATCGGACTGGCATCTTTGGGCAGCACCACCACCTTGCCCTTCGGCGTAAACGTGTAGACCTCCTCCGGATACAGGTCGATCTTCAGCGTCGACATGAACTCGTTGGGGTCGGACATCTCGCGCTGCCACTCCAGCAGCTGCCGCACCCACGCCAGCCGCTGTTCATCCTTGGCTGAAACCGATTCGCCCGCCTTGTACTTCCAATGCGCGGCGATCCCTTCTTCCGCAATCCGGTGCATCTCTTCGGTGCGAATCTGCACCTCGAACTGGTGTCCGCCCGCAGCAATCAGCGTTGTGTGCAGCGACTGATACATATTCTGCCGAGGCGTTGCAATAAAGTCCTTGAACCGGCCCGGCACTGGCCGCCACTGGTTCTGCAGGATGCCGAAGACCGTGTAACACTCCGTCACCGTCTTGCAGATCACGCGAATCGCCAGCAGGTCATACACCTGTCCCACTGGAATCTTCTGCGCAGTCAGCTTTTGCTGCAGCGAGTACAGCCGCTTGATCCGCGACTCCACCCTCGCCTCGACGTGCGCCTCCGCAAGCTTTTGCTGCACCGTCGCCACCAGGCTCGCAAGAAACGTTTCATTCTCGCCGCGCAGCGACTCCACCTCTTCGGCAACCTGCTCGTAAGCAAACGGATCCGTGTAGCGGAACGCCAGGTCTTCGAGCTCGCCGCGCAGCTTTCCCATCCCCAGCCGGTGTGCCAGCGGCGCGTACACCTCCAGCGTCTCGCGTGCAATCTTCTGCTGCTTCTCCGGCTTCAAGTGTTCCAGCGTCCGCATATTGTGCAGACGGTCCGCCAGCTTGATCAGGACTACTCGAACATCGGTGACCATAGCCAGCAACATCTTGCGAATGTTTTCTGCCTGGTGATCCTCACGATTCGCGAACTTGATCTTGTCCAGCTTCGTAACTCCTTCAACGATGTGCGCCACCTGCTCGTTGAACCGCTTTGCAATCTCCGGACTTGTAACGTCGGTATCTTCTACCGCATCGTGCAACAGCCCGGCTGCAATCGCGGTCGAGTCCATCCGCATGTCGGCCAGGATCTGGCAAACCTCCAGCGGGTGAATGATGTACGGCTCGCCCGACGCACGCATCTGGCCCGCATGCTGCTGAACGCAGAAGTCCCACGCCCGGCGAATCAGGTCGAGATCGTCGTGCGGACGATTGGCCCGCACAGTTGCCAGAAGGTGTTCAAAGTCCGCTGCCGTCTTAGCCGATACACCCACCACAGCCTCGGCCGGAGCGAGCGCAACCGTCGAAGCTGAATCCGGCGCCAAAGCTTCCGCGACCGCCGCCACCTTGCGGGTTTTCGGATTGGATTTGCCGGGTCGTGCTGACTCCGGCGGAACGGGTGCCATAGTGCATTATAGGCCGCGAAAGCCTCTCCGGAAACGCAACCTATCCCCATCCAACCGCTTCTGATTGCATGCAGGGGAACGACCCCTGGAGACGGAACCCGAGAGAAGACATTCTATGAGCCTCGAAAAAGTATTGCTGGACGAATTGAAAGACCTCCTCAGCGCAGAGTCGCAATTGGTGAAAGCCCTTCCAAAGGCCGCAAAGGGCACCAACAGCCCGGAACTTAAACAAGCCTTCCTCAACCACCTCGAAGAGACCAAGGGACACGTCGTGCGGTTGAAGCAGGCCTTCGACATCCTTGGCAAAAAGGCCGTTGCCAAACATTGCAAGGGAATGGAAGGCGCCATAGCCGAAGTGACCGAGGCTCTGGAACAGGATGAGGAAGGTGCCCTGATGGACGCCGGAATCATTGGCGCAGCAGCCCGCGTCGAGCACTACGAGATCGCCGGATACTCGGCCTCGATCCTGATGGCGAAGACGCTCGGCCATTCCGAGGTCGTCAACCTCCTGACCCAGACCCTGACCGAAGAGGAGAACGCCGGCAAGTTGGTGATGACGCTCGCTACCGGAATCCTCAAGGAAGCCGCTCAACAGCAGTAATGCAGCTTATGGCAGCGACGGGCAGTCGAAGGCAGCTAAACTGTCTTCAACTGCCCTATGCGCTTATGGTTTGAACACTCCGGCGACGTCTCCCTTCGAGAGCAACTCATCGCCTAGGTGACGCTCGGCATTCTCTCCGGCGAACTGGCCCCCGCAGAACGCCTTCCCAGCATCCGCGAGCTTGCCCGCCGCTTCGACATCCACGCCAACACCGTCAGCGCCGGCTACCGCCAGCTCGAAGCTGAAGGCTGGGTCGATTCCCGCAAGGGCAGCGGAGTCTACGTCCGCTCTTCTCACCCGCAAGCCGCTACCGTTCCCGGGCGCCACCCCCTCGACCGACTCGTCGCCAACCTCTTCGACACCACCCGCAGGCTCGGCATTCCCGATTCTCATGTCGCCACCAAGGTCGCCGCCTACGCCAGCCTCACCGGATTCGAACGGATCCTCCTCGTCGAACCCGACCCCGAACTACGCCAGATCGTCCTCGCCGAGCTGGCAGAAAGCTGCCACTGTCCGGCCACCGCCTGCGACTTCGGCGAGTGCGGCACGGTTTCATCCAATACCCTCCTCGTCGCCCTCCCCAGCAAGTTTGAGCGGGTCAAGAGTGAGGCAGCCGACTCCCGCGTACATCGCCTCCGCATCCGCTCCGTTCCTTTGTCGCTTAGCGAACATCTTCCGCCAGTCGGCGCACGCTCCGGAATTCTCGTCGGCATCGCCTCCCGCTGGCCGGACTTCCTGCGCTTTGCCCGCACCATGCTCGTCGCGGCCGGTTTCGACGCCGACGCCCTCGTCGTCCGCGACGCCACCCAACCCGGCTGGGACGCGGGCCTTGCGCAGACGACTGCCGTCATCTGCGACATCGCCACCGCAGCACGCCTCCCCGGCGTCCGAACCATCGTCGCGCACATTCTCGCCGACGACGTAGCCGCCGAGCTCAACGCGATCCTGCAGCCTCCGCTATCCTGATCGCAGGAGAATCCCATGTCCCAACCCGCCCTGACCGCAGAAGAGATGCTCGCCTGGAACGACCGCACCACGCAAACCTGGCAGGATCTCGTAGAAACCGATCCCGGAATCCTCCTCATCGACTGTGACGTCTACGGCGTCCTCAACATCGGCGGCCTGCTGCAGCACATCGTCGCAGTGGAAACCCGCTACGCCCAGCGCCTCGCCGGAACCACCGAAACCCCTTACGAAGCCATCCTATGCAGCACCCCCGCCGAAATTTTCGGGGCGCACCGTGCCGCCATGGAAATCTACCGCTCCGAACTCGCCAAGGGCGGCGACTGGGATGCCAAATTTGAGTTCCAGACCCTCACCATGGGCCGTGCCCGCGCCTCCCGCAAGACCGTCTTCTTCCACGCTCTGCTGCACTCCATCCGTCACTACGCCCAACTCGCAACCCTCGTCCGCCAGCACGGCTTCAAACCCGCCTACCCGATGGACTACCTCCTGATGGGTATCGAAAAGGTCGACTAACCGCGCTTCCATACAAAAACGCCATTCTGGCGAAGCCAGAATCTCCGTAGTTGTCTTTCAGCACTACATTGCTTTTGAATCGGACTACATGTTTGAACATCTATTTGCATAAGGTGAACAAAATGATCACGATCCGACCAGCATCCGAACGTGGCCACGCCAATCACGGCTGGCTCGACTCCAACTTCTCCTTCAGTTTTGCCGGCTACTACGACCCCAAACACATGGGTTTCCGCGCCCTCCGCGTCATCAACGAGGATGTCGTCGCTCCGCAGATGGGTTTTGGCAAGCACCCCCACCGCGATATGGAGATCCTCTCCTATGTCCTCTCAGGCGCGGTCAAGCACGAAGACTCCATGGGCTCGAGTGAAATCCTCCGACCCGGCGAGCGACAGCACATGTCTGCAGGCTCCGGCGTTCGTCATTCGGAGATGAATCCGTCGTCCACGACCCCGTTCCACATGCTCCAGATCTGGTTGATTCCGAACCAGATGGGCATCGAACCGACTTACGAGCAGAAGGCCTTCAACGTCCAAGCCGAGCCAAACAAGATTCACCTGCTGGCTTCAAAAGATGGCCGCGACGAGTCTTTCGTGATCCACTCGGACGCCGAGTTGTCGGCTGCCAGACTGGACTCAAACGGCAGCGTGACCCACACCTTCCGCGGCGGGTACGGCTGGCTCCAGGTGGCGCGCGGCACCGTAACCGTAGCTGGCGCAACCCTGAAAGCAGGCGACGGCTTCCAGCTCGAAGCCGAGCAGAACATCACCGTCAGCAGCAAAGACGGCGGCGAATTTCTACTCTTCGACCTCGACTAATTCGCTTCCACAAATCCGTGCCCCATTCATCGCGCCTTGGTCTTTCGCGATGAGTGGGACCCGCGACTAAACCTTAGCTACGCAGCCAGCGAAACTCCAGCGCCTCCTTGAAACCAAACCGCTGTAAATGCTCCGCCACAACCTCTTCCATGCGCTCCTGGTCCTCCGCCGCCGCAACCTCCAAATACACTGAAAGCGCCGTTGGCCCGGACATCAACTGCACCACCGCCTTAGGCAGCTGAATCTTGCCATGCGTATCGTCGAACTCCACCGCAAACTTATGCGACCAATGCCGGCACAACTGCCGCAGGTAGCTCACCGAATTCGCAGTAGGCACTTCAGCACGAGATAGATTCATACCCACCATTCCTCGAGGTCATTCTGAGCGAAGCGAAGCTCCGTATTCCCCTAATCCAGCGGACCATTCCAAACTGCGGTAACCGTCAAGAATCTCAGCATTTCGCTTCCTGCGAAGGGAACTACAAGCAGCCATCCGCCGCGCTCCCGCCGTTATCCCTCGGATCCCCGTTCAAGCAGTTGCCTTTGCTCTAAGCAAACACCTTAGCCGGCAAAATCTCACTCACATCCACCATCTGAGTCGGATACTCGCCCGTATAGCAAGCCGTGCAGAAGTCCCCCGGAGCCATTCCGCTCGGCGGATCGCCCGCCGTACAGGAGTGCGTCAGCCCGATCAGCGACAGGTACGCCAGCGAATCCGCCTCAATGTACTGGCGAATCTCCTCCAGCGACTTGTTGGCCGCGATCAAATGCTCCTTCGACGGCGTATCCACCCCATAGAAACAGGGCGAGATCGTCGGCGGACAGGAGATCCGCAGGTGGACCTCCGTCGCTCCCGCCGCCCTCACCATGCGCACAATCTTGCGCGATGTCGTGCCGCGAATGATCGAGTCGTCGATCAGGATGACGCGCTTGCCCTCCAGCAATGCGCGGCTGGGGTTCAGCTTCATGCGCACGCCAAAGTCCCGCACTCGCTGTGTCGGCTCAATGAACGTCCGGCCCACGTAGTGGTTGCGAATCAGCCCGAAGTTAAAGGGAATTCCAGATTCCGCCGCATACCCCAGGGCCGCCGTCACGCCTGAGTCGGGCACCGGCACCACCAGGTCCGCCGGAACGCCCGACTCCCGCGCCAGTTGCCGTCCCATCTCCTCGCGCGACGCCTGCACCCATCGGCCAAACACCTTGGAGTCGGGCCGAGCAAAGTACACGTGCTCAAAAATACACGAGGCCCGCGCAACACCCTTCGCGAAGATGCGGCTGGTCACGCCATCTTCCGACACCATCACCAGTTCGCCCGGCTCCACGTCGCGCTCGTACTTCGCGTGCAGCAGATCCAGCGCACAAGTCTCGGAGGCAAAGCAGAACGTATCCGGCTCGCCGTTGACGCCCGTAATCCGCCCCATACACAACGGCCGGAAGCCGTGCGGATCGCGCGCCGCGAAGATGCGGTTGCGCGTCATCATCACGATCGAGAACGCACCCTCGACCTGCTTCAACGCCTCGGCCATGCAGTCCACGAGCGTATTGCACTTCGAGTGCGCCACCAGCTGGATGATAATTTCGGAGTCCGAAGTCGTCTGGAAGATAGCACCGTCGCGCTCCAGTCGAGCCTTGGCGGTGCCCAGGTTGATCAGGTTGCCGTTGTGCGCAATCGCAATCAAGCCTTTGGTCGATTCAACCGAGATCGGCTGCGCATTTAGCAACGCCGAATCGCCCGTCGTCGAATACCGCGTATGCCCGATTGCCAGATATCCGGGGAGCCTGGCAAGTACCTCGTCGGTGAAGATTTCGGAGACCAGACCCATCCCCTTGATGTCGTGGACCGACTCGCCGTCCGCCGAGGCGATGCCGCCCGACTCCTGCCCGCGATGCTGCAGCGCGTACAGGCCCATGTACGTCATGCGAGCGGCTTCCGGGTGGTTGTAAACCGCCATCACGCCACATTCTTCGCGCAGCTTGTCGAGATGCTCGTCGGCCTCGGGTTCACCCTCGAACTGGGTGCCCCACGTCTCGCTCTTGAGGCGTGGGTCCACCGCTGAATCCACGGGACGGCTCATGCCAGCACCTCGTCCGCAAGCTGCAACTTCAACGCGCCCGAGTAGGTTTCCTTCAACTCTGAAACCGCCACATCGATCAGCAGGTCATCCTCAGCCCAGATCTCGTACCGCTCAGCAATCGTCTCGCCGATATCCAGCGCATAGATCGCGCCCTCTTCGTCCAGCAGATAGCAGATCTCGCCATAAACCTCAGGCGCACAACTGATCACAACCTCGGTGGCGTTCTCGCCGAACAAAGCCACGGAAACATTCGCATCGCCCACAGCGCCAAGATTCACATGTACGCCAATGTTGTTCGCAAAGCAGCCCTGCGCCAGCGCAACCGCCAACCCGCCGTCGGAAATATCCTTGGCCGAGTGAATCAGTCCGCGGCTCGCCAGCTTCACCAGCGCGCGATGCAGCGCGGCTTCCGCCTTGATGTCCAGCCAGGGAGGCGTGCCCCACAGCGTTCCCAGAACGCTCTTCGCAAAGTCCGACGACCCCAGCTCCCCGGTTACCGAGCCTTCCGTCTCCGTCGCCGACTGCAGCAGCAAAACCTTATCGCCAACATGCTGGAATCCAGCCGGAACCGTCTTCGAGACGTCGTCCATAATCCCGACGATGCCCATCACCGGCGTCGGATAAATCCCCTCGCCCAGCGTTTCGTTGTAGAGCGAAACATTGCCGCCAGTCACCGGCGTTCCCAGCGCGGTGCAGGCCTCGGCGATCCCGTCGATCGCGTCCGAAAGCTGGGCCATAATCTCCGGCTTCTGCGGATTGCCGAAGTTCAGGCAGTTGGTCGCCGCCACCGGAGTGGCCCCGCTGCAAGCCACTTTCCGAGCCGCCTCCGCAACCGCGTGCATCGCGCCCAGCTTCGGGTCCAGATAACACCAACGCCCATTGCCTGCCAGCGCCATTGCAATGCCGCGTTCCGATCCCTTGCCGGTGCCCTTGACCCGCATGACGCCCGCTTCGCCGCCCGGACCCTGAACGGTGTTCGTCTGCACCATCGAGTCGTATTGCTCAAAAATGTATGCCTTGTCGCAGATGTTCGCGCTGGCCAGCATCGTCTTAAGATCGGCGGTGTAATCGCGCCGCCGCTTCAATTCCGCAAGCACCCAAGCCGGAGCATTCTGCGGCACCGGCGGCTCCCACACTCCCACGGGCCGCTTGTACACCGGCGCGTTATCCGTCAGGTCTTTGTTCTGAATCTCTGCCTGCAACACGCCGCCGTGATACACGCGCATGACGTCATCGGCGGTTACAACCCCGACCTCCGCGCAATCCATGCCCCACTTCTTGAAGACGTCCAGCACTTCCCGCTCGCGGCCTTTTTCCGCTACCAGCAGCATGCGCTCCTGTGATTCCGACAGCATGATCTCGTAGGTCGTCATGCCGGTCTCGCGCTGCGGAACCTTGTCCAGTTCGATGGTGACGCCGAGCTCGCCGCGCGCGCCCATCTCGCAGGTCGAGCACGTCAGCCCGGCTGCGCCCATATCCTGAATCCCCAACACCGCGCCGGTCTTCATCACTTCCAGGCAGGCTTCCAGCAGCAGCTTTTCGAGGAACGGATCGCCCATCTGCACGTTGGGCCGTTTCTGTTCGCTGCCCTCGGTGAACTCCTCCGAGGCCATCGTCGCTCCGTGAATGCCGTCGCGACCGGTCTTCGCCCCAACATAAAACACAGGGTTCCCAACACCCTCGGCCTTCGCGTAAAAAATCTCGTCCGTCCGCACCAGCCCCAGTGCAAACGCGTTGACCAGCGGGTTGCCTGAGTAACATTCCTCGAAGCGTGTTTCGCCGCCCAGATTCGGCACTCCGAAGCAGTTGCCGTACCCGCCCACACCGTGTACGACACCGGCCATCGTATGCCGGTTCCGCGCAAAGTCTACCGAGTCCTGACTGATCCCTGATCCCTGATCCCTGTCCACTGCCTTCAGAGGCCCGAAACGCAGCGAATCCATCACTGCCAGCGGCCTTGCGCCCATCGTAAAAATGTCTCTTAGAATGCCGCCGACACCCGTAGCCGCGCCCTGGTACGGCTCGATATAGCTGGGGTGATTGTGCGATTCGATCTTGAAGGCGCAGGCCCAGCCATCGCCCACATCGATAATTCCGGCGTTCTCGCCCGGCCCCTGAACCACCGATCCTGGTCCCGTCAGCCGCGTTCCCTTGGTCGGCAAACGCTTCAAATGCACACGCGAAGACTTGTAAGAGCAATGCTCCGACCACATCACGGAGAAAATCCCCAATTCAGTCAGCGACGGAGTCCGGCCCAGCGCCTTCTCGATGCGGGCATACTCTTCGTCGGTGATGCTGTGCGTCTTCAGGAGCGCAGGTGTGATGGTCGCGGGAGAGGGAATGGCCGGATTGGCCGTCTGCGAATCGTGCTGATTGGACATAGCGGACTACATTGATTGTCGCATGGACAACCTGCGGAAGCCGTGTAAGGAACGTGGTGCGGCAGCCTATTTCCGCTCGAGCGCCGCCCGGTCCCAGTGTGCGCAATCCGCCGCCGCAGCGTAGGTTGACTCCAAAAATCCCATCACGGCACCCGCCGGGTCCGCAGCCTCGCGAACCTCATCGCAGGGCAAAAGAAATTCACCCATCTCCGCGTTCCAGATGCCCGGCTGGATCGGCTTGTCGCCCAGCCCCGCCGGCACCGGAGCCGCATAGCAATAGAACGATGCCGCTCCGAAACCCCCGTTTCCCGGCCAGAATCCGGCGCTGATCACCTCATGCGAGTAGGCGTCCTGCTGCACCCGGTCCGGCTTCGGATCACCTCCCGCCGCTCGGGCGCTGAAGCGCGTCACGCACAAATCGAAGCTCCCCCAGGAGAAGTGCACCGGGCTGATCTTGCCCAGGAAATTGGCCGAAACCGCTTGAACAGCGTGTCGGACAGCATCAGCACACGGCGAAATCGTTCAACAGCGTCCCGATCGTAACTCCTGTGCGTCTCATCCAGGTCAAACCGGACCGGTGCAGCCAATTCCACCGGCATGGGGTGAATCTTGACCGCAACCCCCAGTTCAGCGAGCACCCCCTTGTACTCGGCGAAAAACGCTGCCACGGTCTGTGGTCGCAACTCCATCGTCCGTACAGCGCCCGTAGACAGCCGAAACTCCAGCACATGCCGAAGAAAATCGAACTCAATCTCCAGCAACCCCGCGCCATTGGCCAGCGGCATCGCCGACGTGGTCAGCCCCCGAGCCGACACGTAGAGCGGCACATTCCACCAGTGATTCTGCAGCGGAGTCAGGGCCAGGCGCGTCTTGCCGACCATCTGAGTCCACATGTGCAGCGTATCGGCAGTCGGCTGCCACTCAGCCCAATCCAGTACCGGCCAAAGATCGTCCATAAGCTTCGCTCCCGCTAGTCAGGCCTTCGCCGAGAACATACACCCGTCACCGCACCAGCAGGTCAAACGCCCCCGTCTCGACCACCCCGCCGTGCTTCATCTGCACAAACACACGGTAGGTCCCCGCCGCCGGAAACCCAAACGGAAACGATGCCTCGCTGGAAGGTTCGGCAGCCAATTCCATCCCGGCCATCGAGCTGCCATAGGCCGCCATCGGAATCGTCCCCGCCGGATGAATGTGCGCGAAGACCGTCCCATCCGTCTTGATGACCGCCGCGTGAGCCGTCATTCCCATATAGGGCTGCATGTCCGTCGGCTTCTGCCCCGCCGGATCGAGCAGCGAAAACCGCAGCAATTGGCCGCTGCGTGGCAGCAGCACCGACGCCAGGTCAAGCGTCATCGTGTAACCGTCCATCAGCCGGATGCTCGACGCCCCCGGTCCCGTCGCAACCTGCGCCCGTGCCAGCCCCGGGACCACCCCCACCGAATCATCGCCCCGCAATACGCGGCCCACCGCCACCGGCAGGCCAGCCACCGCCGTAAATGTCTCCAGCCGCCCGTCCCGGTGGACCACATCGGCGTACAGCCGAAAGGCCCCCGGTGCCATCGACGGCAACGCTACCTCAAACCTGCTGCCAGCCCCCTGCGCCGGATGCAGGTGCAGCATCACATCCATCTCCGGCTCCCGCACCGCAAACAGATGCATCAGGTGCCCATGGTCCTCGACGAGATCGTCCATTCTGCCCGGAAGCTCAAGCTGCATCTTCCCATCCGCAGGCATCGTCACCTGCATCGCCGGTGCAGCCGCGCTCGGCGTCTTCAGCGCAAGCATCACTGCCGCGCCGAAGATGATCGCCAGCGCCGCCCAGCCCGCAATTTCGATCGCGCCGCTGCGCCGAAACGACAGCAGAGCGCCACACAGCACCACCGCCAGCCCCAACACCCACCATTGCGGCCGGTCGAAGCGACGCAGTCCCGTGGCGGTGTCGCTCACGCCCGGAACCGGAACCGTGGTCTCTGCCTCGCCCTTGTCGCCGCTGACGTGGATCGTCACCCGCCACGCGCCGCCGCTCGCAACCCACACGCTGCCCGTAAATATCTGCTCCGCCGAGAACCGCTGCAACCCCTGCGACGCACCGCCCGGCAGCGCGACTCCAACCACCCGCACCCCCGGATCGTCCGTCCGCACGTCGACACCCGCCGCACCCGGCACCGTCGCCGGAGGATGAACACTCACCAGCACCTGGTAAGGCCCCGCCGTCGCCTTCACATACACGTCCGGCGCCCCGACGTGCGCACGACCCTGCCCGACTCCAACGCCAAACAACACGCAGAGCAAGAGCAGAATCCGTCGCATTACTGGTCTGCCTGTCCTGAGTTGGACCAGGAATGGAAGTCCAGCATATTGAACATTGCCACCCCGTTCACCCATCGACCCTGCGCCCCGCCACCCGTAGCCGTCTTGCTGCTTGCCACCGCCGGAGCCAGCGGCATCCGCGACGTAGCGTTCTGGTTGCTCGGATAGTTCGGGAACGCCTGGGTCTTCCCCGCGTCCAGGTACCACGGCCCCATCACATGCGACGCCAGCCCCGCCGTGTTCACGTACACATAGGTCGGCGAGTACCGAATCTGTTGGATATCGGCATACACCGCCGCCGTCGTGCCGCTCCACGTCGTCTGCGCCCCGGCAGCCACATTCGACTGGCTAATCACCTTGGCAAACTGTGACGAGTTCCCCGTAAACCACGAGTAGATCGTCGGCACCACGCTTACCGTCCCGGCCAGCGCGTGATTCGTAAAGTAGGTGGTCGTGGTCTCGGAGACGGTCGTCACGTTTCCGCCCGAAACCGTCCCGTAATACTGTGGCCCCAGATAGTACGGAAAGGCCGGCGCGCCGGTCGCGTCGATCGTCACGAAGTACGCATAGGTGCCCGCCGGAAACTCCGGCGTGATGCCGAAGCGGCCGTTGTACTGGTCCAGGTCACCCGATCCCGCCGTGTAGTCGTAATCCTCAACGTATCGCCCCAGCGGATAAGTCGCGCTGACCGCCGGGCCATATTCGGTAGAGGTCAAAGTCGCAGACCGCCCCTGATACGCCGCCGCCCACGCCGGCAGGGAAGTCCGTGTCGTCGTATTGTCCTTGCGGATCGCATAGCTTGAAACCATGCGGCGTACCCCCGAGGTCGAGCTCGTCGGCGAAGAGTAGCCATACGGCCCGTACACCGGGTAGCCATCGAACGCCCAGCCCAGCAGCGGCGAATGGGTGTGCGTCCCCGTGCTCTCCGTGTAGGTCGCCGTGTTCGAGCCCACATTTGCGCCCACAAGATTGTCGTTCAGCTGATACCGCAGACACACCGGATTCGCATGATAGTGGTACTCGCCCGAAGGCGGCTGATGCGCTTTGCAGGGGTCAAACGACGCCGTCTCGCCGTAGATGCTGTTGGCATCGCGACGCCAGATTCCGTCTCCGCCTCCGCCCCAGTTGCTGGAGCCGGTTGGTGTCACGGTAACGGTTGCCGAACTGGCCGTGCTGGAAGAAGAGCATCCGATGGCAATAGCCACCGCAATTGCGGCGCAAAAAAGCAAAAGCGTCGATTTGAAAACGCGCGAACGAACCTGCATGTCGATCCTCGTATGGTTGGTTAAGAATTCAACTTCGAGTCAAGATGGTGTCTTCGGATGCTCTGACGGGCCGTGGACGCAAAAGTGTACAAGCTCAGAGAGTTTGTGAACCCGAATGTCATCCAGATCCCCTAAGGAGTCTTCATCGCCTTAGATTGAACCGACAGCTTGTGTTCGTCACCGTGATCGTCTTTTAGATAGGCATCTTGTTTTTCGATCGCAAACTGCACGTCGGCGTTGATCGTAATATCAAGCGGTCGATCTCGACGATTGGTATCGCGCTGTAGCTTCCAAACATATTTGCCGTCGTCGACGGTATAAGTCCAGTACAGAATGACAATAGAAGTGCCGTTCGCAAGGCGGGAAGCGTCGCGACTAGTCACATCCATCAATTTTCCAGTTTGCCACTGTCGAACCTTTTCCTTTGCAAGGACCTCTTTCGAATAAATCCACGGGAACACGGAGGCAACGGCGATGAGGGGGATGATGTATCTACGTAGTAGCTGCATGCGAGTTCACCTTTGGTAATGATTAATATTCGTACGCAAAAATACTCTGCTGATCGCTTCAAAAAAAATCATGCTCCGGTCGAACCAAATCCACCCGTACTGCGCGGCGTTTCGTCCAGGATATCGACCAATTCAAACTCCGCGTCGATTTTTTGAACGATGCGCAACTGCGCGATCCGGTCGCCCGCAAAGATCGTGTGCGACATCGACGCAAGGTTCGTCAACACCACCTTAATCTCGCCCCGATACCCCGGATCGATCACCCCCGCCAGCGTCGTCAAACCACGCAGCGCCATGCCCGACCGATCCTCCACCAGTGCGCCGTATCCTGCAGGCAGCCCGAGCGCGATCCCCGTAGGAATCGCAACCGTCTCCCCCGGTTCCAGCTTCCACTCCGACACGGCGTAAAGGTCGGCCGCCAGATCGCCATACGGCCCCACATGGGCGTAACGAGGAACCTGCGCGGCGAGGTGCATCTTCAGAGTCTTGATTGCAATCGACATACCCGCAAGTCTACCCGCATCGCAGGTACGATGAACCGAGGTCATCCTGAACGCAGCGAAGGATCTCCGTAGTTCGCCGTCGTCAGTTCCTCGATCCATCCATGACCCTCGCCCGTCCAACCCGACACATCTCCACCGCGCTCGCTACGCTGCTGGCTTGCCTCGTCCTGCTCCCGCTTCTCGGCCACAAGCTCCTCGCCGAATGGGACGAGGCCATCTACGCTGAGGTCTCCCGCGAGATGCTCCACGGCTCCTGGCTCGTCCCGCACTGGAACGGTAGTCTCTGGCTCGAAAAGCCGCCGCTCATGCTATGGATCACCGCCACCTTCTTCAAGCTCTTCGGCGTCACCGAGTTCTGGGCCCGCGCCGGTTCCACCTTCTCCGGCATCGCTATCGTCGGGCTACTCCATCAATACCTCGCCCGCACCCGCGACCTACTGAGCGCGTGGCTGAGCACCATCATCCTGCTCGCGACCTTCGGCTTCCTCCACATCTGCCACGTCGGCGAGATGGACACGCTGCTGTCGCTCGGTTGTTGTATCGCCGTGATCGGCCTTTCGCAAATCCAATCCGAAGACCGCAACGGTTGGTATCTCTTTTTTGCAGGCTTCGCCATCGCCCTAATGACCAAGGGCGCAGCCTCCGTCACCATCCCCATCACAGCCGTGATCGTCGCCCTCGCCCAACGCTGGCGGACCCGGCACTTCGGCCCATCCTTCCTGCTGGGCCTTGCTGCCTTCGCCTTACTCGTTCTTCCCTGGCACCTCGCCATGATCACGCGCTTCCACAAAGAATTCGTAAACCAATACCTCGGCCTCCACGTCCTCACCCGAGCCACCCACCAGATCGAAGGCCACACCACGCACTGGTGGTACTACGCCATCGTGCTGGCGGCCTCCGCGCCACCCTTCATTCTGCTCTATCCCATCGCGATCTACCGAGCCCTGCGCCGCCCGCAACTCCAACCCTGGGCAATCTACGCTCTTGTCACGGTCGTCTTCTTCACCCTCATCCAGACCCGCCTGCCCCACTACATTGCGCCTGCCTACCCCGCATTGGCCGTCCTCACCGCCATCTACGTGGCCGACTGGATTCGGGATCGCACCCCGCTATCCACGCTTTTTCGTCCTGCCCTCATTACCACCGCCATCTGGGCCGTCTCGATCCTCGCTACCCATTCCACCCTCAAGAGCTTGCACTCCGCCGACCTCGCTGGCCCCAACCTCCTCGACAACCGCGAAGCCGACGCCCTCCTACGGCAAGCTGACGTGGAAGAGGCACCCACCCCCGGGCCTCTCCTGTACCTGCGCGATGGCCGCGTCCAATCCGTCGCAACGGTCGTCTTCTACGCCAAACGCCCGGTCCAGCAAGTCACCCTCACCGCCTCTAACTTTCCCCGCGACATCTACACGTCCGACACGAGGCCTCTCGCCGAAGCGATAGACGCCGAACCCCGCCTCATCCTCCTCAACAAATCTCTCCTTCCCGCACTCCCAGCCGACGTCACATACACCCACATCCTCTCCACCGCCACCCTCGAACTCGGCACTCTTCAGCGTCGTTAGCTGTCAGCTCGTGGAACCTGTTCCTGCTATTCTGCCCTCAACCCACTTTCATGTAACATCACCCCACCGCTGATTCCAAAGACCTTCCAGCCCCAGAAAAATCAACCAGGTGGAACCTCAATGAACGAAGCGCATCCGGATCACATCATGCAGATTGGCCTTGGGTTCTGGGCCTCGAAAACTCTGCTCAGCGCCATCGAACTCGGTGTCTTCACCGAACTCGCCAAGCAGCCCCGCGACCTCGCCGAACTGAGCGGACGCCTCGGCCTCCACGCCCGATCCGCCCGCGACTTCCTCGACGCCCTTGTCGCCCTCCACTTCCTCGAGCGGCGCGACGGCACCTACTACAACACGCCCTCCACCGACCTTTTCCTGGACAACCGTAAGCCCTCCTACATCGGCGGAATCCTCGAGATGGCGAACCAGCGCCTCTATCCCTTCTGGGGCAGCCTCACCACCGCCCTCACCACCGGCCGGCAGCAGAACGAGAGCGCCCACGGTGACGAAGACCTCTTCACCGCTCTCTACGCCGACCCCGAACGCCTGCGCGTCTTCCTGAAATCCATGTCCGGCCTCAGCCACGGCGCGAACATGACCATCGCCCACAAGTTCGATTGGAAGCAGTTCAACACCATCGTCGACGTTGGCGCGGCTCAGGGCGACCTCATCACCCAGATCGCCCTAGCCAACCCCCACCTCTCCGGCATCGGCATGGACCTCCCCATGGTCGGACCCATCTTCGAGGACTACATCGCTCAGAATGGCCTGATCGACCGAGTCACCTTCCACCCCGGCAGCTTCTTCGACGCCGACATCCCGAAAGCCGACGTGGTCACCATGGGCCACATCCTCCACGACTGGAACCTCGAAACCAAGAAAATGCTCATCCGCAAAGCCTACGACGCCCTCCCCGTCGGCGGAGCGTACATCATCTACGAAGCCATCATCGATGACGACCGGTCCAAAAACGCCTTCGGCCTCCTGATGAGCCTCAACATGCTCATCGAAACCTCCGGCGGTTTTGACTACTCCGGCGCAGACTGTATCGGGTGGATGCAGGAAGCCGGCTTTCACTCCTGCCGCCTAGAACACCTCGTCGGCCCCGACTCCATGGTCGTCGGCATCAAGTAATCGCTGGTGGGCCGCCTGCGGACCAGACCGCCTACAATCATCCCAATGCTGGCGCGCCTAAAACTCTTCTTCGATCCCACCGGCAGGCTCGCCAGCCGCATGTTCTGGACAGGCTTCCTCGTCCGCCTGCTCTACATCACGCTCGCTCATACCTATCGCATCCGGCCCTCGAACGACCACTTTGAGTTCGGCTGGGAAATGGGCCGCATCGCTCGTGCGCTCGCTACGGGTCATGGATATTCAGACCCCTTCGAGGGCCACACCGGCCCCACCGCCTGGACCCCTCCCCTCTACCCCCTCATCCTCGCCGCAGTCTTCAAGCTCTTCGGCGTCTACAGCTACGCCTCTGCCTGGGTCATCCTCGCCATCAACAGCGTCTTCTCTGCCGCCACCGCCCCCACCATCTACCAGATCGCCCGCCGTACGTTCGCCCGAAACAAAGATGCCATCAAGCTCGCCCTCTGGTCCGGCTGGCTCTGGGCTCTCTATCCCGCCGCCATGCAGTATGCCATCAAGTGGGTATGGGACATGTCGCTCACCGCCTGCCTCTTCGCCTTGGTCATCCTCCTAGCACTTAAGCTCCGCGACGAATCAACCACCCAACGATGGCTCCTCTTCGGCACCCTGTGGGGCCTGATCGCCCTCTCCAACAGCTCCCTCCTCGCCTTCCTCCCCTTCTGCGCCCTCTGGATTATCTGGCCCACTCCCGCCCGTCATTCCACCCACGAGTCGTCATTCTGGCGAAGCCAGAATCTCCGTAGTTGTCTTTCCAACCTCACCCTCGCCGCCCTCTGCACGCTCGCCGTCGTCACCCCCTGGATCATCCGCAACCAACTCGCCTTCCACGCCTTCGTCCCGCTCCGCTCCAACTTCGGCGCCGAGCTCTACGAATCCGCGCAGCTTGAAAACGAGGGCTACCCCACCATGGCCACCCTCCCCCACGCCCAGGCCTCCCCCGAATTCCAACGCTACAAACGCCTCGGCGAACTTGCCTACAGCCGCGAGCAGGGCGACCGCGCCCGCCGCATCATCCGAGCCCACCCGGCCACCTTCGTCTCCCACATCTTCCGCCGAGCTTGGTTCTTCTGGGCCAGCGTCCCCCACCCCGCCGAACACGGCTGGAAGGGCATCGCCGCCGAAACCGCCCGCGAATTCAGCTACGCGCTCATCTCCCTAGCCGGCCTGCTTGGCCTGGCTCTCGCTCTGCGCAACAAGATCCCCGCCGCGTGGCTCTTCTTCTGGGCCTTCGCCATCTACCCCCTCCTCTACTACGCCATCACGGCCCAGGCCCGCTTCCGCCACCCGCTCGAACCCCTGCTCTGCATCCTCGCCGTCTATCTCTTCCGCAGCGCCGCTCGAAAACCCGCGAGCACGTAGCTCTTCCGAACTCACCCATTTCCCTCCCTCTGCCGATAGAAGCCGGAGGGCGATCTCTGCCCGGATCGTCCACCATTTTCAGCCGTCCGAGGCAAGCTGCTCATGCGCAACATCCTGTTTGTCGATCACGACTCCGGCGTCCTTGCCGACCTCAGCCGTGCACTCGAGTCCGAGCGCTCCCGCTGGAACATGGAATTCGTCCTTGACGGAGAGGCCGCCATCGAGCACTGCCGCGCCCGCGCCTTCGACCTCGTCCTGGCCGACCTGTGGATGCCCGGCATGGACGGCGTCACGCTCCTCGGTTTCATCAGCGACATGCAGCCCGCCGCCGCTCGCCTGCTCATCTCGCACCACTCCCAGGCCGCCGCCGAGCGATCCGCGCGTGCCGCCTCGGTCGCCTACTGCGTTCTGCCCAAGCCCTGCAAACCCGCCGACCTGGTCCCATCCATCGAACGCATCCTCACGCTGCAGGATCTCTTCTGTATCCCCGCCCTGCGCGCCACCGTGGGCCGCATCGGCGGTCTGCCATCGCTCTCCACCACCTACACCGCGCTCAACGCCGCCGTTCGAGACCCCGACGCCTCGATCCACCGTGTCGCCCGCATCATCGAGCAGGACGTCGCCATGGCCGCCAAGGTGCTGCAGTTGGTCAATAGCGGCTTCCTCGGCCTGCAACAGAAGATGAACAATCTGCAGACTGCCGTTAGCTACATCGGCCTCGAAGTCATCAAAAACCTCGCCCTCGCCACCGAAACCTTCACTCTCTTCAAGCCCGACCCCAGCATCCCAAAGTCATTCCTCGACAACCTGCAGCGACGCGCCAACCGCGCCGCCACCATCGCCGCCGCGTTGCCCATCGCCAGCCGCGACCGCGACTCGGCCGTCGTCGCCGCGCTACTGCACGACGTTGGTGAGTTAGTCCTCGCCAACAGCATGCCGCAGGAGTTCACCGCCGCAATGTCCCTCGCCGCTGAGCGCAAATGCCCAATCTTCGAGGCAGAAGAAGATCTGCTCGGCATCACCCACGCTGAGCTCGGAGCGTACCTGCTGGGCCTGTGGGGAATCGATCACGCCATCGTCGAAGCGGTCGCCCACCACCATCGCCCGACCCGCATCCCGCATTCCGGTCTCGACACCTCGACCGCCGTCTACCTCGCAACGCTCCTCGTCGCCGAACTTGACGTCCATCCAACCGACCTGAAAGGCGACCTACTCACTGACGCCGATCGCGAAACCTTAGAATCACTCAATCTACTGGCCCAGTACCCAGCCTTCCGCGAACAAGCAGTCCAGGCCCTCAATCCGCGCTAAAAGCAAGGCGGAACGGGGATAAAAGGGATAGAAAACAGGATTTTGTCATTCGTACTTTAACCCTTCCTGCCCCACCCCAAATTGAGGTCATTCTGAGCAAAGCGAAGAATCTCAGTATTTCGTCGTTGTTTCTGCTCCTCCTATCCGGGCCTTATCCCTCTAATCCGCGTTAAAGCCTTGCTCTTCCCTTTCCTCCGCGCTAAACTTATAAGGTTCGGCAGCGTGCTGTTTTTCCACACGCTCAACCAACACCTATCTGAAACAGAAGTACGCGCTGGGAAACGGTCCAAACTGCCTTCGGGCACAGCCGCTACCGCGTATGAGGGATTCAAAATGTATGCAGTCATCCGCACAGGCGGAAAGCAGTATCGCGTTGCCCCAGGCGACGTGTTGAAGGTCGAAAAGCTCACCTCCGATAGCGGTCTGGTCGAGTTCTCCGATGTGCTCGCAATTTCGGGCGAAGCAGGCAGCTTTGAATCCGCGCTCGAAGGTGCCAAGGTCACCGGAACCATTCTCGGGCAGGGCCGCGGCGACAAGATTCTGGTCTTCAAGTTCAAGCGCAAAAAGCAGTATAAGCGCATGCAGGGCCACCGCCAGTCCTTTACCGAGATCAAGATCGGCGAGATCTCCGTCAACGGCAAGAGCTTCACCGCCTAAAAACTTCAACACGATCAGGCGCTGCGGACTGCGTGTCCCGCGCTCTAGAGGAATTTAGAAATGGCACATAAAAAAGGCTTAGGATCGTCCAAAAACGGACGCGACTCAAATGCACAGCGACTCGGCGTCAAGCGTTTCGGCGGCGAAGTTGTTCCCGGCGGCTCCATTCTGGTCCGTCAGCGCGGCACACCGCTGAAGGCCGGCCTGAACGTCGGCCGCGGTAAGGATGACACCCTCTACGCGAAGGTCTCCGGAATCGTAAAGTTCCAGGACAAGGGCCAGGGCGGCCGCTTCGTCTCCATCATCGCAGCCGAAGTCACCTCCATCCCCGCATAACCTCCGCATCACCAAACGGGCTGCATCAGAGTCTTCTGATGCAGCCCGTTTCCGTTTCTCCCCATAAAACAAGCAAAAGCCTGCGCGGATAAAACGGATAGAGAACCGACGCCAATAGCTATCTGTGGAATCCGTTCCTTATCCGTTTTTGTCGGTGCTGTCGTTGTCTTTGTCTGTGGCCAACTCTCCGGCAGCTATACTTTGCTGGAGGATCGCATCCGTTGAAGCTCCCCGAAGATTCCGACCGCATCGTCACCGCCGCTCCCCTCGACGACGACGCCCAATACGAGCTAAAGCTCCGCCCACACCGCCTCTCCGAGTTCATCGGGCAGACCAAGGCCAAGCAGCAGCTCAACATCGCCCTCGAAGCCGCCAAGGCTCGCGGCGAAGCGCTCGACCACGTCCTCCTCTTCGGTCCTCCCGGCCTCGGTAAAACCACCCTCGCCACCATCATCGCGAACGAGATGCAGGTCGGTTTCCAGCAGACCAGCGGGCCCGCTCTCCAGATCCAGGGCGACCTCACCGCCATCCTCTCCAACATTAAGGACAAGCAGGTGCTCTTCCTCGACGAAGCACACCGCCTCCAGCCCGTCCTGCAGGAGAAGCTTTATACCGCGCTCGAAGACTATCGCCTCGACATCATGATCGGCACCGGGCCCTCCGCGCGCACCTTCGAGCTGGACATCAAGCCCTTTACCTTCGTCGCCGCAACTACCCGGCCCAGCCTGCTCTCCTCGCCGATGCGAGCACGCTTCGGCATCCTCCTCCGCCTGGAGTTCTACACCGACGACGAACTCCGTTTCGTAGTCGAGCGCTCCGCCGACGTCCTCGGCGTGCCCATCGACCGCGACGGCGCCGCCGAGATCGCCATGCGCTCCCGCGGCACACCCAGAATCGCGAATAGACTCCTGCGCCGCGTCCGCGACTACGCCCAGGTGCGCGCAGACGGAAAGATTACCCGCGACACCGCCAACGCCGCGCTGGAAATGCTCGAAGTGGACGCTCACGGCTTCGACGAGCTCGACCGCCGCATCCTCCGCACCATCATCGAGAAGTACGACGGCGGCCCGGTCGGCCTGAACACCCTCGCCGCCGCCCTCGCCGAAGAACAGGAAGCGCTCGAAGAGGTCTACGAACCCTTCCTCATTCAGATCGGCTTCCTCGACCGCACCCCACGCGGCCGCGTCGCTACCAAGCTCGCCTACGAGCACCTCGGCATCGAAATGCCGCGCAAACTGAGCCTCTTCTAGTCCCACCTCTGAACCAAAGCAGTAACGGCGGAATCACCCGTGGTACTTCTGCGCTTCTTTGGGCCTCCTTATCCTCGCCTAAGGAGTTCCCCATGACCTACCAGATCACGCTACAGCCCGCACCCGACGGCCTGGTCCTCGCCGAATGCCCCCGCCTCCCCGGCTGCGTTGCCAAAGGCAGCACCGAATCCGAAGCCCTCGACAACATCAAGGAAGCCATCACCGCCTGGTTCTGGAACGAAGACGTCCACATCCGCATGGTTCTGCCCGTAGCCGTGTAAGCCGTCGGCGATGGTTCGCTCATCCAGAGATTCACCTATAGATTTCATTCAACTGAAGGAACCTGAAGCTGTGCCCTTTGTGAATTGCCCGCGCTTTTACCGCAATCGCCCCGCATCGTCCCAACCCCGCGTCCAATTTCTGCGTCTGAGCCTGTGAACCGACAGGAGCCTCCCCATGCCTTACCTCGAACTCTCAGACGACACCGAACTTTACTTCAACGATCTGGGCTCCGGAAAGCCCGTCGTTCTCATCCACGGCTGGCCGCTCAGCAGCGACATGTGGGAGCATCAGGTACCCTTTCTCGTCGAAGCCGGATACCGCGTCATCACCTACGACCGTCGCGGCTTTGGCCGCTCGTCGCAACCCTTCGACGGCCACGACTACGACACCCTCGCCGCCGATCTCGCCGAACTCATTGACTCGCTCGAACTCGAAGATGCGACGCTCGTCGGTTTTTCCATGGGCGGCGGCGAGGTGATCCGCTACCTCACCAATTTCGGCAGCGCCCACGTCTCGAAGGCCGTGCTGATCTCCGCCGTGCCGCCCTTCATGCTCAAAACCGACGATAATCCAGACGGCACGCCAGCCGAAACGTTCGATGGCTTCCGTCAGGCCATCCTCAAAGACCGCTTCGACTTCCTCAACACCTTTGACTCGCAATTCTACGGTCGCAGCCTGGTCCACCACACGGTCTCCGATGCCGTCTTGAACTGGACCTTCGCCCTCGCCATTCAGGGCTCGCAACGCGGTACGCTTGAGCAGCTGAAGTCCTTCTCCACCACCGACTTCCGTGCAGAGATGCCCTCGATCACCACGCCATTCCTCATCATCCACGGCACCGGCGACAAGACGGTGCCAATCGACGCCGCCGGTCGCGCCTCGGCGAAACTGCTGCCGAACGCAACCCTGATCGAGTATGACGGCGAGCCCCACGGCCTCTTCATGACGGTCCCCGACCGCCTCAACGCAGACCTGCTCAACTTCCTCGGCGGCGACGTAAACACCGTCCCCAGGCTCGATCAAATTTAGATCGATTTTTCGGGCGCAGCGAAGGGTTCATCTCTTCGCTGCGCTTTCGTCTATACGACCACCCACGAACTTAGGCTAGCGGCAGCAGGTCCGTCACCCGCTATCCCGAAGCCAGCACGGCTCTAAGATTTCCCTTCACTCCTGCCAATCGCGCATCCGCCGTAACCCGGTTCACACCCAACACCCTCATCGCAATCGCCACCTTCACACTCCCCGCCGCCTCCAGCAACCCAGCCGCGTCGTCACCCGAACACCCCGTCGCCGCTGCAATAATCCGCCTGGCCCGATCCACCAGCTTCGCGTTCGTCGCCTGTACATTCACCATCAAATTCCCAAACACCGCGCCCCGCCGCACCATCACGCCGGTCGAGATCATGTTGAGCACCAGCTTCGTCGCCGTCCCCGCCTTCATGCGAGTCGAGCCCGTCAACACCTCCGGCCCCGTCGCAAGCTCAATCGCAATCTGCGCCGTCTCCCCCATCCGCGACACCGTAGGCCCCGCGCACGTCAGCGCCACCGTCAGCGCCCCAGCGGCCTTCGCCGCAGCCATCGCCCCCAACACATAAGGCGTCCGCCCCGAAGCTGCAATCGCCAACAGCGAATCCGCCTCCGTCAACCCAAACGCCTCCAGGTCGATCCGCCCGGCCTCAGGCGAATCCTCGCTCTTCTCCGACGACTTCCGTAGCGCCGAATCGCCACCCGCAATCAACCCCACAAACAACCCCGGCTCGACCGAAAACGTAGGCGGACACTCGCTCGCATCCAGCACACCAAGCCGCCCGCTCGTCCCTGCCCCCACGTAGAACAGCCGCCCACCCTGCTCAAAACGCGAAGCGACGGCATCCACCACCGCAGCAATCTGCGGCAGCGCATCCCGCACCGCCGCAGCAATCGTAGCGTCCTCATCATTGATCACCCGCAGCATATCCAGCGTCGAAAGCTCATCAAGCCGCTCCGATCGCGGATTGCGAGCCTCCGTAGGCAGCTGTCCCAACTGCTCAGTATTGCCCATACCGCCCCTTCACGCTCTCCAGCAGCTTCACCGAATCGAACCCCACGCCATCCTTGAACACGATCTCGACGTTCTCAATGTCCTCAATCTTCGTGCTCGGATCGCCCTTGACCACCACCAGATCGGCATTCTTCCCCACCGTAATCGACCCGATCGTCTTCTCGCGCCCAAGATAAGTAGCCCCGTTCAGCGTCGCAATCTTGATCGCCTCCACCGACGTAAAACCCGCCTGCACCAGCAGCTCAATCTCCCGCTGATCCCCATAGCCCGGCAGCGTTCCGCCATCGCCCGTGGGATCAAGCCCACCCATCAGCAGACCACCAGCTGCGACAAATGCCCGCTCCAGGACCATGCCATTCTTCAGCAACTGCGCCCGGGCCGCAGCCGCTGTGGGGTTCGCAGTCGCCCGCATCATCTCCGTATTCCGCGTCGTCAGATACTGCTCCCGCGTCGGAGGAGACATCGCCGCCAACACCCGCGGCTGCACCCTAAAGTGGATCGGATCATCCGACTCGAATACCGGCAGCGTGCTCGTCAGCGCCACATGATGCGACACCAGCAACGCAATCAACGCCTTCGCCTCCGCAGTATCCGGAGTCATCTTCGCCAGCGTCGGATTCCCCACACCCGGCGAACACTTATCCAACTCCTTACCCGGATCAAGCTGCGTGTTGACGAAAAAACCATGCTCCAGGTTGTCGATCCCCGCCTCCACGGCCTCCGGATACGTCACCGAACACAGGTGCCCCGTTACCTTGATCCCACGCTTGTGCGCCTCATCAATCGCAGCCTTCAGCTCCTCGCGCGTGATGTTCATATACGCCTTGAAGCTCGTCGCGCCCATCCCCGCCCAGAACGCCACCTGCGCCCGTGCATCCGCCGCATCCTTCAACTGGTGCATCTCCAGCGCAAACGCACCCGGCCCCTCAAGATACGGCCCCGTCACATCCATGTGCGGCCCAATGATCGCCCCGGCATCGATCTGCTTGCGCAAATTCAGATCCAGATAAGGCTCCACCGACCCCGCCGTACGGATCGTAGTAACCCCCGCCCCCAGGTACATCCGCGGCGAACTGAACGGTTCCTCCGGCACCACCACCGGCGCCTCCGACGCCCCCGAAGCATCCAGATTCGGCCGCGTCAGGTAGTACATATGGTCATGCATGCCGACGATCCCGGGGAACACTGTGTAACCCTTCAGATCGAGCTCGCGCCCACAGTCGTTACAACCAACCGCGCCCGAGGCTGCAACGTTCGCAATCTTCCCGCCCACCAGGAAAACATCCTGATCCGCCACTGCCGCCGCGCCGGTCCCATCGATCACACGCACATGCCGCAATACCACACGGCTCTCCGGCACCTTCACATACTTCGCCACCGCAGGCGACAACCCCTGCCCCCCAGCCCCCACGCACAGCAAAAGAACAAGCAATCCCCTCATCGCCAAACCACCTCGCAGAACGCAATCATACAAGCTGCTCCTCCTGTAATTGCGGTACAGCACTTGCCCAAATACGAAGCCACACGCATTTCATTGATAACCTATGTGTTATCGTATGGAAATGATTGCGTTACGAGAGTATTTCGACGCAGACAAGCGAAGTCCATACAAATTGTGGTTCGATCGCCTCGACGTCGCCGCCGCAACCCGCGTCACCGTGGCTTTGGAACGCATTGCACAGGGAAATCAGTCCTCGATGAAACCCGTTGGACAGGGAGTCTCCGAGTACAAGATCGACTTCGGCCCGGCTATCGTATCTACCTTGGCTGGGACGGCGAAACGCTCGTCGTCCTGTTGGGAGGCGGCACCAAGAAGCGGCAGGCACAGGATATTGCCGAAGCTCAGGCCGCATGGAAGGACTACAAGTTCCGCAAGAAGCAAACGATTTCACCGGCAAAGACAACCCGAAAATGAAAGGACACCTATCATGTTGACACGAGATTTTCGCGAAACGATTCGAGAGCGCGCACAGCGGGAACCAGCTTTCCGCCAAAGTCTGCTGCGAGAAGGAATGCAGCTCCTCAACGACGGAGACTTCGCCACGGGGCGAGCCATCCTGCGCAACTACATCAACGCAACCGTCGGCTTCCCCGAGTTATCCCGTCTCACCAAAATCCCGTCGCCCAGTCTGCAGCGAATGTTCGGCCCCAGCGGAAATCCCCGCGCAGAGAACCTCTTCGGCGTCATCGGGCACCTGAGGCGCATGGAAGGCGTCAGCATCCAGCTCCAGATTCAATCCAACTAGGCCGAACCCAACAGCCAAAGCGGCCACCTCCGCGCTTGTTCGCGTAAATCCGTCGCCGCTCTGCCTTTGACCAGCTATCCTCACCCTATGCCCGAACCTGCTCAACCATCGCTCAACGAAGAGCCGAACCCCGAGCTCAACCAGCCCGAGATGCTCGAGTTAACCCCCGAGCAGACCGAAGGCGAGCCCATCGCCGGCACCAGGCCCGCCCGCGCCCCCGCCGCTACCTTCATCTTCTTCACCGTACTCCTTGACATGCTCGCCATGGGCATGATCGCCCCCGTCCTCCCCCGCCTCATCGAGTCCTTCCTCCACGGCGACGCCTCCGCCGCCTCCAAGATGCTCGGCCTCTTCGGCACCACCTTCGCCGCCATGCAGTTTTTCTTCTCCCCGATCCTCGGTTCGCTTTCAGACCGCTACGGCCGCCGGCCCATCGTGCTGCTCTCGAACTTCGGCCTCGGCGCCGACTACCTCATGATGGCCTGGGCCCCCGCCCTCCCCTGGCTCTTCCTCGGCCGCATTATCTCCGGCCTCACGGCCTCGTCCATCCCAACCGCCATGGCCTACATGGCCGACGTTACCCCGCAGGAAAAGCGCGCCGCCGCCTTCGGAATGCTCTCTGCGGCCTTCGGTGTCGGCTTCGTCCTCGGCCCCGC
>JANXWZ010000188.1 GCA_025350865.1 Rhodanobacteraceae bacterium
TCCGCGAGGTAGGCAACCTCTCCGCCGCCTCCGTCCTTTGCGTCCTCGAAGATACCCTCAAGAACCATCCCGGCAAACCCGGCACCTACTCGATCCTCGCCGCCATGGGTCCGGCATTTTGCCTGGAACTCGTCCTGCTGAAGTGGTAGATGCAGACTAAAGCGAAACGGCCTTAGCGACAATCTGGCTGCCAATATCCACCGCCTTCGTGATCAGGTCCAGCACCTTGGCAATATTGCCAAGGTGCTGCACCGCCGCGACGATATTCATCTGTTCCGCATTCATCTGCGACGTCAGCGCCACCACCGCTGGATCGTCATCATGCAGCGTCTTGTTCAACGCGGTCCAGTAGTTGGTCCGCGCTTGCACAATCAGCGAGCGAAGCGTGTCCAGCTGATCCTGCGTCGCACCCTGCGCCGTCAACGTCGGCAGACTCGAACGCAACAGAAAATACTGATTCTCAAGCGCCTGCAACGATGGTCCCATCGGTTTCTCCTTCATATAAGAAACAAAGCTGTGTTGATTGCCTTTGCCGTAACTCCAAACTCTAAACGGTCGACTCTCAACTCGAAGATCATGCCGTTCCATACGACCCTGTTTCATCCCAACCCGGTCGGCAATTCCGGTGGCAGACGCCGTAGTCGTCCTTGCCCCCGGCAAACCGTCCTTAGATAAACGCCGCGCCCAACGACTCCACCCACTCTTTCACCTGTTTCAGCGAAGTCGGCTCCCCGCGTACCGGCATCTTGTTATCCGTCGCCAGGGCATGCACCCGCTTACTCATCTCGTTCAGCGAATCCACCATCGCCGTGGATGCCGCCTCCTCGCGTCTTGTCGCCTGGGCGGTCTGGCCCTTCAGCCGGTCTTTCGCCAGCTGTTTCAATGAGGCCTGCAGCGCCGCGCTGGGCGGAGTCGCCGTCAGCCCAAACGGCTTTAGCGCCGGCGACAGCATCGGTGTCGGATCAACGCCGTTCTTGTCCATGATGTCCATCGCTACCTGGCTCGCCTGCCGGTCGTGCGTGTCGGCCATGGTGTCGTACGCATTCTTCTCCTGCGCAAACAGTGCGGCGACCGCGCTCAACGTGTCGTCCATCGCCTTGGCCGCTTTCTTCTCCTCGTGTTGCTGCGCAATCTGTATCAGGAAATTGCCCGCCTTACCCAGCGCGTCCGGAACGGGAGAACCAGATGGCAGCGCCTTCACCGACACCAGCTCCTTCCCCAGCTTTGTCGCCGAATCCGCCGTCGAACCCGCCATCTTCGGATTGGAGAGCGCCGTCATCGAAGCCGCCAGCTCCGCCAGTTCCTCCGCCATCGCCTCGCGCTGCCTCAGCTCGGCCAGCGTCGTCTCCTGCAGCTTGCGGTCGTTGTCGCCATACGGAATCCCGGAGATCGCACTGTCCAGTTCAAACAGCGCAATCGTATCCGTCACCGATCGTTCCAGCGCAGCATAGTAGTCGCGCAAACATTCCGCTGTAGCCGTCATCTGCTGCGAAGCCGCAATGGCGTCATCAGACACCTTGCAGGAGCTAAGTCCCAACACTGCCAGCACCAAGACGGAAGCAGCGCTTCGATGAAAAGTCACGGTCAGAGTCCCTCCGGGCGATCACGGCTAACATCAATCGGGTGCGCACGGCCAGCTTTCGCAGGCGCTCTAAGTTATATAGCATTCACCATAGCCAGAACCGAGGTCATTCTGAGTGCAGCGAAGAATCTTAGTATTTCTGACTGACTCCGTCCACGCCAATCCCGGGACGAAATGCAATTTGCTCCAACGTGCTCACCCCCCGTAAACTTCCATCATGAGCGACACCCCCGCCACAGCCGAATCCATCACCAATACGATCATCGGCTTCATCGCCGCACAAAAAACGCTCGACCCCAACATCATCACCCCCGCCTCCACCTTCGACGAGCTCCAGATGGACTCCCTCGACAAGATCAACCTTTCCTTCGAGGTTGAGGAGCGCTTCAAAATCTCCATCCCCGACAACGCCCTCGACTCCCTCCGCACCGTAGGCGATGTCGTCGCCGGAGTCCAGCGCATCCAATCCGAAAACTCCTAGCCGCCTTTCCTACACCCTACCCCCTATTCCCTATACCCTGTATTCATGCAGCGAGTCGTCATCACCGGCATGGGCTGCCTCACCCCCATCGGCAACACGCCCGACGCCCTCTGGCGTTCGCTTGAGTCCGGCATCTCCGGCATCGCGCCCCACATCCCCGACGACAACAATCCCGACCCCCTCCTCAAATTCAAAAACACCGCCCAGGTCCACGACCTCGACCTCTCCTCGCTCTCTTCCACCCAAATCCAGACCTCCGAGCGCTGCTCGCAATTCGCCATCCTCGCTGCTCGCCAGGCAGCAAAGCAATCCGGCCTCACCCAGCACCACGCGCCGGCAAACACCGCCATCATCCTAGGCTGCAGCACCAACGGCCGCCACGCCGAAGAGCCCGAGATCGCTCGCGTCTACCGCGACAACGCCCGCGTCCACCCGCTCTCGATCCCGCGATCCATGGCCTCCAACGGCCTCTCTCAGGTAGCCATCGACCAGAACATCACCGGCCCCGCTTTCACCATCTCCACCGCCTGTGCCTCCGGAGCCCACGCCATCGGCACCGCCTTCCACATGGTCCGCAGCGGCATGGTCTCCGCCGCGCTCGCCGGAGCCCACGAGGCCCCCCTCACCCGCACCTTCCTCCGCGCCTGGGATTCCATGCGCGTAGTCTCCCCCACCCAGTGCCGCCCCTTCTCCGCCGACCGCGACGGCATGACCCTCGCCGAGGGCGCCGGCATCCTGACACTCGAAACCCTTGCCTCCGCCAAGGCCCGCAATGCCACCATCTTCGCCGAGATCCTCGGCTTTGGCATGTCCGCCGACGCCCACCACATCACCCAGCCCCGCGCCGACGGCCCCACCCAGGCCATCCGCGCCTGCCTCGAAGACGCCGCCCGCACCCTCCACGCCACCGACCAGCCCGGCGACACCCAGTCCCTCACCGAACAGATCGCCTACATCAACGCCCACGGCACCGCCACCCAGACCAACGACGCCGTAGAAGCCGCCGCCATCGCCTCCGTCTTCGGCCACCTCGCCCCGCACATCCCAATCTCCAGCACCAAAGGCTTCCTGGGCCACTCGCTCGGCGGTTCCTCCGCCATCGAAACCCTCATCACCGCCCTCGCCCTCCACCATCGCCGTCTGCCCTTCACCTACGGAACCCCCACCTGCGACCCCGCCATCCCGCTGGACCTGATCACCGGGTCCCCACGTCCCGCCGCCGCCGAAGGCCCCATTCTCGCCCTCACCAACTCCCTCGCCTTCGGAGGCCTCAACGCCATCCTCTGCCTCCGCAGCTTCTAACAACGAACAATTGCCCCCATGATCTCAGTCCTCATCCTCACCAAAAACGAGTCCCTCGACCTCCCCGGAGCACTCGCCTCCGTAGCCTGGTCTGACGATGTCCACGTCCTCGACTCCTTCTCCACCGACGCCACCGTCGCCATCGCCCACGCCGCCGGAGCCCACGTCACCCAGCGCGTCTTCGACACCTACGCCGCGCACCGCAACTTCGGCTTCACCCTCCCCTTCAAGTACCCCTGGCTCCTCATTCTCGACGCCGACGAGCGCCCCACCCCCGAGCTCTCCGTCGAAATGCAACGCCAAGTCCAAACAGCCGCCCCGCACCTCGGCGGCTTCCGTCTCCGTCGCCGCGACTTCCTCTTCAACACCTGGCTCAAACACGCGCAGCTAAGCCCCTTCTACATCCGCCTCGTCCGCCCGGAGCGCAGCCGCTACACCCGCTCCATCAATGAAGTGCTGGAAGTAGATGGAATCATCGCCGACCTCACCGCCTCTCTCGACCACTTTCCCTTCTCCAAAGGCATCGCTCACTGGGTCACCAAGCACAATCTCTACAGCAGCATGGAAGCTGAACTCATTTTCTCGC
>JANXWZ010000200.1 GCA_025350865.1 Rhodanobacteraceae bacterium
TCCTTGCCGGACGGAACTCCCAGCGGCAGCCGGCCTTCTCCAACCTGGACCTGCGCGTCGTGAAGGACTTCACGCTCAAGGGTCAGGGCCATCACCTCGATCTCTTCATGGATGTCTTCAACCTGATCGGCTCGTCCAACCGGGACTTCGGCCCGCAGGCCGTCAGCCTCTACGGTAATTCCGCATCTCCTGTCGCCAGTGCTGGCCAGGCCCTTTTCGCCCCCGATTCAACCCACATAGGCGGTGCTCGCGCCATCCAGTTCACCGCACGCCTGGTCGGCTTTTAACGCGACAGAGCGGATTTCAAGATGCTATGCGGCACCCAGCCCACGGACGTCATTCTGGCGAAGCCAGAATCTCTGTATTTCTATTTTGGAAGCTATACATCATCTCGAAATTCGCCCTAACATCCCCGCACAAAGCACGACAAAAGCAGATTCCTGCGGGATGCCAAAACTCTCTTTGCTTGTCATCCCGCAGGAATCCGCTTTCAGGACTTATTGCTTCGTGACATCGATCTCGTTGTCATCCGAGATGCGGTCAATCAGCTTGTTGTACGGGTCGATGCCCGCCCGCGTCGGCAACTGATCCACGATGATCTCAAAGGTCTGCTTCTCCTGTGAGATCTTCTCCTTCTTCAGATACAGCGGCGTCTCATGTTCCTTCTTACCGTTGAAGACGCCAATGTCGATGTAGTCCGCGATCACCATCGGCGTCTCCTTGCCGGAGCCATCCGACTGCACCTTGCGCGCCTGTACGGTTAGCGTCACCTTGTACTTCTTATCCGCTGTCTCCACGTAGGTGGCAGTCACTGCCTTGTTGTCATACAGCACGATGTTCTCGAAGGCATCGGTAATGTAGTACTGAAGCTCTGGAGGTGTGGCCGCGCGCAGAGCCGCAACGAACTGCCTCGTATCCGGGTACGGACCGCTAAGGTTGTCCGTCGCGTTGGCGTAGCGATATTGCATGAGGAAATCATGCAACGCCTTGTTCAGCTTGTCTTCGCCGATATAGTCCGACAGCGCGTACAGCACCACCGAACCCTTCTGATACCACACGTACGCTTCGTTCTGCACCAGTACCAGCGGGTTCTCGTGGCGAATCTCGCCTGAACGGCCGCGCAGGTAGCCATCCAGTTCCGTTTGCAGAAACTTGCGCATGTTGCTCCCGCCGTACTTCTTCTCCATCACGCGCAGCGCGCTGTACTCGGCGAGCGACTCGGACATCATGTTCGAGCCTTCCACCTGGCCGCCGATCAGCTGATGTCCCCACCACTGATGCGCCAGCTCATGCGCCGTCACGAAGTAAGCGAAGTCGATATCGTCCGGCTTCTCCTGCCGCGCGATAAAGCCGATCGCCTCAGAGAAGGGAACGGTATTAGGGAACGATTGCGCGAAGGAGCGGTAGCGAGGGAACTCCAGGATGCGGTACTGCTTGAACTGGAACGGGCTGAAGTTCTTCTCGTAGTAAGCCAGCCCAGTCTCCGACGCCTGGATCATGTCGTCCACGTCGAAGTTGTGTGCCGGGATGTGGTACACCTCAATGTTGATCGGCCCTTCAACACCTTGATAGACGACGCGTTTGACGTCATAGCGGCCGGACATAAAGTTAAAGAAGTCCGCCATCTTCACCTGTCCCATGTCGTAGGTGAAGTAGTGGCGGCCATCCTTATGCCACTCGGCCTGCAGGTAGCCGGGAGCGATCGCAGTCTGGGGCTGGCCCTCGGAGTCCGAGTCCGATGTACTGACCGTAGTTTTGAAAGTGATCCAGTCCCCCTGCGATGAAAAGAGGTTCGTCACCGTCCCGCGCGGATCGCCGCGATGTGGCAGCTGCTCCAGTTCCGGCAGCTTCTCTTCGCGTCGCCGCCGCGGGTCGTCCAGCTCGACCCCGCTGTCGTAGCCGATCGTCGGGAAATATCCGGCATCGAAGAACGTACCCGAGTAAGCAAACTCCGGACGCTCATGCCCGTCCTTGAACCCGTGCGTCAGGTGCGCCACGTTGAAGGTCATATTGACCCTCTCGCCCGGAGCCAGCGGAGTGTCGAATTCGTAAATCGTATACACGTGATTCGAGCTTCCGCTTACTACGTGGAACGGCCGGTCGAAGGCGACATTCGAGACCGAAGGATTCAGGTCAATCGAGCCGAACGCCGCTGAATGCGTATCGGAGATATGGATTTCCGAGATCGGCGTGGCGGTCTTGTTCTGCAGCACGTAATGGCCAGTTCCGGTAAACGATCGCCGCTCCGGAAAAATGTCGACATTCGCGTCGACGGCAATGACCTTGGGCATCGCTTGGTGTGCATACTTCTTGTAGCTCTTCTCGTAGTCGGCCTGGATATGCCGTCCTTGCGGTGCGCTGATGAAGCTATTCAGGATATGTGCGTTGTAGTAGAACCAGCCGCCGCTACCAATCGTAACCAGCAGGAAGAAGATGCCCGCCGGTGCCAGCTTCGGCGCACGTTGCAGTGCAAGCCGAAGGCGTGCCGGCCAGCCTTCCTCCGCCCCCCGCCTTGCGAGTGCGATAGAGATCACGGCAAGCATACTCATGAATCCAAGCCAGTAGATCGTCGACCACACGAGTGCAGGAACGAAGTGTCCATAGCGGTTCATGTCCGAGTAGGTCACCGTGGTCGTATTGCCGATCAGGTAAAGCGTGTTCTCCCAGCCGAAGCTTTGCAGGATCGGAGTAACTACAAAAATTGCAATCACAACACCGTGACCGATGAACTTATTCGACACCACGGTCTGGACGAACATTGCCAGCAGGGCAAAGATGAGGACCTGCGGGAACACCACCAGGAAAAGTTCCTGCGCATACTGCAGAAGTTCGTAGTGGTAGTAGCCGGCGATGGTCTGCATCAGAACTCCGCAGAATCCGGCCACTGTCAGCATTACCAGCTCGACAAAGCAGAGCGCCACCAACTTCGACATCCAGTCGATACTCTCGCGCATGGGCAGGGCATCGTGGATCCCCGCGAAGCGAGTATCGCGCTCACGCCAGATCAGCTCAGCCGCGTAGAGGGTGGCGACGATAAAGAAGAAAAGCGTCGCTCCGCCTTCCACCGATTGCAGCATCAGGTATGTGACCGGCCACTGAACGCTTCCGCTGCTTCTGCCCGCGAAATGGCCATTGTTCATCGAGAGCGCAGCCATCAGGATCAAGATGCCCCAGAACGGAATCTCGTGGACGATGTTCGAGATGCGAATCCGAGTCAGCGATACAAACTGCGCAAATGAGGTCCCCGATCCGAAGATTTGTTGGACGCGAGGTAGCGGAATGGCCACCAGGCTGCGGCGCGGCTTCACTCCCGCTTCCTGTTCGCGCTGCAGGTTCGCCCGCTTGCTGCTGCTCTTGGCAGTCAGAGCCTCGACCGACATGGGAAAGAACTTCCACACCGCCAGCAACGCAAGTAGCCCGACCGCGCTCCACAGAAGCCGGTTGTAAAGGAATACACCACTCCACTGCAATAGAAGCGTGTTCTTTTCAAGCACTGTCCAGTAGCGACTGACAGCGTCTTGATAAAGGAACCCAATCGGATCCAGAATCCCTGACCAGAAATGTTCCGTGGATCGCGTCGCTGAGAACGCATTGATCCCAATCAGGTAGACCAGAAAGATCGCCGCACCCTGTAGATAGACGATGAAGATCTTCCGCGACAGTGCAGCCACCAGAAAAAATAAGGAGCCAAGGAAGAAGATTTGTACCACCGCCACCGAGAAGAAGGGCTGTAGATACCAGCTCAACTGGTTTGGCGCGATGCGGGTATGGTCGGCCCATGGTGCAAACGTGCCGATGAATCCGCCGAACACCATTCCCGAGAATGCGAACACCGTCGCGACGAACGACCCTGCCCAACGTCCGCCCAGGTAAGCCAGTTTCGAGATCGGCTTCGTAAAGAGAATCTGAATCGTATCCCGCTGAAAATCCCGCAGAATTGACGTACCAAAGATCGCGGCGATCACGATGACGCCGAAGAAGCTCGCGCCAATGTAGTTGTACGTATTCGCGTACGGCCCGTTCAACAGGATCTTGCCATTGGCATTCCCGATGGGGCCAAAGCTCTCGCTGGCGATATTGAGAAACTCAAAGGCGAACCACAGAGCAAAATAAACGTAAGTCGATACGCTCTTGGCGCGAAACTTTAGTTCGAAGGTAAAGAATTCCCAGAATTGGGTCATAGTAAGCTCTCCTATCTTCTGGGTTAGTTCTTTGCGTGGCTGGCGAGGTTCAGGAAGTAGACGTCTTCCAATCCGGAATCCACAGGTGTAAAGCTCGCACCGGGACTGGAGTCCGCATAGATCCGGACTTCATGCTGCCCACCCACCAGGTGCGTGGAGATTACGTTCAAGTTGGTTTCGAGAGCACGAAGCTCATCGTCCGTCGAGACGACCTTGCTCCATATCTTGCCCTTCAGCGCCTCAAGGGCCTCCGCGGGAGAGCCTTCCATCAAAAGCTGGCCGCTGGCTATGATCGCCATGCGAGGGCACAGCTCCCGAACATCATCAACGATGTGGGTTGAAAGAATCACCGTAACATTGGAGCCGATAGAACTCAGCAGATTAAGGAAGCGATTGCGCTCCGCAGGATCAAGCCCAGCAGTCGGTTCATCGACAATAATCAGCCTGGGGTTTGCCAGCAGAGCCTGCGCGATGCCGAAGCGTTGCTTCATGCCACCCGAATAGGTGCTCAGCGCCTTCTTGCGCGAGTCCCATAGATTCGTCTGGTTCAGCAGCGCATCCACCATCTGGTTGCGTTCCGTCTTGTTGGTGATGCCCTTCATCACCGCCAGATGCTGCAGCATATCCACGGCTGACATCTTCGGGTAAACCCCAAACTCCTGTGGCAAATAGCCGAGCACGCGACGCACCGCATCCTTGTCCTTCAGAACATTGATGTCATCCAGAAAGATGGAGCCGGAGTCGGGGTCCTGCAGCGTTGCGATGGTACGCATCAAGCTGCTCTTGCCTGCGCCGTTCGGCCCCAGCAGGCCGAACATGTTGTTGCCGATGGTCAGCGAAAGGTTCTTCAGCGCTTGGACGCCATTGGGATACGTCTTGGACAGGCCGGTAATCGTGAGTGCCAAAAAACCCTCCGCGTGGTGCTACATCAATTGATTCCAGTAACGGCACTCTATCATGCGGAGCGATCGGCGAGACCGACTTAAGACGAGGAGACAAATAAAAACCTGCCCTGCATTCGATCGAATGCAGGGCAGGCGATTTGGAGCTGTTACTGAACGACGACGGTCAGGTTCAGCGTGTTGGAAACTCCCCCCGTCCCGTTCAGCGATACGACCAGTGTGTAAGTTCCCGGAGGTGTCGTTGCGTCCACGGCTGATGACCCCGCGCATCCAGACAGTGTTGCCAATCCCGCCAGTGCGGCAAGAGCAATACCGCACACCTTCAGAGCTATCCTGGTGTTGCGACGCTTGCGTCGAAATGCCGCCAATCCCAGCAGCGGCATCGGCATTGCCCAGGCGAGTTGCGATCCATCAAAGGACGGCTTCAGGCTTGGGCCGGGCTGAACGAAACCAGTCTTCGGCTGGCTGGTGGTGATGGTCAACGTGGTCGTCGCCGCGCCATTGGGTGGTACTGAGACGCTGGCGGGTGAGTAGCTGCAGTTCATGTACGTGGCCGGCAACACGCCGCACGATGGAGTCACCGTGCCGGTGTATCCGCCCACTGAGGTGACCGTCAGCGTGACTGTGATGCTCTGGCCGCGTTGAACGATCAGCGTGGAAAGGTTCGCCGTGATGGTGTAGCTCGGAGCGAGCACAATCTCCGACAACGGCGACGACGTGCTGGCATTGAACTTTGCATCCCCACCGTACGCCGCGGTAAGGCTGTAAGTGCCCGGTTGCGAAGGAGGTTGTTAGCGCCGCCGTTCCGTTGCCGCTTACCGTCGCGGTTCCCAGAGAGGTGGTTCCGCAGAAGAACGTCACGGCTCCGGTCGCCCCACTGGTTACGGTCGCGGTCAGCACCACGCTTGCGCCGGTGCCTACCGAATTGGCAGAGGCGCTCAACGTCGTCGTAGATGCAGACTTCGTAACAGTGACTGCTGCAGCGGCTGACGTGGATCCGTTATAAGCCGTGTCACCCGAGTACACCGCTGTTATGCTGAAGCTGGCAGCGGTCGCAAAGGTGGTTGTCAGCGTCGCGGTGGAGCTTGCGACGGTTGCGGTTCCAAGCGATGTTGCACCGTTGAAGAACGTAACAGTGCCTGTCGCGGCGGTCGTGACGGTTGCGGTCAGCACCACATTTGCTCCCACGGCTACCGAGGCAGGCGCTGCGACGAGGGTGGTTGTCGAGGCCGACTTCGTACTTGTAACCGCCACAGCACTGGAGGTTGAGGCGTTGTAGTTTGTGTCGCCACCAAACACAGCGGTGACACTGCTGCTGCCGGAGGGAAGCGTCCATGCGAACGTGGCAACGCCCGTTCCGTTTACCGTCCCGGTTCCAATTGTTGCCGTGCCGTTCTTGAAGGTCACCGTTCCGGTGGGAGCAGGAGCGTTGACGACTCCCGTAACAGTCGCCGTCAGTGTGACAGGCGTTCCAGCGGGGCCAGTGGTGGGCGCAGCGACTAGCGTGGTGGCGCTGTTCACCGGGGCCGTCACGATCTTGGTGAAGAAGCCCTCGTTGAAGCCGCCGGCGTTGGTGGATTGGAAGGCATGAACCAGCGGTAACGAGTCCACAACTGACCCTGCCATATAGAGGTTGCTGGCGGAGTCGGCGAACAGTGCGCGCGGAAACATGTTGCCGCCGTTGCCGAAGTACGTGCCGAAGAGCTCGGTTGTGCCGTCGGATTTGAGCACCGCAACGTAGGCGTTGCCTGTTGCCTGCGGCATGAAGCTGATGGTGGTCGGGATATCCGGCACGCCGTCCGCGTTGTTTGTGATGTAGACATTCCCTGCGGGATCGAGTGCCAGGGCCGCGACGCCATACTGTCCGCCGGTGCCGGTAGGCGAACCGAAGTAGGTGGACCAGGCGAGATTGCCAGCCGCGGTAATTTTCGTCACGAAGCCTGCGCCGCACTGGTTGGCGCTGCGTCGAGCGCAGGTCGGCTGGATCACGCCGGTTGTGGCGGGGAAGTCGGATTGCTGCGTCGCTCCTTCTACAACCACGTCGCCGGTTGGCGTCATTGCAACCGCCGTCGCCTTGGAGAAGAAGTTCGGAGCCGGTGCCGTGCCGCCGAGATTGCTGGAGTACAGCAACGATCCCAGGCCCGCCCGAGTGGTGTCGAAGGTTGCGACAAATCCCAATTCCGCGTTGTAGCTGTGCGGGTTCTGGCCCTGGGTGCATGCCGCTTTCAACGCGCCGGAGGTTACAGGAAGGATCGTGATTGCTGTTTGACCGACGATGCTCACGCGACTATTACCGATCGCCATCGCGGTCGCCTGCACATCGCCGCAGTCGGCGTTCGCGCAGACATAGCTGCCACTTTCCCAAAAGGTGGACGAGTAGAGCAACTGGTGCCCGTCGGGTGAAAGCTCGGACACAAACGGAACGGATACGTTGGCGGCCGGGTTGCCAAACCGCTCGTAGGCATTGCCGGTTGTGGGGAACAGATAGACGCCGTCCGTGACATCCCACATGTAGTAGCCGGTGGGAAGCAGGGCACCTCCATGGCTGGACGAGGACTGCGTATTGCCCGCGATAAACACATTGCCGGTGGCGTCCAACGCAATGCCCACCGGTTCTTCATACGCGACGCCGCCCAGGAACGTGCCGTACAGCACCGATGTCCCGGTCGCATTCAGCTTTACTACGAAGACATCTGGCGCCCCGTACTGGTAGCCGACGTTCGTGTTCCGATAGCAGGTGTTGGCAATCCCGACATACTGGTTGATGTTGAAGTCAAAGCTGGCTGCGGCAGGGCTGCAGTATTGCTCAATACCGTCGCTGCTGATGGGGAAATCGTCAGACACGGTCTGTCCAGCCAGCCGCGCGTTGCCCGAGGGGTCAACTGCGATGTACCCGCCGAAGTCTGCGCCGGTTTGATTCGCCACCAGGCCCTTGCCGCCCAGATAGGTGCTGTAAATCAGCGATTGGCCGCCGGGTGCGATCTTGGCCGCGAATGCCACCCCCGGAGACGACACGCCGCACTTGTACTGCACCTGGCCCTGCGGACCGGGCAGTGCCTGCGGGCAGCTCGGCTCGAAGACGCCGGTGGTGGTCGGATAGTCGAGGGCATGTGTGGTACCGGTAACGTACATGGCACCGGTTGCATCCACGGTCATGCCGGTGATGATGGTGTCCTGCGTCGAGCCGCCAAGAAAGCTGCTGTACTCGATGTAGGGATCGATGGTGAGGGTGCGGCTGTGGTCATACTGCCCCACTTCAAACCGAACCTCACGGTTTTCGGCGATGACGAAGCGGCCCGCGACGCTCTGTTTGCCGCCGCCATCACCCTGATACAGTAGCGGGCGATGCAGCTTCATCTCGCCCCCATCTTTAGCGTCGCCGACATGTAGCGTCAGATCGCCATTGGCGTCCACCGTTGGGACAGCGCCGTCGAACGCCATCCGAACTTGGCCTGCATCCGCTCCCGGTGCAAGGACGAAGTCGTACTCCAGTTTGCCGCGTGTGCCGTAGTACACCACATCAATGCCCGGATAGACTCCCGTCGCACGTGTGCTGGCAAAGGTCGGCAATCCGAGCTGCCAATCGGCTGCATTCCTGCCGTGAATGTAGCTTGCCACGCCGGGTAGCGGATGCTCTGCGATCATCGTCGCGCTGGCTTGCGCGCCGAGCAGCGACATCCGAACAGCCGCTTCGGCACCTGACTCGACCGTCCGGTCGGGTCTCGGGTTTGCGGGGGCTGCTGAATGCATCGCGAGCGTTACCGCACTCGGGCTCAGATAGACCGCGTAGCCGGAGCCGCGGGTGACGTAGCTTACGGAAGCATCGGTCTGGCCGCGATTGGGTTCAAAGCTCAACGGTAGATTGCCATAGGCGGATTGACCACGAGCCGTATCCGCCGCTGGGTGATCTGCCGGGTTGGGGGCGACCTTCGGTGCTGCAACTGCAGTGCGCGCGCCGAACGAGCAAAGCAGCAGGAGGGCGGAGACGATCCGAGTGGAAAATACTGAAGCCTGGATGACCATGGGAGTTTCCTCTGTCCCATACGCGCCGTGGCTCCGGCAAATGAATCACTCATCCGCAAATTATTTCTTGCTCACCTTCGCTTCCACTTCCACGCGTAGCGCATGCGCCTCCACCCCCAGCTTCTTTGCGCCCATCGAAACATTGTTGTGGTTGAGCAATTTGTCGGCAAGGATCGCGGGGGGAAGGGCATCGTCATACCGGTGCTCGCCTACTAGCGCCTGAGCCCACGTCCAGTGCCCAACGCCAAATCGCCGATCCGTCGGCTCAACCTTCCCCGTCTGCACATCGATCTCTTCCTTTGAGAGTGCGATTGTTTTCTCCCACTGCCCTGTCTCCACATAGCCCGACGAAAGAAAATACAAAACCTCTGCCAGGTCAGGATTCTCACCCGCCATCTTGCGCCACTTCGGCAAGGCCGGCTCCAGCATCGCCAGCGCCTCCGGCGCTCGCCCCACTTTGATCAGTTCCCCCGCAACGTAATCCAGCGCAGTCAGCGCATTGCGGCTATCTACACCGGAACACTTCACATAGCCGTCATAAGACTTCTTGTACATCTCCAGACTGGCGGGCGAGTTGCCGCTCCTCTCGCGAATGTACCCCAGGTCGCTGTAAATTCCCGACTGCTCGCACAGCGCAGGCGGGTCCTTGTTATAGATTGCCAGAGCCTCCATGTACTTCGGTTCGGCCTGCTCCAGAAGACCCCGAACCCCCAGGTCGTCGGCGAGACTCGTCAGTGCATACGCGGTCTCCTGCGGGGGCAGGCGATTTGGTCCGTGTGCTCTGGAATGTACTGCGGCAACACGCCGACGCCGAGCCGCAAAAACTCCGGGAGCGTCGCATCCGGTTTGCCCGTGTAGTTGCTGTTGGCTAGCTTGAAAAGCCGATACATAAACGTCTGCATCTGCAGTGCACGCTGCGCCTCGCGAAAGGCCTGCTCCTGCCGCCAAAGTGCATAGCCCGTCGTTCCAGCCACGAGGATGAGCGCCGCCGCGACGGACACCACCGACACCCGATTCCGCCGCACGAACTTGCTCACGCGATAGGTCAACGTCTGCGGCTGCGCCAGCACCGGTCGGCCTTCCAGGTGGCGGCGCACATCGTCCATCAGCTCATTCACAGAGTTGTAGCGATCCTTGGGATGCGGCCGGATGCATTTGGCGACGATGGTCGACAGGTCCCCATGGAGCCGCTGCTGCAGCTTGGGCCTGCTTACTCCCTGCAGCTCCGCGGCGCGTTCTTCCACGGCGGCGTCGAGACTCACCGGCTCCTGCTCGCGCACCGCCGCGTTGATCATCGTGGCGATCGAGGCGGTGCCTCCCGGCTTCGCTCCAGACAGTAATTAGAGCAGCACCGCTCCCAACGAATAGACATCGCACAGGGTCGTCACGGCCTCGCCGCGTAGCTGCTCGGGGCTGGCGTAGCCCGGCGTCATCATCATCGTCGAGATCAGCCGCCCGTTCTCTTCAATCAGCTTCGACGTTCCGAAGTCCAGCAGCTTGATCGTTCCATCCGCCGTTACCAGCGTGTTCGACGGCTTCAGATCGAGGTGAACGACCAGGTTCCGATGCGCGTAGGCGACGGCGTCTGCCATCTGGAGAAAGAGCCATCGTCCCGCCATCGCCCTTCATCCGTCCCTCGGACCGCGCGTGGTCCACGAGGATGCGCCGCATCAGTCGAGCCGCCATGCTGTAAAAGTGCTGCCGATCCGCATATTCCAGCCGACGCTGCTGGACAAGCTTCAGAAAAACCTCGCTCACCACCACCGTTGGCTGCAGCAGGTTGCCGGGCTTTTCGCCGCGAAACAGGGCTCCGGCAATCTTTCTCAGTTGCGGGTAGGCGAGCTCAAAAAGCGCATCGGCCGCCGCCGGACTGCATTCCCGCCATTCCCGAAGCAAAATTGTGATTTCGCCGGACTCCTGCACCAAGGTCACCTATTTGAGGTGATTCCAAGTTGAACAGAAGAACCAGATCTATCCAAGAAAAAACTGAATCAGCCTTCCGGGACTTTGGGCCTTTATACCGATGGTGCAGCCAGCGCCTCTTGCCGCGCAGCGTCCCCCACGCGTCCCTGTCGCCGGGGAAGAAAGCGACGCTCTACCCCCAGGAAAAACAGGTAACTGAGCCCCAGGGATGCAGGGATCGAAACCAGATACGCCACCGCGATGGTCTCTGCCAACGAAAAGTGAAGCGAGGCGACCAGGGCCGTGGTCGTTATCAGGATTGGATAGTGGATGAGGTAGTGGCTATACGAAAACCGTCCCAGAAACATCACCCTCGGGTGGTGCAGAACCTTCAGAATCCGCGGCCAGTCATCCTCCCGCTTGCTTCGCCGCACCGTGGTCCAGTATGCAATTGCCGCTGCCGTGGCCACTCCCATCGGAAGCTCGTCCCCCGCGTAGATCTGCCATCTGGGCGGCAGCAAGACCAGCGCGCTCGGCTGGAAGTGCCACGTAATCACCCAATAGATAAGCACCCACGCACACAATGCCAACGATACCGCCACCCACGGAAATGACTCCCGCCATCTTATCCAGCGCGGATCAGTCGATTCCGTCGTTACGGCGGTCAGCATCCCCAGGACGAAGAGCAGCAGATACCACGGGTGCAGGTTTAGGATCCCTTCGCCCGACGCCATCAACCCCGCCGTTACTACGGCGGCAACTCCCAGGAGTCCCGCGGTCCCAATCCAGCGCCAGAGCGGAACCAGCACGATAGGGAAGAGGAGATAAAGCTGCCATTCCGGAGCCAGACTCCAAAAGGGTCCGTTGATCGTAAATCTCCAGTTCGGGTTGATGTTGTAGAAAATCAAAATGTGGGCAAGGAGATTTCCCGCTTGCAACGGACGTTGTGGAGGGTAATATTCCCCACGCAGAAGCATCGTATGGGCCAGCGAGAGGAACAGCGCGACATAGTAAGGCGGTAGGATGCGCCGAGCACGCCGCCAGAGGTATGACCCGACGCCTCCCACCAGGGCTCCGTCGGCAGACCGCGCCACCGGCAGCATCAGGCAATAGCCGGAGACCACCACGAAAATGCCTACCAGCGAAAAGGTTGGAAAAAACCATCGAACCGTCTCGAGACTCGACGGGAGCGGCTGTCTGAAATGCCATCGAGCGTAGTACGCATGTGTCGTAAGGTAGAAAATGTGAAGCTGCAACACGATCAGGATCAGCACACCACGGAGGCCATCGAGGTAGTCGGTGCCGACACGCGCGTTTTTGACGTTCGGCCGCAGGTGGGTATCTTCTGTGTGCATTCTGGGTATCCAAGGCGATGGATGACCCCGGCCGAACGGTACTTGTCTAAGGTAACACAATAAACGTTACTTTAGTTTCGAAACCCGCCTCGCCGTCAATCTGGCACCTCGCTCACGGAACGAGCGTAATCGGCGCTTGCCAGAACGAGCTCTTCCCTCCCGACGGGTCGAGCACCGTCACCTGGCAGTCGTAGTCCCCCGGCGGCAACTGAGACAGCCCTACATCGAACCGCAACGGCATGGTTTTGATCGAGTTCGGCATCCCGCTCGCGACCTCCACCGGCTGCGTCTCAAACACCTTGGTCTTGCCCTGGTAGAAGCTGACGAACGCCATCAGCGGCTGCACCGCCGTCGCTCCCTGCTCGTAGGCCTGCAGGTAAACAAACAAATCCCGGCTCGTGCTGAAGACCCGCGTGACGCTCGGAATCAGTTTCTGACCATTCAGCACCAGCGGATTCGCGGCGTTGTCCTTGGCTTGCTCCTTGGACTTGGCGGCGTTGTAGATCGCGTCTTTCATGTCTACCCGCTGCCCGCTCAACACCACGGAGCTGATCGGCACATGCTTCAACTCCTTGTTCAGATTCGGAATCGTGAACGACGTCTGAAACGTCCCGATACGTCCCGTTTCATCGTCACGCGCGAGGAACTTGATGGTGTACTTGCCCGGTAGCAGGGTAAAGCCGGTGTCGTATTCGATTGGCCGCTTGGAAAGCTCCGCAGCCGTCGCATCCGTCAGCTTGATGTTCACGTTGTCGCGCATATTCTGCACGGTCGATTGGTTGCCGAGGTCGTCCTTCACCTCCAGCAGGAAATCGATCAACGTATGCTGCGCGCCGCCCTTCTTCGCCAACGCCAGCTCACGCCCCGGAATCTTCACCACAACCGGAACGAAATACTCCGCACGATTCAACTGGAAGTAGTTGATCTCCATCGCGATTGTCAGCTCGGTCACCGGATCGCCAAGCATCAGCGCATCTTCCAATTGCCGTTCCTTATCGGCGACGGTGAACTTCCCGAACACCTTACCTGCGTAATACCCGAGCCGATAGTCGATGTTCGCCGCAAGCTCCGGCGCCATCGTGATCTTGATCTTGCGGAACCGCCCGTCGAGCGCGGGATTGGTCGTGTAATACCCCACGATGTAGTAGCTCGTAATGTTCTTCTGCGCGTTCACGATTCCCATCGTCAGGTCGTTGTAATCGAGCAACGCCTTCCCACCCGTGTCGCCAGCCAGCGCGTAGAGCGTGTCCTGCGACTGCTGCTGGCGCGTCGTGATCGCCATGGCCGCCGCGCCGGTGTACATCCCGGCATTGCCCTGCGAGGCCTGCGTTGCGTCGCCAAGCGGAGCGCCCGCCACGAGGCCGCGCGCGTCGATCGGCCAGAAGGAAACGCCCGACCGTATCGCGTCGTCGATCGTCGCGTGAAGCTGCGCCTGGTTGTCGACTCCGCGTAGAGTCAAGCCGCTGGCAAAGTAGATCAGCACCTTCTTCTCGCTCAACCGTCCCAGCATCTTCGCCGCAGTCTGCAACGCAGAGAGTTGGCGGTCTGTGTTGAAGAGGTTGAACTCGCCGCTATCCTGGCCGAACGCCGCGCCGGTGTCGCCTGCAGACGCATCGTTCGTCGTATCTTCCGACTGCTGATTCTCGCCGGCGATCAGCGTCTCGATAATGCTCAGCAGCTTGTCGTGGTCCGCCGTAAAGTCCTGCAGCACGTCCACTGAAGCCCCGCTGTAGCGCATGATCGCGAGCAGATCCGCCGAGGTCATCTGTGTCCGGATAAACTTTTCCGCCGCCTGCAGCGCGCGCAGTTTGTCACCCGGCGGCATCGCCGTAAGGTCGAAGTAGAGCGAGATCAGCCGCTTGTCTTTGTACTTCACGTTGCCCGGAGTTTCCGGCGTAATCTGCGTGATCGCAAGCCGGTTGTAAACCGTAACATTCTCCTTTGCGGGCGTCTTCGCTACCGGAACGTCCGGAGCAGTCGGCAGCTCCTGATACTCAGCGAAGCTCACCTTCTGCGCGACCCCATCCTCGGTCACGGTAAAGTCCTTCGCCGTCAACCCGGTGATCGACTTGCCTTGCTTGTCCTTGACGTTGACGGCCTCGATCACCAGCTTCGTCGTCACGGACATGGTGTACGTCTGGTCGCCGCCCGGCTTCGCATTCCCGCCCACTACCTGCCCTGAAGCCACGCCGCAGCCCAGCGCCATCACCGCCAAACACCCAATGAGGTCATTCTGAGCGGAGCGAAAAATCTCAGTATTCCGTCCGCGCAAGCACGTCCGCCCATGACCGCCATTCGCCTTGTCCACGCGCAAAATTCTCATCTCTAGAACCTCAACCGCAAACTTGTCTGCACCACCCGCATCGTGTTGGCCGAAGTCGGCAACCCAAACTGGGTGCTATTCACATTCGCAATCCAACTCGTATACGTCACATGGTTCAACGCATTCGCCGCTGCAATCTGCGCATCCAGATTCATCTTCGCCGTTATCCGGAACGTCCTCACCATCGCCGTGCTTAGCGAAAACTGACCCGGTCCCGTAATCGAATTCCGCCGCGCATTGCCCCACTGCCCAGCCGCCGGGGCAGTATAGGCCGCCGAATTGAGAAACCGCCCATTCGCCCCGCCATACAGCGAAGCCCCCGTCACATTCGGCCTTACCCCTGCCGAGTAACCCGCCACCAATACCGCGCCCTGCAACGGCGTCTGCGGCAACCCGGTTCCGGCGTTGATCTCCGTCTGGAACGTCCACTCCTTGTACACGCGTCCACGCCATCCGCTCAGCAGCGATCCGCCGCCCTTGCCCATGCCCGTCGTGTACTGGAACTGGATGTTGACGAGGTGTCGCTGGTCGAAGGTCGAAAGCCCGCGTTCCGCGCTCAGATGTTTCCAGTCCTGCGCGATCGATGCCGAGCGCAGCGTTCCCGCACCCGTTCCACCCAGCGCCGAATCGTCGTCGATCGACTTCGAATACGTGTACAGCACGGATGCTGTGAACCCGCTCTTCAGCCTGCGCCGCAGCTGTATCTGTCCCGACTGCCGGGTTGAATCCCCACCCGAAGTCAGGTACTCAAAGCCGCTCGGGCAGGTTAAGCAAATCACCGTCGCGCCGATCGGATTCGTGTTTGGCAGAAACAGTTGAAGCCCATGCGTTCCCTTGTTCCCCAGGTAGATCGCAGTCATCTGGAGCGAGAACGGCAGATCTCTTTGCACCTTCAAGTTCCACGTCTGGAGATACCCCACCCGGAAGTTCGGATCGACTCCAAACGTCTGCAAGGTTGCCGTCGAACAGCCATTGAAGCCATTGGTCAAAGTGAGCGGGCAAGCCGCACTATTCTGCACCGTCTGGCTCTTCGAAAACGGAGCCTGCTGGGCCATGTTCAGTCCGATCCCCTGGTACACCGAGGTGTCATACGTCACGCCATACCCCGCGCTGACCACCATCGATGAACCCGGAATTGGCCGCCACGAAAGCCCCACGCGGGGCTCGATTCCATTCCGCGTCGCACGTGTCAGCGAGTCCGGATAGTTCATCCCGGTGAGCGATCCCTTGGTCGCGCTGGCGAGCACTGGAGCCACCGCCGAGAAGCCCGAAGCCACATCCAGATTCGACAGACGATTCTTGATCTCCGTCACCGGCCCGCCATACTCGTAACGCAACCCGGCATTGATCGTCAGCGTCGGATTTACCCGCCAGTCGTCGGTCAGGTACGCGTCGTATACCGTCTGCCGCAGGTACTTATCGGCATTGCCAAACGCAATCGAGCTTGCATCTGGAGTGCCGATCAGAAAATCCGCCACATCGGATCCGCTACCCGTCGCGCCCGCCTTCGCCGTTGCCGCTCCAGTGAAGTTGAAGGTCCCGCGCGGATTCGCCTGCGAGAGGTAGTTGAACTGCTGCCGCCGGAAGTCCACTCCGCCGGTTACGTTGTGTGCAAAGTGGTTCCAGCGCAGCACGTACCCAGCCCCGTTCGTCACGTTGCGAGTAAACGAGCTGTTGCCATCGGTCAGCGCGGACGTACCGCCAGAGAAGCTGAGCGTTGGCGGCCCCCAGTAGGCCGGGTCGGCCTGATCGTTACCTGTGATTCCGGCGTTGCCCGAGATGTTCGTCCGGTTCGCCCAGTAAGGCGTCAGCCGGTTCGACTGACGGCTGAACTGGTAGCTCAAATTCGATCGCAGATGCGCGTTGTAAGTATGCGACCAGTTGATCTGCGTATTCAATCCGAGGGTGTGTGTCTGATCGACAAAACCCAGCAGGTTCGAAAAACTGGTTCGTGTGCTCGCCGCCGCCAGCAGCCCGGACACCTGATTCTTTCGTCCGATTGTCTTGTTCACGTTCGAGTTCATCGCATCCTGGTGCGTATCCGTCACCAATGGAACCTGATAGTTGTACAGCGGGTTCCCCGATATGTTCGCCGACGGATACAAATTCAGCAAAGCCTCAGCCTGCGGTGTAACCGGCACCTTGCCGCCCGCATAAGGGGCGCCTGTCACGGGGTTGTAAACCACGATCTTCTGCCCCGCAGCATTGAACTCATTCGAGAAATCGCCAACACGCACGGCCGCATCGGGAACCAGCCCCGAGGTCGTTATCGCGACGGCATCCTGCGTCCTCTGGTAGCCGATAAAAATGTTCGGGCCATTGCGCAGAAAATGCGGAATCTTCAGCGGCCCCTGCACCGCGAAGCCTCCGGTCAACTGATTGGTCTGTGGCTTCGAGGTATCGATTCCCGAGAGCGAATACGACTTCGCATCCAGCGCCGAGTTCTCCACCTTCACGTTTAGCGAGAACGTATACAGCGACTTTCCGCTGGCCGTATTGCCGAACCGATTCGCAAGCGAAAACTGCGACGTAGCCGCATTGTTCACACTGCCATTCACCAGCAATCCATCGGTGGCACGTTGCGAATTGTCCCCTGGCGGCGCGGTATTTCCCGCAAGCGCCGCCTGGTCGGCCTTGGGCTTCGCGGGTGGAGCCACGCCCGTCACCTTCACTTCGCTCTTCGCCTGCACTTCCGTGTAAGGCGCGCTCAACACCGGCTTAAGTGCTGCGCGCATCTCATCCAGCGTCAGCAGCTTCAACTCCAGCTTCGCCATCGCGCCGTCGGCGGTCACCGTAACATCCTGTTTCAATCCCGCGAAGCCGGTCATCGCGACATCGACCGTTGCAGCACCATCCGCCAGATCAGGGATTGCATAGAACCCTTGTGTATCCGTGACGGTTACATACTTTTTCCCGCCTTGCGTCACGGTCACAGTAGCGCCCGGAACCGGCACTCCGCCAAACGTCACCAGCCCGCGATACTCCGATGCCGAGGCCGCCCCACAGGCCGCCAGCAACACCGCAAGACCCACCATCCGTTTCATCTGCCACCAGCCCAAAATGTACCGTCCTTCAATGAGGGAAATGCTGTCGATAAGGAAATGCCGTACTGCGTCAGGCAGAAATATCCGTGCTCTCAGAAACGCAATTTGCCGATCAAAAGTTCAGCGTATTTCTATGATGGACGATTCGGGACCTACTCCGCCAACCGTCAATTCTCCGAAGGCATCTCAATGTGATCCACAACCACCGTATCTACCGGCCCTTTGCCTGGTTCCAGCTTCAACCCCAACAGCTCCTGCAACGCCGTAAACAGCGTTGGCAATGGGCTCGCGCCAGTGGTTCCGGGCGATTCCCCCGCCGCTTCATCGGGCGACCATTGCAGCATAAAGGTATATTCCCCCGGCAGCCCGGTCTTATCCACCACCTTGCGGTGCAGCCTTACGGAAAGGTAGTTGCACAGGCTTGAAATCGGAATCCCCTCAACCGTGAGTTTCTGGTTGCTGGAGTTCATGCTCCCCTTCGGATCGCCGGGCTTGGCTTCCGTCATTTTCGAACCGCTCTTGGCGAGTGTCAGTTCATAGATAGGCAGTTCCTTCGTCTCCGGATGAACCTTCAACTGGAAGCGGTCATTCAGCATGGCCTCCATCATCGTCCGCCTCAGCTTCGTATCCTCATCTCTCGAAGCCGCCTTCAATTTCGCCATTGTCTCGATATCGAACTTCGCGTCAATATCGAAGCTCGCCGAATTGGCCCACCCAGGCAACCCGATGATCTGCTCCCTGGATTGCAGGCCGTAGGCATCTTGAATCAACGTCTTCAGCAAGATATTAGTCGCCTGATATCGCTCATCATCGGCGTTCACCGAGGTGCTGCCGCTGCCGGACCGATTCGGCTTTACCGACACAACATCGAACGTTTGCGCAAATGCCGGTGCAGCGATCCCTGCCACGACGAGTAAAAGAAACTTCCTTAGCCCAGCGATCATGCTCAATTCTCCGAAGCCATTTCAACGTGATCGACCATGATCGTATCCACCGGCCCCCTGACCGAGTCCAGCTTCAACCCAAGCTGCTCCTGCAACGCCGTATAGATGGAGGGCGCATTGTTGTCTATGCCGGTGGCAGCATGGGCGGCAGCCCCGGCGGGCATGTCGTCCGGAGTCCACTGCAACGTGATGTCATACTTGCCCGTCAGCCCGGTCTTATCGATCACCTGTTTATGCACGGTCTGCGCGAGGAAGTCTGCAAGGTTCGATATCGGCACGCCTGTCGCGGTGAGATTGCCCATCATCAACCGCATCATCCCACTACCCACCTTGCCCGTCTGCGTCGGGAGTGCGTCGGCAGCTACAGGTTCAGCTACATTCTCTTTCAGCCTGGTGCCGCCCTTCGCAACGACCAGGTTGTATACCGTCAGTTCTTTCTGCTCATGATGCACCTTGAGCTTGAACCGGTCCGCCAGCATGACCTGCAACATCTGCTGCCGCTGCACCGCGCTGTCCTGCTTCGACATCTTCTTCTGCGCCGCTACCGTCTCCGCATCCAGCTTGGCTTCGACATCGAAGTGATCGTTCTCGGCCCACCCCGGCAAGCCCGAGATTTGCTCGTCGGTCGTCAGGTTGTACGCGTACCGCAGAAGCATCTTCAGCGTGACGTTGGAGCCTGCGTACCGATCCTGACCCTGATTGATCATGATCCTGCCATCGCCCGCCTTGTTCGGCTTGATCGACACCGCATCGTACGTCGGCACCGCCATCGGGGCTTTGCCATCCTGGGCATGCATCGGCGACAAGCCAATCAACGCAATCGCCTCAAGCAGATACAAGCCTCGCCTTAGACTGACATTGGTATTCATCTCGAAAGGCCTCATCTGTAAATTGCGAAACCTTTGCTACTAATTCATTAGTGGATGTTCTGATAGACGTCCATCGTTAAAATTCGCTCGCAAAAAGTAGAAAATTATTTCCGGACTTCAAAGCTGCCGCGAGCGGTCCCCACGACCGCCGCGCACAAGCTGCACCTAATTCCCCGAAGGCTTCTCCAAATGATCCACCGCGATCACGTCGACAGCCGTCTTCTGGGCCTCCAGCTTCAACCCAAGCTGCTGCTGCACGGCGTCAAACAAGCTCGGCAGCGGCTCAACCGAGGCCTCGGCCTTGGTCGGCAGTGCCGGCGGGTGGCCGTTGAACTGCGAGTCGTCCGGCGTGAACTTCAGCGTGAAATCGTACTTGCCGTCGAGCCCGGTCTGGTCAACTACCGGCCGATCCAGAACCATCGCCTGCAGCACTCCGACGAAGTCTTTCATACTGGCGTTCCCCACCGGCATATTCAGACCAGCCGGAGTTGGCCGCATTCCGAATCCGGGCAGCGGGCCTTTCGAATCATTCACCGTCATCTTCTGCCCAGTCTTTGCGACCGACAGCACAAACGCCGACATCTCGCGCTTCTCGCTATGGAACGTAAGCTTGAACCTGTCTGCAAGCAGCTTCTTGATCATGCCCTTCAACTGTGCCGCGCTGGGTGCGCCCTCCACGTCGGGAACCCCGGCAATGTCGTAGCGATCCTTGCCGATCAAGTCCGGCGCATTCACAATCTGCTTCTTTTGCACGTCGAATGCAAACGAGATCAGGTCCTCCACCGACGAAGCCCGCGTCTGGAAGTTGCGGCCGTTGATCGTCAACTGCTGCATCGAAGTCGCGCCCGAATCGTTCGGCTTGATCGTGGCCACGTCAAACGACGGGCTGGCGTCGTCGGGCATCCGCTTGATCGGCGGCGGAGGCGCAGGAATCTCCCACGCCGTCTCTTTCGAAGCACGAATCAGCGTCAGCGGGAGGGGCGTCGCACCCTGGCTCCAGGTTCCGGCTATTGAATTGCCATCCGCGCTCAATGTGCCGCTAAAGTTGCCGCCGATCGCATCCACCGCAAACTTGACGGTCGGTCCATCCACCGACACTGTGTTCGCCGGGAACGGTTGCGGCGTCTGGTCGATGCTGTACATCTTCCCACCCCATGCGCCGTTATCGTTTTTGGTGAATCTGGCAATGATGCGCAGCGACTTTCCGGCCTCCAGTGTCCCTTGCCAGTCGCCCGCGATGTCACCCTTGGCATGAACTGCCGCCGCTGCCGGAGCCTGCGCAGCCAGCACCCCCGTCGAGGCAGCAAGCCAAAAAGCGAACACAGTTGCAGCGAGGGCATGATTTCTACGTGCAAACACATTTTTCCTGAACATGAGAGAACCTTTCCGGAGTGGGGCTCACCTCCACGATACGCAAGCTGAAAGCAAAAGTTCAGCACAATTTGCGACTCGACAGCCGGTGTTGCTTCCAGACCGACCTGCCCCAACATTCCGTCATTCCTCGCCGTAAGGTCGCGTATCGGCCCAATTGCATCAACGCCAACGTCAAAAATGGCATCCCACTAAGCACGGGATACACACACCCCTTTGCTTTAAATGACTACGGCCAAACTCACCCCCGAGAGTCCCCACCCTTGGCGCGACCGTGTAGCCGCGCTGAAGAACATTCCGCCGGTCTTGCACATCCTGTGGGAGGCCGGACCCAGTGTTGTCACCTAGGGTATATTCCTTCGCGTCCTCGTCGCGACGCTGCCTTTCGCGATCGCCAAGGTCGCGCAGTACATTATCACAGCCATCGCTAACCACATCCACGGCGAGGCCCTCCCGGCCAACTTCTGGATCCTTGTCGCGGCCGAGGTGCTGCTCAACGTCGCGCTCGGCCTGCTCACCCGCGCAGTCGACTACACCGACGCCCTCCTCGCCAACCGCTACACCCAGCACGTCAGCATCAAGGTGATGGAGCAGGCGGCCCGCCTCGACATCACCACCTACGAAGACCCCGTCTTCTACGACCGCCTGGAGCGAGCCCGTGTCCAGGCCACCGACCGCCTAGCCATGATCCAGCAGATGGGCCTGCTGTTCCAGCGCGTGATTACAACGCTGGTCTTCTCCGTCGCGCTTGCCTGGGCCTCGCCGTGGCTGGTCCTGCTGCTCGCCATCGGCGTTCTCCCGTCGTTCCTCAGCGAGACCCACTTCGCTTTCCTGGGCTATGCCAAGAACTTCCGCCAGACCCCCGCCAAGCGCCAGATGGACTACATCCGCGAGGTCGCCGGCAGCCGCGATGGAGCCAAAGAGGTCAAGCTCTTCGGCCTGCACAAGTTCTTCACCGACCGCTTCAAGACCCTCGCCAGCCAGATCTACAAGGAAGATGTCGCGCTCTCCCGGTCCAAGCTCATCTTCGGCGGCCTGCTGGGCATCATCGGAACCCTTGGCTACTACGGCACCTACGTCTACGTCATCTACCGGACATTACAGGGCCACTACGACATCGGCCAGTTCACATTCCTTACCGCCGCCATCCAGCAGGCCAGCTCCAACCTTCAGATGGTGTTCTCGACCGCCTCCGGCATCGCCGACCAGGCGCTCTTCCTCACCGATCTCCTCGCCTTCTTCGCCATGGAGCCGATCGTCAAATCCAACCCCGACGGTCTCAAGGTGCCGCGTCCAATCCGCCAGGGCTTCGAGTTCCGCAACGTCTCCTTCGCCTACCCCGGCACCGAACGCAGGATCCTCAAAAACTTCAACCTCACCCTGTCGCTCGGCCAACGCATCGCTCTCATTGGCGAGAACGGCCAGGGCAAGACCACCGTCGTCAAGCTCATCACCCGCCTCTACGACCCCACCGAGGGTCAGGTGCTGCTCGACGGCGTAGACCTCCGCGACTATTCGCTGGAGGACCTGCACAGCCAGATGGGCGTCATCTTTCAGGACTTCATGCGCTTCGAGATGACCGCCCGCGAGAACATCGCTGTCGGCCGCGTCGACCAGCCGCACAACCAGCAGGGAATCGACGACGCCGCTCACAAAAGCCTCGCCGACACAGTCGTAAACAAGCTATCCGGAGGCTACGACCAGATGCTTGGCCACCGATTCGAAGGTGGCGTCGAGCTCTCCGGCGGCGAATGGCAGAAGATCGCGCTCGCCCGGGCCTACCTGCGCGATGCGCAACTCCTCATCCTCGACGAACCAACAGCCGCACTCGACGCCCGCAGCGAACTCGAAGTCTTCGAGCGCTTCGCCGAGCTCACGCAGGGCAAGATGGCCCTGCTCATCTCGCATCGCTTCTCCACTGTCCGCATGGCCGACCGCATTGTCGTCCTGTCGGGCGGCCAGCTCATCGAAGAAGGGAAGCACAAAGACCTCATCGAAAAAGGCGGAGTCTACGCCGGCATGTTCGAGATGCAAGCCGCCAGCTACCGCTAGCCCGTTGCTCCTTTGTTTGTCATTCCGCAGGAATCTGCGGTTGTCTTCCGCTCTTCGCCGGCACTCCCCAGCCCTCAAGAGGAAACCAAATTGTCCACCGTTCCCAACGAAGCAATCATCCCCTCGGACGGAAGCGCCACCGAGCCGGAGGTCCACACCCCCCTGCCCGAGACCCCGCCCGTCTCCGACGCCGAACTCACAGAGCGTGCGCGTCTCCTCGTCGAGAGCTGGCAGACCGTCGCCCCTAATCCGGAGTCGAATCGCGAACCCGGCCTCACCGAGCGGCTCAAAGCCCTCACGCTGCGTCTCGACCAGACCCTCGGCGCCGCCAGGGAGCGTCACGCCGGCAAAGACCTCACCCCCGAACTCGAGCTCCTCGAAAGCAGCCGGGCCCTTGAAGGCGCGCTCAAATCCACCGACTCCGCCGTGTCAGCCATGCAGGAATTCCCCCAGATTCGCCTGAACAACGCCTGCATCCCTCGCATCATTCTGCTTGCCATCGCCTATATCGACCATACCCACGGCATCTGGTCCGCCCCGTCCTTCCAGCTCTACGTCGAGGAAGTCCAGCGCAAACATACGCTTCTCCTCGGCGAAGTTCTGCTCGCCCCGCCGGCCCTGAAGCTGGCCCAGTTGGAGTACATCCTGGACCGCGCCAACGAAATGTTCGCCGGCAACAAGCGCGTCCCCATCGAGCAGTCTCCGCTCTCCGGCCCCATCCACAGCCTGCGCCGCCTCAACCAGTTCGAGTGGCGTGCCCTGCTCGAATCCATCACCTCCTTCGACCACATCCTGCGCCAGGATCCCGTCGGCGTCTTCTCCCGCATGGAAGATGAAACCCGCCACACCTACCATCGCCGGGTCGCGCAGCTAGCTTGCTACTCCGATTGCAGCGAGGTTGATACCGCCCGCGCCGCGCTCGATCTCTGCCATCTTGCGCGGAGCAGCAACGAGCAGGACCCCTGCTGCCGCGAGCGTACGCAGCACATCGGCTACTACCTCTTCGCCGAAGGCGCGTCCGCCCTCAAAAGACGAATCGGCTACCACCCGCCCACCGTCGAGAAGCTGCGCGATTTCGTCCGTCGCTACAACGAAGACTTCTACATCATCGGGATCATCGTCGTTTCGATCCTGCTGATTATCCCGATCAGCGCCCCGCTCGTGCCGCACGGATCCTTCGTGGCCGTGGTCTGCACCCTGTTGCTCGCCCTCATCCCGGTCACCCAGGGTGCGGTCGAACTCGTCAACGGCCTCGTGCTGTCTATGCTCAAGGCCGAGTCGCTACCCAAGGTCGACTTCTCCAGGGGAGTACCCGCCGAATCCACCTCCATGGTCGTCGTCCCCACGCTCCTGCTCAGTGAATCGCAGGTGCAGGAGCTCTTCGACGAGCTCGAAGCACGCTATCTCTCCAACGAAGACCTCAACATCCACTTCTGCCTGCTCACCGATCTCCCCGACTCCTCCACCCAGCCGCCGGCGGACGAAAACCATCCGCTCGTTCAGAAAGCCATCGCCCACATCGGCATCCTCAATGCCAAGTACGCCGGCGGCAAAGGCGGATCGTTCCTGTTGCTGCACCGCCATCGCGTGTTCAACGTCCGCGAAGGTGTGTGGATGGGATGGGAGCGCAAACGCGGCAAGCTCCTTGACCTGAACAAGCTCCTGCTCCGCGAGTTCGACTCCTTCCCCATCAAGGCCGGTCCGCTTCACATCCTCGAACGCGTTCGCTACGTCATCACGCTCGACTCCGACACCCAGCTTCCGCGCTCCACCGCCGCACGCCTGATCGGCACCATCGCCCACCCGCTCAACCGGGCTATCGTCGACTCCCGCTCCCGAACCGTCACCGCCGGTTACGGCATCCTGCAGCCTCGCGTCGGCGTCAGCGTCTCCTCTGCCTCGCGCTCGCGGCTCGCCGCCATCTACTCCGGCGAGACCGGTTACGACATCTACACCCGCGCCGTCTCCGACGTCTACCAGGACCTCTTCGGAGAGGGCATCTTTGCGGGCAAGGGCATCTACGAGGTCAGCGTTCTCCACCAGGTTCTCGAGCGCCGCTTTCCCCGCAACGCCCTGCTCTCGCACGACCTGATAGAAGGCGCCTATGTCCGCGCCGGCCTCGTCAGCGATATCGAGATCATTGACGACTACCCCTCCCAGCATGCCGCCCACACCCGCCGCAAACACCGCTGGATTCGCGGCGACTGGCAGATCCTTCGCTGGCTCTTCGCCAAGGTTCCCGATGAGTCCGGCCGCCTCGTCCCCAACCCCATCAGCGTCATCTCGCAGTGGAAGATCTTCGACAACCTCCGCCGTTCGCTTGTCGAGCCCGTCACCTTCCTCGTGCTCGTCCTCGGTTATTTCGTCTTCCCGGGCGGCGCGCTCTTCTGGAGTGCCGTCACCGTCGCCCTGATGCTGCTTCCCTCGCTCGCACAGTTAGCGCTTGACCTGGCCCGAGCCCTCTTCACGCTTGACGCTGGCGCCGTTCGTGGAGCCTTCAGCGCCTGGCTTGGACAGGTTGCGTTCGCCTTCATCAACCTCACCTTCCTCGCCCACCAGATGCTGCTCTCGCTGGACGCCATCGTCCGCACCCTGACCCGCAGCTTCGTCTCCGGTCAGCGCCTCCTCCAGTGGGAGACCGCCGCACAATCCGAAGCGAACCGAACCCGGAACACGCTCGACGGATACCTCCTCATCTCGCCAGTGATTGCGATCCTTATCGCCGCTGGCCTGTTCCTCCATCACAGTCATTCCCTCATCGCCGCCAGCCCCATCCTGTTCCTCTGGCTGATCGCCCCGCTCGTCGCCTCATGGCTCAACTCGCCCCCGCGCAAGTCCCGCACTCCGCTCAAGGAGCAGGATCGGAACTTCCTCTGGCGGCAGGCGCTTTCGCTCTGGCGCTTCTACGCAGACTTCGGCGGTGCCGACAACCATTGGCTCATCCCCGACAACGTCGAAGAGAAGGGCCTCCACCAGGTCCGCAAGCTCTCCCCCACCAACCTCGGCATGCTGCTGAACGCCCGCCAGGCGGCCTACGCTCTCGGCTTCCTCACCATCGCAGAGTTCGCCGAAGCCACACTCGGCACGCTCCTCACCTACCAGCGGATCGAGAAATATAGAGGCCACATATACAACTGGTACCAGATCGAAACCCTCGAAGCGATCCCGCCCTTCACCATCTCCACCGTCGACAGCGGCAACCTTGCCGCCTCCTTCTACACGCTGCACGGCGGCGCGCTGGAGATGCTGAGCCACCCCATCCTGCAGGCCAAGGACTTCTCCCTTCTCGACCTCAACGACAACTCCCAGTCCCTGCAAGCTCGTGAACTTGAGTTCCGTGTCGACGAACTCTTCGCCTCACCCCCACCCTTGCTGGATTCCGCATTTGCCCGCGACCTCGAAACCCGCCGCCAGGCCCTCCGCTCCCTCATCGAGTTCCACCTGCCGTGGCTGCTCCCGGAGTACGCCCCGCTCCGCCGCCTCGGACTCCCCCAGTTCAGCGAAATGCCTGCCCTCCAGAACGCTGAGCAACACATCCACCGCCTCACCGAGTCCCTCGCTGTCTCCAGCGAAGACGCCGGCCTGGAAACCCTGGTCGAATCGCTCCGCGACCGCCTCCGCTTCGCCGCCGAAAAGCTCAAGCACCTCGCCGAAGATATGCAGCGCATCATCGGCCTCGCCGAAGACTCCGCCGAGCAGATGGACTTCAGCTTCCTCTTCGTTGAATCCCGCCAGCTGCTCTCCATCGGCTACGACGGCCGTCAGCACGAGCTGCACGCCGCCTGCTACGACCTCCTCGCCTCGGAGGCCCGCATCGCCACCTTCCTCGCCGTCGCCAAGGGAGATATTCCGCAGCGCGCCTGGTTCCAACTCGACCGCTCCCACGTCCTCGTCAAAGGCCGCGCCGCGCTCCTCTCCTGGACCGGCACCATGTTCGAGTACATGATGCCCGCTCTGTGGATGCGCACCTTTCCTGACACGCTCCTGACAAACTCTCTCGAAGCCGTCGCCCACATCCAGCGCGATCACGTCCGCCGTATCCCATGGGGCATCTCCGAGAGCGGTTTCGCCAAGACGGACCCTCAGGGCCGCTACGGCTACCAGGCATGGGGAATTCCCAAACTGGCCTTGAAATACGGTGCCGAAGACGGCCCCGTCATCTCGCCGTACTCCACCTTCCTCGTCATCCCCATCCTCCGCAACGAAGCCCTCGCCAACCTCAAGCGCATGGCCAAGCTGGGCTGGGTTGGCCAATACGGTTTCTACGAGGCAGCCGACTACACCGAAGGCAGCGAACCCCAGCTGGTCCGCTCCTGGATGGCCCACCATCAGGGCATGGCCCTCCTCGCCGTCACCAATCTCCTCTGCAACGGGATCGTCCAGACCTGGTTCCACGCCAACCCCCGCGTTCGCGCCGCCGAACTGATGCTGCACGAGAAGGCCCTGAAACAGGACACCATCCGCCAATTAGCAGAGCGCGCAGAGCCCACAGCAGCGTAGACGATGTCTTTGGAGCATCATAAAAAGATGGATGGTTCGCATCAGACGGTCGAAGATACGTCAACCACGCAAACCAGCGGCTGGAGACTATGGCTGCTCGACCGCATCGGTCGCCTGGATACACGGCCAGATCAGCGTGCCAACCAGATCTTCATGGTTCTGTCTCTTGTCATCGGTGCGCTGACCGGTCTCGCGGTGGTGGCGTTCATTCTCGTCACTGAACGTGCGGGCATGCGGCTGTATCCGGTCGGCGGCGCGCCGTGGCGGCGGCTGGCCTTTCCGGTTGGCGGCTCGCTCGGCATCGGCTACCTCCTGTACCGCTTCTTCCCCGACGCGCGGGGCAGCGGCGTCCCGCAGACCAAAGCGGCGCTCTTTGCTCGCGACGGCAAGATCACACTTCGCACGGTCCTCGGCAAATTCTTCTGCACCTCCGCCACCCTCGCCAGCGGGATTCCCCTCGGTCGCGAGGGGCCATCCGTGCAGGTCGGTGCCGGCATCGGTTCCGTGCTCGGCCAGTTCCTCGGACTCGGTCCGGAGCAGATGAGGAAGCTCATCCCCGTAGGTGCCGCCGCCGCCGTAGCCGCCGCATTCAATACGCCGCTGGCGGCCGTCGTCTTCGCGCTGGAAGAGATCGTTGGCGATCTCAACGCACCCATGATGGGCGGGGTGGTGCTGGCCTCTGCCACAGCGTGGATCGTGCTCCGGCTGTCACTCGGAAACGCCCCACTCTTCAAAGTGCCGCAGTATCAACTTGTCAGCTCGGCTGAGTTTGCCGTGTATGCGGTCCTCGGGATCGCGGGTGGTCTGGTCTCCGCCATCTTCACCCGCTCGCTGCTCGGCATCCGCGCACGATTCCTTCGCTTTCCCCGGAATACCGTCTGGATTCAGCCTCTGGCCGGAGGTCTGTTAGTCGGAATTATCGGGTGGTTTGTGCCGCAAGTGCTGGGCGTCGGTTATGGCTTCGTAGGGGACGCGCTCAACGGCAGCATGGCGATTCGCCTGATGGTCATGCTGCTGATCCTGAAGGTCATCACGGTCACCGCCAGCTACGCCACGGGAAACGCCGGCGGCATCTTTGGCCCTGCGCTATTCATTGGCGCAATGCTCGGCGGGACGGTGGGCACAGCCGCGCACCACATCTTCCCGGCCTATACCGCGACGCCCGGGGCCTACGCCCTCGTCGGCATGGGGGCGGTCTTTGCGGGCGTCGTCCGCGCCCCCATGACCTCCGTCCTCATGATCTTCGAGATGACCCAGGACTACGCCGTCATCGTCCCCCTGATGATCGCCAACCTCATCAGCCTCTTCGTCGCGGGGAAGCTGCAGCATGAGCCAATCTACGAGGCGCTCGCTGAGCAGGACGGCATTCACCTCCCCAGCTCGAAGACCCGCCAGGGCTTTGGCCGCAGAGTAGCCGCGACCATCATGAAACCCGCCACGTACGCACTCGACGCCAGCACCACAGTAAAGATCGCCTTCGACCAGATCCGTGCCAGCGGCTCAAACACCTGGCTCGTGACCGATCCCCGAGGCGTCATCGGTGTGGTCAATCTCATTCGTCTGGAAAGGGAACTCGCCGGGCACGGCGACGATCCCCTGGGGCTCATGGTCGGTCCTCTCGACTTCCCGCACGTCCATCCCGACCACGGGCTCGATCTCGCCCTGGAACGCATGGGAGCCAACCAGATCGACATCATTCCGGTCGTCAACCGTGCCAACATCCACCAGTTGGCCGGAACCGTCGCGTTACAGGATGTCCTCGACGTTTACGGTGTCGCGCCACGGCAGAACTTCGGCTAACCCCTCCTGCGGACCATGCTGGACTGACGTCAATCTGTCCTGCTCTAATGTCTCCAGGTGAAATCCCCCTCCAGGAAGCCAACGTACGCGTCGCTCCAGGCAGGCCGCGGAATCGCCGCGTTGATGATCGTGGTCTTCCACACCACCGTCTTCTTCGGGAACGATGCCCGCTACTGGCACCGCGAGTGGCTCACCCTCAACTCAGCCGGTCTCGGCGTCAGCATCGACTATTTCTTCGTCCTCAGCGGAGCCGTCATCCTGATGGCCCATCGCGCCGACATCGGTCGCATCGCCACCCTGCGCCCCTATCTCTGGAAGCGCTTTCGTCGCGTCTACCCATCTATTGGATCGTCTTCACCTGCCTGACCATCGGCATCGAGCTCCACCCCCAACTCGGCGAGACGGTGCGATCAAATCCCTGGGTCGTCATCTCCGGTTACCTGCTGGTCTTCGTCAACACCCTGCAGCTCAACCTGCTCACCAGCTGGACGCTCTTCCAGGAGGTCCTCTTCTACAGCCTCTTCGGGGTGTTGCTGGCCAGCCGTCGAGTCGGCACCACCGTCTTCGCCGCCTGGTTCGTTCTGTCGATCGTGTCCCTCGTCCATCCCGGCCCCGTCGTCTGGTCGTTCTATCTCGGCAATCCGCTTCACCTGCTCTTCGGCTTCGGCATGCTGGCAGCCTGGCTCCTCCGCTCCCGCCCGAACCTCCCAGCCCGTCGGTTCATCGCTGTGGGAGGCGTAATTCTTTTCTGCGCCTTCATCGCTGGAGACATTTACGGCTACGTTCCCGTACCACTGGGCCTTGTCGCCGGCGTCGGATCTACCTTCCTGCTGATCGGGATTGCGAGCCGGGAAGATCAGGGTATCCTCACCATTCCGCGGCCACTCCGCTTCATGGGCGACGCGTCGTACTCCATCTACCTCATCCACTACCCCTGCTTCATGGTCTGCTCGCCGCTGCTGTATCACCTCTGGGTGCGGCATCCTATTCCGATCGCGATCCCATTCATCGTGATGCTTGTATCCGGAGTCGCAGCTGGCTGCCTGCTCCACGTTTACGTTGAGCGACCGCTCCTGCGCTGGCTCCCGCGTTAAAGTCGAACGAACACCCAGCCCTGCTTCGTGGGCACAGCCGCGTAAGTATAGTTAGCGTCCCGCACAATCATCGGCGGACCTACCTGCCACGTCACCATCACCACCGTCGGATCCTCCAACAGCCCCGAGGGGTGTCCCATGTTCGTCGCAGGCTCCATCGCGGCGACCATGGGCTTACTCACCTTCCGAACCGTCCGCCGCTTAGCCTTAACCACCGGGACCGTATTCAATGGCATCACGGCATTCACCAGCTTTGGCCGCACACTGTCAGATCCAACCGTCATAGACACATCCCGTCGCGGCGACGGCACGGCGCCATCCGGACCGGACAGGCCCACCCCAGCATTCGGCTTCAGCGGCCGCGGCACGCTCTGCGCAACCGCGCTCACCTTCGGTCCGAATTGAACCAACCCCGGCGCATGCGCCAACCCATCCGTTAACCCCGCCACCCCTACCATCAGCATCGCGACAACTCCTGCCGCCTGCCGTGCTCCCATCTGATGTTTCGACCCGGCCAGGATCCGGCTCACTCTCTGGACCACCTCCGCCTGCCGCTCCCATGACCCTAGCGCAAGCGAAACCCCGCGCCGCACCAGCGAGTGCTCCGCCAGATTCGCCAGGCACGCCGCATAAGCTTTCCGGGCTCCCGTTGCCTGCAAAACCCGATCATCGCAAGCCAACTCGCGCTCCACGCAAAGCTGCCGTTCGATCCAGATCAGCGCCGGGTTCAGCGGGAATACCACCAGACTCAGCTTCTGCACCAGGTTGGTCCAGTCGTCGCGCCGCCGCAGATGCTCCATTTCGTGGAGGACAATATGCTGCAGTTCGCCGTCCGCAAGCTGCTCAAATAGAGCGGTCGGCACCAGAACGCGCGGGTGAAAGAACCCCACAACACAAGGCCGATCAACCTCGTCCGACACACAAAGCTCCGCCGCCCGCCCCGCAGCCGAGGTCATTCTGAGTGAAGCGAAGAATCTCAGTATTTCGCTCTCCGTCCCAGCAAGGCCGTCGACCGGCAAGGCCCTTCGCCAGACTCCCCGTAGCCAAACCGCGCTCCTGACCAACTGCGCCGCCCGCCACGCGGAAAGGAGCGCCCAGACGGCCACCAATGCCAGCCCAAGCCGCTCATCCAAATGAACTTGCGGACCGGGGGCGGCGTCGGCCGCGCCGCCCTTAAAATGCAGAAAGGGCAGGCCGCAAACCGCCAAATTCACCACTGTCCAGACTACCGACCGTGCCGCTGCCGAAATACCCGGTAACAACCGCAGGCAAACTGCCACCATCCCCGCCAGCACAAGCCCTTCCCACGCCGCCGCCACCAGCGACCCCGCCACCACCGCCGAAACCTGCATCCACCCCACCGGAGCCATCACGCCAGCTCCCCCGCCGCGCCCTCGGGAACATCGTCCGGAGCACTGGCGATCGTCTCTTTCAAACGTTTCAACTCATCCGCTGAAATCTCGTCATCGCCCAGCAGCGAAAGCAAAAGCCTCTCCCGCGAATTCCCAAAGAACCGCGACAGCATATGCTGCACCTCGGCCCGACTTGCCTCCTGCTGCGCAACGCACGCGCTATACAGAAACGCCCGCCCCTCCTGCCGATGGGTCACATATCCCTTACGTTCCAGCACCCGGATCGTCGTCAGCACGGAGTTGTAGGCCAGCGGCGTCGCATCGGCAACAGCCAGAACGACGTCCGCCACAGCCGATTCCCCGCGCTCCCATAGAACGCGCATCAGCCTTAGCTCTGCCTCGGTCAGCGTAATGGATCTCTTCGGTGGCATACACCCCATCAGACGATCCAACTACAAAACTAGTTAGCAACTGCGTTTCATCGGCGGCCCCTACCCATAAAACTCCTCTTCCAGAATCCACGTCAGCCGCGAAGGCGCCGGACCCCGCAACCTGCGCGCCATTCGGCTCCCCAGTTTTGCCCCGCCCCACCCCAGCGCCGCAACCATCGTCGTCACAACGACGAACGCGACCTCCCAGGGCGCTTCCAGATACGTTGCGATGACAGCTCCAGCCAGGCTTCCCCAGGCCACAGCCGCCGTCGCCGTAATAAAGCCCGCATAAAGGCGGAACAGCGCGAACGTAATCCGGTGAATGACGAACTGGTGAACCGCCGCAACCACCGTCGCTAGCAGAATCGTCCCCGCCAGGCCAATCGCAGTCAGCGTAATCCGCGCCGCGGGCGAGCCGAACGCATGCCACAGCGACATCTCCCAGTTTGGGTAGGAAAGATGCTGACGCAGAGTATCTTCACCCAACGCGGCCCCGAGTCCGATCAGCAGCCAAATCAACAACCCGGGAAGCAGTGCCAAAAACCAAACCGCCGCACTCAAAGCAAATTGTTGTAACCAGGGAATCGTCAGGCAGACCAGAAAAACCAGCAGGCCGCCGACGACAAACGGCAAAAGGAGAAAAATCACCATGGCGCAATTGTGTCCTCATCCCGCCCTGCGGTCAACGCAACAAGGGCGACCCTTTCAGGCCGCCCTTGTTCGCCCGACTAAACAAACAGCACCTAGCTCAGAACCGGAATCACCAACTCATCACCGACATGCAACTGATTCGGATCATCCTTGCCGCTGGCCGCAGCGATCTTCATATAGTGGTTCGGATTCCCGTAGAACAACTTGCTGACCTTGCTAAGGTTATCGCCCGCGACTGCGGTGTAGTGCTGCTCCGCTCCACCCGTGTTGGTGATCTCATGCTTCAGGTCGGCAAACTCCGGATCGACCGCCTTGATCGTATCCCAAACCCGGTTCTCCACCACCTGCGACGGAACCTCCGCCACCAGGTGCAGTTGCTCGCCCACCAGTTCCGAACCCACAAACTTTGCGCCGTGCGGTTCGAATTGCTTCACCATATCGATCACCGGCATGTACTTCTCATTCAACGCTTCAAAATCCGCCATCGTCCATCTCCTTCTATCTGTGGTTCGTTGTCCTACAGAAATTTTGACAGGAGCGATCCCGCCAGCCCACTCAATCCGCTGCTCGGCGGAGCTTCCGTTCCGCCCTGCGTGAAGTGAGACATCACCAACGGCAATACGGTTGCCAATAACTGCTGTGCCACCTCTGGCGACACGCCAGCCTTCTCCGCGACCATCGCGATCAGGGGCGAACCCTGCAATCCCTGCCCAATCTGCTCGGGAGTCGTCTCACCGCCAGCCGCCACAGCCTGCGGGTCGACGCCGTTCTGGGCCATATGATTCATCACACCCTGCAGCCCGCCCGGGTGTTCCTCCAGCGCCGCCATCAGACCGCCGGCAACCTTGGCCGTCGGGTTTCCGCTCTGCTCCATCGCCGTTGACGCCATCGACTCTAAAGAATCTAAAAATCCCATCGTCAAAATTCCTCCGCCCTCACGATACCTTCTCCTCGCACTACACGCCGCAGCTTTCAACAAAATCAGGTAAAACAACCCCACTTCTCGGCTCATCAGCTTCAGTCGTCCCCGCTGGCGGGAGCAAGTCTCTCACACTTAAACCCTCACCAAGCCAATGAAAGCTGAAGCCTATGATTTTTCATAGGCCAAGGAATGATTCGCGATCTACGCCCTTCCACCGTCCGTTCGTGAAGACGCAAATAGGGCGGTTGAGACGAACCAGATTGTTGACAGCTCCTCCGCCCTGAGTTGCCGTCCTCATTTCCACCTCGAGGCAACCGAACCGGTCCACGCAGCATCCACAATGGGTTATGCGAATTTTAGAGCTAAGTATCTTGGATTCAATCAATTAGGCGGAATAGATTGACGAAAATTTACCGAAAATTGTAGGAATGTTGATCGCCTCATAGATTTTCTATGATTGTGCGGCGCTAAGTCCTTATGACTCTGTGCAGCAGACTTTGGCGGTGAAATTGCCCACACATCGGTGTGAATATCCGCCTCCATCCCCGAGAGCTGTCAGATAGAAGCCCGGGTTCCAGGATCGCCGCGGACTCTTCACGTACGGTCGCTACTTCTTCGTCGCCGGTTCGTTCTACGATCCCTTTCAGCGTCCTGCCCCAACCCAACTCATCCTTTAAGTGCCGCAGTGCCGGAATCCAGTTGCATTCCCTCCGGCAAAACGGCACGACTCCGCTCGCCAAGTTTATTTACAGGAGCCTCCATATGAAGCACCGCTTCACTTTCCTCTTCTCTTTGATCCTCTTCACCTTCTCTCTCGCTCTCAACAGCGCCCACGGACAGATCAACGCGCGCATCAAGGGGACGGTGGCCGACCCCACGGGGGCCGTTCTCCCCAATATCACCGTCCTCGCGACCAATCAGGCCACTGGCGTCAAGTTCACCACTACCACCAATGCCAGCGGCGACTACCTGTTCGCGCAGCTTCCCATCGGAACATACACGGTTTCCGCCAACCCAACTGGCTTCAAGGGATTCTCGGCGTCGGGGATTGCCCTCAATATCGATCAGGAATATGTAGAGGCGATCAAGCTGGAAGTTGGCAACAATACCGAACAGGTTCAGGTCGAGGCGGATTCTGTCCAGGTGAACACGACCGACATGCAGATCAACAATATTGTTAATTCTGCTCAGATGGTCGAGCTGCCCCTGATCGGCCGCAACTTCACGGGCCTCGAGTTGACTCTGCCCGGTGTTGCCAATACCGACACCCGCTTCGGGGGTACGTATTCGGTATCCGGAGCCCAGGCACAGCAGTCGGCGTATCTGATCAACGGCGCCGATACAAACGACATCGCCCTGAACACCATTGCCCTCACCCCGAACATCGACGCAATCGACCAGTTCAACCTTGTCGACGGTCCGCTCAATGCCGAGTATGACCGCAACTCTGGCGGCATCGTCACTGCCACTATCAAGCAGGGAACGAATCACTTCCACGGTGATGCCTTCGAGTTTTACCGCGATACCTTCCTCAATACGCTGAACTATTTCCAGAAGACCTACAACTCGACCACCGGCGCTCGCACAGACAAAGGCGTTCCCGCTTTCCACCAGAACATCTTCGGCGGAACGTTGGGTGGCCCGGTACTTACGAACCGGCTCTTCTTCTTCGGTGCGTATCAGGGTACCCGCCAGCGTGTGCCGCAGGGAAGCTTCACCAACACCGTGTACGCCGCCAACAATCTGAAGGGCGACTTCAGCGCAAACAATGGCACCGCAACCACTCGTCCCACGGCAACGCAGAACTACGGCGCCTTTCAGGCCGATCCCATTCCTAGCAGCATTACGATTCTTGGTTGCACCACCCCGGGCGAGACCTTCGCGCAATGCGCGTATGATCTCAAGGGAGTATTCCCCACGGCGGCTTTCAACCCCATTACGACAAAGCTGACTTCCACCTATGTTCCGGCGGCAGCGGGAACGAATGTCACGAACGTTTACAACTCCACTACCACAACCACCAGCAACCAGTACATTGGCCGCGTCGACTTCAACCTGAATCCTCGCAACCAGTTCACCGCCCTTGGCCTCTACCAGACGAACGTGACCAGCAACGGCATTCCGTTCACTGGCGCGACTCTTCCTGGCTTCGGTGACGGCAGCGTTTCGCACATTCAGCAGTGGACCGGCGACTACGTGCGCCAGGTTGG
>JANXWZ010000205.1 GCA_025350865.1 Rhodanobacteraceae bacterium
CAACAAGGCGAGCGCTGGGCCGGTGGCACGCTTGCTGCCGCGCTCCAACTGCGAGACGTAGCCTGCGGTTAAATTGAGATATCGGGCAAGAGCGGCTTGGCTCAGATGGGCGCGCTCGCGAACGCTGCGTATTTCCTCGCCGCTGATCGGCTCGGCGGTAGGCGGAACTTTCGATCCCAGCTCGCGGATAGTGATCTTGCGAAAGGTGTCCTCGCTCATCATCCCGGCCGGGTGCATCCCTGCGGCGGTTTCCAGAATTGCCTCTCGCAACTGGCTTGGTCTGGCCGTGGTCATTGCCATGGTGTGACCTCCTGTAAGTCTTTTTGAGCGATGATCCGCTCGCGCCGGGCGAATCCCCCAACCATTTTGCCTTAAAGGCTCGCAGGTGCAGCCTGCTTTCGCTCTATAAACTATAGCAAAAAATCATAGAGTCGGCTGTTTTGGCGAAGAGGCATCGCAGAGAACAAAGCAGATTCCTACGGAATGACAAACAAAATCAGATGGTTGTCATTCCGCAGGAATCTGTTTGGAGGTTCCGGGGACAGGATACGTAATTCCGTGCTTGGCGGCTACAGCAAGGTCTCGATCCCTTTGCGTTGGCCCGGTGGCCTGCTTGCTGCCGCGCTCTAGCTGCGAGACATTGGCTGCGGTCAAATTGAGATACCAGGCAAGAGCGGCCTGGCTCAGATGCGCACGTTGCTGCATGCGGCGGGATTTCCTCACCGGTAGAAAAGCAGATTCCTGCGGAATGACAAAAAATCCGCATGCGGGGACACTAAGATTCCCACCTCGGCAGCCTAATCGGATGCAGGCGAAAGACGTACGGGCACTCAGCGGCAAGGGCTATCGAGTGTAGCTCCAGCAAATGGTTGCGCACGCGGCCAATACCATCAGCGCAGGCAGCGACTTCTTCAACGAATCCCGCACCTTCAAGTGCATTGCCAATGCCCCCACCATCAAAACGCAAACGATAACGGCGGCCGGGAGAACCAGATAGCGGAACCATATACCGGCAATCAAGCAGACAGCCGCTGCAATCTTGAGTGTTCCGACGACCTGCATGGACCACGCGGGGAGCCCGTAGACGGCGAACTCTTCGCGCATCGAGTGGGCATCCCCACCGCGGAAGCCCGTGCTTCGACCGACGCGAAGCAGCCACACATTGAGCAGGCCCAGCGCTACTGCGATCTGCAAGAAAATTATGAAGTTGTGCATTCCGGTGTTCCCCTCATCACGCGCTGTGTCCGAATCTCACGCGAGGCTCTGTACTATTGGAAGTGACAATGCGAATATACCTAAATCTTGCCGAGGGCATATCGGCCGCTTCATTTGGCTGGTATGGCTTGACCTGTTTCTATTCCAAGGAAATGGTGGCTGAGTTCGACCGCTGGCGCCTGCCGGGGCTTCGAATCTTGACTGGCACATTGCAGATTGCCGCAAGCGTCGGGATGATTCTAGGGCACTTCTTTTCTCGGCCCATTCTTCTCCTCTCGGCCGCTGGACTGGCCGTAATGATGTTCTGTGCGTTGCTCGCCAGGCTGAGAATCCGAGACCGCCCGTATGCCGCGCTGCCCGCGTTTTCGCTGATGGTGGTCAATCTATTCATCGCTTTTTCTGTGTACTAGGTACGATGCTCGGGCCAGAGGCGGTCTCCTGGCTCATCATCTCTACCCGGTCCCCCACTTTTTCGTGGTCGCCTCATTTCGCGACGTGCTAGTATCTCTGCGCAATTCAAGGAGAGACTATGGCAACCGCTAAAGCAGTTGAAGAAATCATCCTGGTAATTGGAAATATGGGCGGCGACGCCGGCTATTCGGTGCTGACGCCACATGGCGTCGTGCGTGTACCCGGCAACAACCCGCTGGCGAAAGAGGCGTTTAGCGCGCTGAAAGCCAGCTTTACGAAACTGCAGGGAATTGCCGCAAAGGGCCAATAGGCTGGCAGGTAGCGCAAAAGAAAACGCCAACGCCGGAATGGCGGCGTTGGCGGTCCTGCGAGTTCTTCACTTCAGTTAAACGTTGACCGCCAAGCCCTCCCGTCACCGCTGCTGCGGAAACGAGGTGATCATGACCTTCGCCGAGGTCTCGCTCGCGCAGCGGTACTGTCGCTTGGTGCGTCCGTCGACCCACAGTACATCTCCCTCGTCCAGCCATTCCGAATGCTGCTCGGTCGTTACCGAGACGGCTCCCTCCGTGACGTAAGCGAACTCTAGCCCATTGAAGACTTTTGCGTCAAATGCTTCATCTGGGATTCCAGGCAGTAACTCAGCGATGCAAGGGACCATCCTTCGATCTTCGATCAGGACAGACATACTCTGCGAGAGCATGAACGGATTATTCCTCGGACCAACAGAAATCTTGACTCTGTCTTTTTCTCTGGATCGCCTGAATGAACCGAGGCTCTCGTCTTTAAAGAAAAGGGAGAGGTCGACCTGATGGGCGAGTGCGATTCGTGAGAGGTTCCGCAGAGTCGGCACTACCCTGCCGGTCTCGAGTTGCGAGAGATAACTCGCCGAAAGCCCGGTTCGCTCGCCAAGTTCAACCAGACCCATCGAAGTCTTGAGTCTGAGCTTGCGGAGCTTCGCTCCAAGCTCTTTCGCTTCAATCACAGCTTCCGCTGCCGAGGGGTCGACCACGTCATCGGTTGAGAGCTGCTCAACGTCAACTAAGTCCGACATGTCGACCTCCTCCCGTGACTCTTCGCTGTCGCGAAACCGTTCCCGCGCCTGCGTTCTTCGTACTTTCAGACATTGACCGCCAACCCCTCAACACTTGAGAAGCCGTCCAGCAGGCTCTCCGACAGCGTCGGATGGGCGTGGATGGTGAACATCATCTCCTCGACCGTGGCTTCGAGTTCGATGGCTGTTACGCATTCGGCGATCAGCTCGGTCGCGTGCGGCCCGATGATGTGGACGCCTAGGATTTCGCCGTATTTCGCGTCGGAGACGATCTTTACGAAGCCGTCGTGTGAGTCGATGATGGTGGCCTTGCTGTTGCCGACGAAGGGGAACTTGCCCACCTTGACCTGGTAGCCCTTCTCCTTCGCGATCGCTTCCGTCATGCCGACGGAGCCGATCTGCGGGTCGCAGTAGGTGCAGCCAGGAATTCTCAAGCGGTTTACAGCTCGCGCGTACTTGCCGGCCAGCCTGGCTGCGACGACCAAGCCGCACATGCCGCCGACGTGCGCGAGCTGGGGCAGTCCGCCGACGATATCGCCGATGGCGTAGACGCCGGGTTCGGTGGTCTCCATCCACTCGTTGGTCATGATGAAGCCGCGATCGGGTGTGATGCCTACCTTGTCGAGACCGCAATCGTAGGTGCGGGGGGCGCGGCCTACGGCGACGAGAACCTTCTCGGCAGTCTTGGTCTGAGCTTTGCCGGTGGAGTCGGTGAACGAGACGACTGCGCCGCCATCCACCTTTTCAATCTTCTCGACCTTCGCGCTGGTGTACATCTCGAAGCCGCGCTTCTTGTAGAGGCGCTGCAGCTCCTTAGAGATTTCCTCGTCCTCGACGGGCACGAAGCGGGGCAGGGCCTCGATGATGGTGACCTCGGCGCCGAAGCTCTTGAAGACCGACGCAAACTCAACGCCAACCGCGCCGGAGCCGATGACGACGAGCGACTTCGGCATCGCGGGCAGGGTGAGGATCTGCATGTTGGTCAGAATCGTATCGTCGGCGGTATAGCCAGGGAGCATGCGGGCATCGGAGCCGGTGGCCAGCACGACTTTTTTTGCCTTCACTTCCGTAACGCTCTGCTTGGTGAAGCCCTCGGCCTGCGCGTCCTTGGGTTTGCCCTTGTCCTCGTCGGAGACGGAAACGGTGAAAACGCCGTCCTTCGCCGGGCCCGTGAGGCGGCCGTGGCCGTTGAAGACCGTGACCTTGTTCTTCTTCATCAGGAAGTCGAGACCCTTGGCGTGCTTCAGGGTGATGTCGTTCTTGCGCTTCAACAGGTTGTCCCAGTTCAGCTTAGGCGCGTCGACGTTGTCGATCCCATAGCTGGACGCGTGCTTCAGGTGATCCCAGACCTCGGCCGAAAACAGCATCGACTTGGTGGGGATGCAGCCCCAGTGCAGGCACGTGCCGCCGAGCTTGTCAGTCTTTTCGATGAGCGCAACCTTGAGGCCATACTGTCCGGCGCGGATGGCGCAGGTATATCCGGCGGGTCCTCCGCCAACAATCACAACGTCGAAAATCGTATCTGCCAAGGCCGTCTCCAATTCGGGGGCTATGCATGCATGCCAACTCTGAATTTTACGCTGGTCGTCAAGCATGGCCGCATTCTGGCCGCTAATCGGCTCTTGCGGGGGTTCCGGACCGGGCGCATAATCAAGTTCATGGCGACGCCCGTCCTCATCCCGGTGTCCGAGTACCTTGCGACGAGCTATAAGCCCGACCGCGATTACGTGGACGGCGAGGTGAAAGAGAGACTATTGGGCGAGACTCCGCACGCGACGGTACAGGGCGTTCTATTCACAATATTTCTAGCCAACCGCAAGGTGTGGTCCATCAGGCCGTTTACGGAACAGCGGATTCAAACGTCGGAGACTCACTTTCGGGTCGCCGATGTGTGCGTCATGCGGTTCGGCGAGCCGCCGGGCGGGATCATCCGCACACCGCCGCTCGTCTGCATTGAGGTTCTTTCGCCGGAGCAATCGCTGGCCGATATTTGGGGCGCGATCTATGACTACCTCCTGATGGGCGTGAAGAATGTGTGGATTCTAGACCCGGTTCGGCGACTGGCATGGTACGCAACAACCGATGGTTATCACTTGCTCGGCGGCGACCAATTCTCCGTCCCGGAAACGCCGATCCTAATCTCCCTCGTAGACATCTATGAGCAATTAGACGAGATGGCCGCAGGCCGATAGATCTTCATTTTGCTCGCTGCGGAAGTCGAGAGCATACTCAACTTATGGCTACGCCCGTACTCATCCCGGTGTCGGAGTATCTCAACACCACCTACCGGCCGGACCGCGACTATGTCGATGGTGAGCTGAAAGAGAGAAACTTGGGCGAGAAACCGCATGGGCTATTGCAGGGAATTTTCTACAGCCTGTTCCAAACCAACCGCCGCGCCTGGGGACTGCTTCCCATCCCGGAACAGCGCGTACAGACCAGCGCGACCCGCTTCCGTATTCCAGACGTATGCGTGATTCGTCCAGTCGTCGGAGAGAATATCGTCCGATCGGCACCTGTTCTTTGCATCGAGGTTCTGTCCAAGGACGATTCCTTGCAAAGTATTCGGGATCGCGTCGAAGACTATTTCCGCATGGGAGTCGAGCACGTCTGGGTATTCGAACCGGTTGAGCAAAAGGCCTATCGAGCTTTGGCAAGTGGTTACGAGGTAGTCACGGGAACGCTGACGATTCCTGGTACCCCGGTAAGCATCGATCTGGTTGCCGTTTTCCAGGAACTGGACGACCTTCTCGCCGGTCGACTGTAGGCGCTACGGAATCACTTCAAACTTCCGCAGTTTGCAGTTCGCGCATACTTTATCGAACAAGCCCCGCGTGAGGTTGGTATCGCCCTTGCGATGTCCTAATGCCCCATACCGCCGGCGGCAGCGCGGACATCGAGTTTCGCCGGCCCAATAGATTGCCGCAACAGCCGCCGACAGCCAGATCGCCATCACCAGCAGCGACGCAAGCGGCTGGTGGATCGACAGGCGCGACCACCAGAACAGCCCGAAACATAATGGAACCCACGAATAGAGCAGGAACAGCGCAATATTCTTGCGAATCGCATACGCCTTCCACGCGCGACGGTAGTCGATGTCGCTCGTCACGGAGGCGCTAGCCTCAAACTGCCAATCCGTCTGCGGATTCGGTATCGCCATCTCTATTTAGCCGATCAAACGTGCCGCGTCTTTTGCAAAGTAGCTCACGATAAAGTCTGCGCCTGCCCGGCGAATTGAAAGCAGCGACTCAAGCATCGCCCGTTCCCGTTCCAGCCAGCCGCGTTCGAAAGCCGCAGTCAGCATACTGTATTCGCCTGACACCTGGTAAGCACCGATAGGCAACTCGTATCTGTCGCGGGCCGACTTCAGCACGTCGAGGTACGGCATCGCCGGCTTCATCAGGATCATATCGGCACCTTCGGCCACATCCTGGTCGATCTCGCGCATCGCCTCACGAATGTTTGCTCCATCCATCTGGTAGCTGCGGCGGTCGCCGAATTGCGGAGCCGAATCTGCCGCTTCGCGGAACGGCCCGTAAAACGCCGACGCAAACTTCGCCGCG
>JANXWZ010000245.1 GCA_025350865.1 Rhodanobacteraceae bacterium
CGCTCAAAGACCTGAATCCGGCATTGACGCCGCGTTGCGCGTCGGCGACCGTCGGACCGACAATTGCCAAGCTCACGACATTGACAACAACTGCCGTCACAAATCCAAGCGCGAACGCACGATATCGGCGCGCCGCAAGCAACAGCCCCAGCAGCACCAGCGGAAACAGTTTCATCGCGCCCGCAAGCCCGATCAACACTGCCGCCAGATACCAGCGCTTCCCACAGAAAGCCAGGATGCCTCCGGCCAGCGCGACTACGACTACGCCCTCGATGTTGCCGCTGTCCAGCAGAAACGCCACGGGCCAAGCGGTAGCCAGCACGACTACCGCAAATAAGGCCGACGACCCTGGCGCGACGCCACTTTTAAAGAGGCCCCTCGCCAGCCACAGCCCCCACGCAACTGCTGCCAGTCCGCAAGCGAGCGAATACCAGCGCAGTGGGTGCGGAATCGAGTAGATGCCGGCGAAAACCAATGCTAGCGGTGCGGGGTACGTAAAAGGATAGCCGGAAAACTCCCAGAAACCCGGCCTTCGAAACAATTGGAAGCGCGCCTCGTAAACCATCAGGTCGTGGCCGTGGATCAACGGATGCGGGAACCCATGTGCGCTCCACAGGCTGTAGATCATAGGCAACAACCCCACTACGACCGCCAATTGCACATATAGCCGTAGAGCTGGAGAAAGACCGTTGCCGCGCTCGCTCACCCTGAACATGTCCTGAATACTGCTGAAGGGCTGGCGAGAGACCGGCATATCGCCTGATTCTATCCCGTGGCCCTGCGGACTCTGACGTTTTCTTCGGGCAATGCGGTCTCCGGACGATCTACTTCATGCCGAGTTCCTTGACGAGGAAGGCGTACATATCTGCCGTGACGTCGAGTTGCTTGGAGAGCGGCATGCCGCCTCCGTGGCCGGCGCGGGTTTCGACGCGGATCAGGACGGGTGCGGCGCCGGGAGTTGGCGCGGCTGCGGCCTGCATGGCGGCGGCGAACTTGAAGCTGTGCGCGGGGAAGACGCGATCGTCGTGGTCTGCCGTCGTGATGAAGGTGGGTGGGTAGTGGGTGCCGGTCTTGATGTTGTGCAGAGGACTGTATTTGTAGATGGCTTGGAACTCAGCTTCGTTTTCGCTCGGTGCGCCGTAATCCGATTTCCATGCGTAACCGATAGTGAACTTATCGAAGCGCAGCATATCCATCACCCCGACCTGCGCCAGCACTGCTCCGAAGAGCTCCGGACGCTGCAGTTCAACGGCTCCGACGAGCAGACCGCCGTTGGAGCCGCCGTTGATGGCCAGCTTCTTGGGCGATGTGTAACTGTTCTTGATCAGATACTCCGCGCACCCAATGAAGTCGTCAAAAACGTTCTGCTTCTGCAGCTTGGTCCCGGCTGCATGCCACTTTTCGCCGTACTCGCCGCCGCCGCGCAGGATCGCCTCGGCGTAAATGCCTCCCATCTCCATCCAGCCGAGGCGCGAGGAGCTGTAAGCGGGGCCGAGTGAAATGTTGAAGCCGCCGTATCCGTAGAGGATGGTCGGGGCGGTACCGTCCAGCTTCGTGCCTTTTTTGTACGTGATGAAGAGTGGTACTTTGGTGCCGTCTTTGCTGGGGGCGAAGACCTGCATCGTCTCGTACTGCGCGGGGTCGAAGACTAGCTTCGGCTGCTTCCAGACGCTGCTCTTGAAGGTCTTCATGTCGAGCCGGTAAACGGTGGGCGGAGTGGTGTAGTTGGTGAAGGTGAAGAAGGTTTCAGTGTCGGTCCGTTTACCGCCGTGGACTACGGCGACGCCGATTCCCGGCAGCGCCAGTTTGCGGTCGAGCTTGCCGGTGAGGGTGTGGAGTTCGACCTCGGACTTGGCGTCGACCAGATAGCTGACGATCAGCATGTCGTTCACGGAGCTGACGCCGTCCATCGAATGCGGCCCTTCGGCGATGATGGTCGTCCAGTTGGCGGGCTCGGGGTGTTCGAGGTCCACCTTGACGATCTTGCCGTTGGGCGCGTCTTTGTTGGTCATCAGCCAGACTTCGTGGCCGAGCGTATCGACGGGTTCGTAGCGGGCATCGTCCACGGGTGCGATCTGAATAGTCGGCGCGTCGGGCTTGGTGACGTCGCGGACGGCCAGCGCGTTGTTGTGGCCCTTGCTTTGCGAGAGGAAGAGCCAGCGGCCGTCCTCGCTGACGCCTCCGCCGATGAGCATCTCCTTGTCGGTCGGATTCTCAAAGACGACCTTGTCGTCGCTCTGCGGTGTGCCGAGCTTGTGGAAGTAAAGCTTATGAAAAACGGCTGCGCGCTTCAGGAATTCGGCACGCTCGGAGTCGTTCTTCGGGATGCCGAAGCTGGAGTAGAAGAAGCCTGAGAGGTCCTTCTTCCAACTCACTCCGCTGAACTTCATCCAGTCGACCAGGTCCGGTAAATCCTGTCCGGTTTCGACGACCTTGATGCGGACCTTTTGGACATCGGAGCCGGCCTCGGCGAGTGCGTAGGCCATCAGCTTGCCGTCGTCCGAGACCGAGATGGAGTCGAGCGCGACGGTTCCGTCCTGCGCGAGTGTGTTGGGGTCGAGCAGGAGCTTGGCCTCGCCTGCGGCACCCTGCTGCCAATAAAGCGGCGACTGATTTTGCAGGCCGGAGTTGCGCCGGAAGAAGTAGCGGTTGGACGCGACGTTGGGCGCGGTGAAGCGTTCGAAGTTGTTCAACTCCATCAGGCGGGCGTGAATTTTGTCGCGAGCGGGGACGTCGGCCAGAAAGCTTTGCGTGAGGGTGTTCTGGGCGTCAACCCAGGTTTTTACGTCGGCGGAATCAACATCTTCCATCCAGCGGTAGGGGTCGTGCACCTTGGAGCCAAAGTAGTCGTCGGTTTGGTCGACGGTGTGTGCTGCCGGATACTTCATGGTCTGGGCGATGCCCGCCGTGCTGCTCATTGCTAAAACCCCCGCCAGAAGCTTGTAGATGACTGTCATGGATGTTCCTCGCGCCTCCCGCCAATATACCGGAGACGGTCGTTTGCTTCCGCAAACGATAGCCCACCCTGCCCCGCGATGAAGCTGCCGGTCGAGGATGGGACAGCCACTGATCGTAAAATCAAGGCATGCGAATTCTTGTTCTTGGCTCCGGTGCTACCGGTGGCTACTATGGGGCTCGGCTGCTGGCTGCCGGCCGCGATGTTACGTTTCTGGTTCGCCCGCGCAGTGCGCAACAGTTCGCGGAAAATGGTTTGCGGGTTGTAAGTCCAAACGGCGATCTTTTCATCGAGCATCCGCCCACGGTGCTGCCGCTGGACGTTCGCGAGCCATACGACCTGATCCTGCTGAGTTGCAAGGCGTTCGATCTGGATGCGGCGATGGACTCGCTGGCTCCAGCGATCGGCCCCAATAGCCTCATCATTCCAATGCTGAACGGCATGGCGCATATGGGGGCCCTCGATGCGCGGTTCGGCAAGGAGCATGTGCTGGGTGGTGTGTGTTTTATCTCGGCGACGAGGGATGCGGACGGTACGATTCGTCACCTTAATGACCTCGCGGAGATCCTGTTCGGCGATCGGTATGTGCCGACCAGTCCCGAACTCCAGGCGGTGCAGTCCGCGCTTGCGGACGCGAACTTCAAAGCGACCTTGCGGCCAGATATCCAGCAGCGGATGTGGGATAAGTGGGCCTTTCTCGCTACGGCCGCGGGCATGACCAGCCTGATGCGTGCTTCCCTCGGAGATATTGCAGCGGTCGATCCCACAATTTCACTGCGCCTGTTCGCGGAGTGTACGGCGATCTCCACCGCCGAAGGGTACCCACCGGCGGAGCAGGTTCGCGAGCGGGAAGCGGGTCGCCTGTCACAGCTGGGCTCGACCTTTACGGCGTCGATGATGCGCGATATCGAGAGTGGCGCACCGGTGGAGGCGCAGCATGTTCTGGGCGATCTGCTGGCCTATGGCCGCAAGCATGGGTTGTCGACCCCGCTGCTGGAAGTGGCGCTTACGCATGTGCGTTGCTATGAAGAGCGGCGGAAGCGAAGCTGGGTTCCGGATGGACGGAGGATGCAATAGCCGCGAGCGATCCCACCTCAATCGATGCAGCCGATTGAGATGGGGCACCCCGGACTGATGATGCCAACTCAGGGAATGAGCACGACGGAACTGCTCGATTTGTCGTCGTAGATTGCTCGCAGGGCCTCGTTGGCCTGTTCGAGCGGGAACGTCTCGACGGCGGGCTTCAGGTTGATGGCTCCAGCAATCTGCAGGAACTCCTGGGCGTCCTGACGGGTCATGTTGGCGACGCTGCGCAGCGAGCGCTCCTCCCACAGCAGGGAGTTGTAGTCGAACTGCGGGATGCGGTCCAGGTGGATTGCATTGATTGCCACGATGCCGCCTTTGGCGATCGAGCGTAGGGCTGCGATGACAACATCGCCCGACGGCGCGAAGGTGATGGCGGCATCCAGCAGATCCGGCGGGGTTTCGGTTTCGCTGCCTACCCAGACTGCTCCCTGCTCACTGGCGAGTGCGCGGTGAGTTTCGCCCCGGGTTGCGACGTAGACCCCGCAATCCCATGCATGCAGTAGCTTGAGCATCAGCTGGGCCGATGATCCGAAGCCGAACAGGCCGATCTTCTGGCCGCGTTGCACCTCTGCAATGCGCAGGCTGCGGAAGCCGATGATGCCGGCACAGAGCAGTGGCGCGGCCGCCATGTCGGAGAGCTTTGCGGGTATGGGGAGTAGGAAGTCGGCGCGGGCGGTGGTGTATTCGGCGAAGCCGCCGTTGCGGGTGTAGCCGGTGAAGTCGGGCTGGTCGCAAAGGTTTTCGCGGTCGGTCTGGCAGTAACGGCAGGTGCCGTCCGTACCGCCCACCCAGGAGACGCCGACGCGCGTTCCGACGACCGCGCCGGTATGGTTGGCGTCGACGATTTCGCCGACGATCTGATGTCCGGGGATCAGCGGGTTGATGCGGAGGGGCAGCTCGCCCATGGCGATGTGGAGGTCTGTCCGGCAAACTCCGCAGGCGAGAACTTTCAGCAGGACTTCGCCCGGCGCGGGTTCGGGGATGGGGAGTTCCTGTAACTCCAGCACGCTGTCCTGCAGCTTGCCGGGCTTGGTAAGAACGCACGCACGCATGGAGCCTCTCCGGGGTTATAGGTGCGATGGGTGCAGCAGTTGGCGTTCGGCGAAGATCATTCGAGCGGCGAGCGCGGCAATGTTGAATCCGAAGACGCCAAGGTAGGCGAAGAGCAGCCAGGTGAGCTCGCGCGGGGTGCCATTGCGTCCCAGGAGTAGTGCGACTGCCGACACGGCAGCGATGGCGGAGGCGGCGTAGCACCAGTTGGCGGCGTGGTGCCTGGAGGTGCCCCGCGCCACGATGAACTCGACCACGGCAGCCGATAGGGCATGCAACGCGGCGAGGTAGATGAACCATTCGAGGTCGATGCGGTTGTAGACCAGCGCGAACAGGAGAATGCCGATGGTGGCTCCGGCGAGTCCCTGCAACTGCATGGCGATGCGTCCGGGCTGGCCGGGCCGAATCATAAAGCTGGTGGCGAGGACGATAGCGCTGTCCACGATGCCGTAGGCAGCCAGGCAAAGGATTGCGATCACGATGCCGAACGGCCGCAGCAGGATGGTGGAGGCCATCTCCGGCAGGAAGAGCACGCCGGTGCCGGCGATGATCGCCACCACACCCCGGACCAGGGTGGCCGTCCAATACTCTGAGTAGCTCTTCATCGAATATCTCCGTCAGGCGTCATCTTACAGCCGAAGAGACAATCCCGGAGGATCTTCATCGGCTTCTTCGTGACGTTCGGGCCGCAGTTCATCCTGGGCTCGCGAAGCTCCGCGGCGAGGTGTATGTGAAGTCGCATCACTAGAGCGATTTTCCTTGTTTGTCATCCCGTAGGGAACTGCTTTTGCTTTTCCGGTCGGCCAGCGCAACCGCAGATCCCTACGAGATGACAAACAGGAGGCATTGGGTTTTTGAGATCGTCGTAGTGGAGGGCTCCGCTACGACGATGTTTTTTAGGTTTTGACAGATCAGGCCCGCACGCGGCGATGTACCATTGGCCCATCTAAAACCTCTTGCGAGTGGGCATGGCTAATTTGTCGTTTGGCACGAACTGGATTACGCTGCACAAAAAGATTACGTGCCTTGCGCTGATTCCCGCACTGGTGTGCTGCCTCATCTTCGGCCTGCTGATCTGGGTCACCTCCGGCAGTACCGCCAGCCTGGTGGGCGAGGAGCTGACGCGCTTCATGGCGGAGCGTACGTCGCGCGCCTGCATCCACGGCTACAACACCTCCATCGTCACCTATGGCTAGGTGATGGACGCGCTCAACGCCAACATGGAGGCGGCGCGTCTGCTGCTGGCGAAAGATGGCGGCGTCCACCTGAACCCGGCGCGCAAGTCGTCGTGGCAGGCTGTCAACCAGGAGACAAACGACGCATCCACCGTGTCGGCTCCGTCTCTCAGCATCGGCGCGTGGCAGTCTGCGCCCGAGGCCACGCAGGGGCCGCTGCGCCAGATCAGCGATGCGACCGGGCGGGCGTCGGTGTTGTTCGAGCGCATCAACCCCGAGGGCGACATGATGCTGGTCGGTGGGGCGGCCGCGGAGATCGGCGCACACACCGCCCTTGGAACCTACATCCCGGCACGACTGCCCGGGGACGAGCCAAACCCAGTGCTGCAAACGATCCTTGGCGGGCAGGTCTATCGCGGGCGGCTCTACCTGCAGGGCAGTTGGCACACCGTCGTCTGCGACCCCCTGCGGCAGGGCGCGGGCGACGTCTACGGCATGGTGTGCGTGGGCCTGAACAATAGTGGGATCCGTTCGCTGGAGGCAGAGCTGAAGGCCAACTATGTGGGGACGCATGGGTCGGTCGCGGTGTTTATGTCCACGGCAAAGATCGCGGGAAGCTGCTGGTGGAGCCCACCGGCATCGCCAAGGCGACGCAGGCGCAGTGGTTCCCAAAGGTGCTGGAGAAGAGTCTGAGCATCAAGGATCAGGAGGTGGACGAGACAGGCAGGTCCACGACGCGGCATCCGGGGCCGACGTGGTCGTGCGCTTCACCTACTTTGAAAAGTGGGACTGGGCCATTGTCGTCATCGCCGACTCGCGCGACCTCGCGCTGGCCAGCAACAGCGTCAGCGTGGAGTTTCGCAAGCTGCTGCTGCGGGCATTTCTGATCGGCCTCGTCGCGCCTGCGCTGTCGACATGGATCGCTCTGCGCCTGAGCCGGAGGCTAATCGACCCGATGGCGGACCTGACGATTCGCCTGACATCGAACGCGACGTCGATCGCGTCGAACGCACGCCAGCAGGCCGCGAACGTCGCCAACATCAACACGTCGGGCAACGAAATCGCGACGGCGGTCAACCAGATTTCAGCCACGTCCAAGGAGTTGCTGCGCGCCATGGAGCAGCTTGCCGACGACGCCGAACGGACTTCTGCGGTGGCAAACCAGGGGAGTCGCGGGTTGAAGGGGCTCGGCTCCTCGATGGAATCGCTCTTAACCGCCACGCACTCCATCACCGACAAGCTAACGACGATCCGCGCGAAGGCCAACAAGATCAACTCGGTCGTCACGGCGATCACCAAGGTCGCCGACCAGACGAATCTGCTGTCGCTGAACGCTGCAATCGAGGCTGAAAAAGCGGGTGAGGGCGGCGCAGGATTCGCCGTGGTGGCACGCGAAATTCGTCGTCTGGCAGACCAGTCTGCGGTGGCGACGATGGAGATTGAGCAGATGGTGGAGGCCATGCAGGAGGCGGTCTCAAGCGGTGTCGCCGAGACCCGCCAACTGACCGAAGCCATGCATCGCGGCATCGCGGCGTCGGAAGGGATCTCCGGTCAGTTCTCGGACATCATCCAGCGGGTTGAGTCGATGGTGCCGCGCTACGAGGCCGTCCACGAGGGGATGCAGAACCAGAGCGAAGGCGCGCAGCAGATCTCCGAGGCAATGTGGCAGCTGACCGAGATGGGGCGGCAGACGTCGGAGTCAGTGAACGATTTGAACGACGTAAGCCATCAGTTGCATGAAGCGGTGCGAATTTTGAAGGAACGGATTATCCACGTCAAAAGCGCGGAGTAAGGTGCGCGGAGAAACCCCGGAGACTGCTGTTGCGTCTCCAATGCTACTAATGTCTTTTTCTTGAATCACAGAACCAAACGATTTTACGGAGGTTTCTGATGCGCCCTGAACTGGTACTGTTTGCAGCTTCAATCGTGGCTTGCTCGCCTCTTGCGTTGGCCCAGACGATGGATCATCAGGATGGCCCGTACAAGATCCTCAAGACGGCGCGCGTCGGCGGCGAGGGTGGCTGGGATTACATCTACGCCGACGCCGCTGGGCGTAAACTCTACATCCCGCGCGGCGCAGTCAAGGCTGCTCCGGCGACCGACACCACGCCTGCCACCCCGGAGGTCCCCGCACGCCTCACCGTCTTCGACCTCGACACGCTCAAGCCAGCCGGCGAAATCACCGGAGTCGGCGGCAATGGCGCGGCGGTGGATCCCAAGGCGCATCACGGTTTCACCAGCGATCACCCCAAGGTCTCGATGTTCGACACCAAAACCATGGCGCTGATCAAGAGCATCGACGTTGGCGCGGCGCGGCCCGACGGCATCTATTTTGATCCGTTCAACGAGCGCGTCTACGTCTTCAGCCATCCGACCAAGGATGCGACCGTGATCGACGCCAAAGACGGCACAGTGCTGGGCACCATCGACCTCGGGGGCGTTCCCGAGCAGGGCGTCGGTGACGGCAAGGGCATGCTGTATGTCGTTATGCAGGACGCGGTGGGGAGTGTGACCGCCGTCGACGTGAAGACGATGAAGGCCGTCGCGCATTACAGCTTTGAGGATAAGGGCGGCTGCAACGGGCTGGCGATCGACGTCAAGAACGCAATCCTCTTCGCCGCTTGTGGCCGGTCGGGAAATCCCGCGACGCCGATGCCGATGATGGTGGTGATGAGCGCCAAGGACGGCAAGATTCTCACGACTCTACCGCTGGCCGGAGGGTCTGACGGAGCAGCGTTCAACCCCGCCACGATGGAGGCCTTCAGCACCCACGGCAACGGGACCATGACGATCGTGAAGGAGAAGAGCCCGACCAGCTTTGAAGTCGAGCAGAATCTGACGACGATGAACGGGGCGCGGACCATCACCCTCGACTCGAAGACCGGTCACCTGTTCACCATGTCTCAGGAGCGGGGACCCGCGCCGGTCCCGACAACACCGCTGGCACCGGGTGCGAGGCCTCCGCAGGCTCCGCCGATTCCGGGTTCATTCACCATCCTGATGGTTGGCACTAAGTAACTTCAGCGAGCTCCGACTTAAGGCGTGACCGTCAGTTGAAGCGGTGTGCTTTGCGAGACGGGCAGGTTTGAGGAGCCCGTGAATTGCAGCGTGTAAGTTCCCGGCGCGACGGACGCGGGATACTTGCCGCTGCATCCGAGTGCTAGCGATGCGGCGAAAAAGCTGATCGCAAAGAGTGCGAGACGCAGGTGCCTCAACCGTCTGACCCGTACCCCGACGATGCCGCCAAGAGCGAGCGATGGCAGGCAGAGAGCGGCGAAGAATTGTCCGCCCGAACAGTGAGTCAGCGGGGCTGGAGCGTTGGCGGCGTAGCCGATCACATCGCTGGTGTCGAGGTAAACGCTGGCAGTCTGCGGTCCGCCGTTAGCCGTCAGGTTGACTGACGCCGGGCTGATGCGGCAGGTAGCATGTTCCGGAAGTGGTCCACAACCAAGGGTGACTGTCCCGCTGAAGAGACCGAGCGGTGTGATGGACAAGCTGAACTTGGTGTGGTGCTGCGTCTGCAAGGACATCCGGGGCGGTGTAACGGCCATGCTGAAACTGCTGTCGAGGACGATCTGCTGCACTCCATTCGACTGGCTTGGAATCAAGACGCCATTGCCCAGGTAGTTCGCGCTGATGGGATGGGTACCAATGTTCAGGCTCGAGGTAGTCAACGTTGCAGAGCCGTTCGATGAGATGGGGACGTCGGCAAGCGTCACGGCTCCGTCCAGAAACCTGACGATGCCGGAAAAAGTCTGGGACGCAGGAGCGGAAACGGTAGCCGAAAATACCACGGGCTGGCTGGGGTAGGAGGGGTTCGGCGCGGCAGCGAGGGTCGTCGTGGTTAGGATGCCGGTGATGACGACCTGTACAGCGGGGGAGGTGCTCGCGGAGTAAGTGCTAGACCCTGGATACTGGGCCGTAATGGAATGGGTTCCGAGGGTAAGCCCTGTAGTTTGAAGCTGTGCTATGCCAGAGGCATTGAGCTGCGCGCTACTGCCAATCGGCGTCGTGCCGTCGAGAAAGTTCACTGGGCCAGTGGGTGTTCCCTTGCCCGGTGGGTTTGCGGGCGCGATTGTCGCGGTCAGCGTTACAGGCGAGCTCAGGGGAGCTGCGGTCGGAGACGCGCTAACAGCCGCGACTGAAGGGAGCGGGTTGACGACCTGGAGTACTCCCCCAAAGGTTGATGCATACCCGGCGAGCGGATTCAGAGTTGCGACGATGCTGTGGGAGCCGCCGGTCAGTGTATTGGTGGAGTAAGTGGCCGTGCCGGTTCCGGGTAGGCCACTGGGCACGAGGTTCAGGGTCTGCAGTGCAACTCCACTGTCGGAGAAGGTGATGGAGCCCATGTTGGCGGGCGGCTGCGCCATGCCGCCATAGGTAGAGAATGCCGTAAAGATGACGTTTTGCCCGATAGTGGATGGATTCAGCGAAGAGCTAAGCCCGGTTGTCGTTGGGTTCTGCTGGACGGTGATCTGGCATGTGGCTGAGCTACCGCCGAAGCTTCCGGTCGGAACGTAGGTCGCGGTGATGGTATGGATGCTTGCATTCTGGCCTGTGTAAGTAAGGCTGGCGGAGCCGTTGACCAGCGAATTTTGGGCGAAGAACGTCCCGTTGTCGGTGAATGAAATCGAACCCGTCGGAGTGCCGCTACTCGAGACCACGCTGGCCGCCAGTGCGGACGATGCGAACACGAAGATGGCGCTGGGGTTGCAGGTTAGCGCGGTTGTCGTAGTGGGCGCGGTTACGACTTGATTTATTGTCGCTGTCGTCGGCAAAAACGACCCAGTTGGCTGGTAGACAGCCGCAATTGGATATATACCGGCAGTAAGTGCGCCGGTGGTAAATGTGGCAAGCCCATTGACAGAGACAGGCTGAGTCGCAAGTGGTGCGCCGTTATCCATGAACTGGATGGAACCGGTTGGGAGACCGGTCGTTGAACCCAGTTGCGCGCTGAAGGTAACCGAGTTGCCGACGATGGACGGGTTGAGCGAACTCGTCAAAGTTTCGGTGACTGGTATGCCGTTCAGCGGAGTGAACTCATACGCCCCCATGTCGACAACCGGCACCCCCTTGTTCGTTCCGTCCTGGATGCGCGGGTTGCCCGACAGATCCGTCGCCGGAAGGTCGGGCGCAGCATTGTTGCCGACATCGATTCCTGGAGAAGACGCTGATAAATGGAAGTCGCCTGCGGCCGGATTTACGAAGAGTGGGTCGACGGAAAGATTGCCGGGTGCCGTGGCAGTGCAGTTTTGAATTGCAACGGCATTGGGACTGTAGGTGTCGTTGTGGTCGAAAACAATTGGATTATTAGTAGTACCGCAGAACACCGTGGGCACGGAAGAGGTGGCGGTGTGAACGAAAATGTTGTTAAAGACTTTCTGACCTAAGCCGAAAAGAGCTATCTCACTTCCCTGAATTCCCGATCCGGTGCCATTGTTGTAGAAAGTGTTGTTTACGATCGACGATCCAGTTGTCCCTGGGTATGACGATTGATTCAGAATCACCTGTAGTCCCGTCTTGGAGTTCCCATAAATCAAGTTGTTGGCAACGACATATGTACCTCCGTAAGACTGAATGGACATTGGCGCATAAAGCGGAGCGGTATTTCGTATAATATTCCCAACAAATGAAAAAGCGAGCGGATAACCGACGACCGATGAGTTATTGGGAATGGAATACTGGGTCGCGATTCCATTCGTTGCGTTATACTCGACCACATTGCCCGACACTGTAATGGAAAAACCAGGGGCGTAAGACACAGGGGCGACAAAAATCCCTATGCCGCCAGCTTGAACGCCTCCAAGGACCGGAGTCATGGCCGTATTGACTACGTGATTTGCTCGAACAACGCTATTCCCGATACCTACGAAGATGCCATAAGGTTCATTGTCGGTGACGATATTGTTTTGAACGATCGAATTTCCCTTACCAACACGCCGCCCGTGAGCGGAAAGACATTGGTTAAATCAAGCTGATAGCCATGTTGGATGGTAAATCCGTCCAATACAGATGGTTGTCCCGGCGTAGTCGGTGGTAAACCGATATTCGTTCCGAGTTGAACTCCAGTTCCCTGAAGTCCCGCGTCTATCATTGTCACTGTAGCCCCACCGGCACTGACAACCGTGATCGCCTTGCCGAGAAAGTCGATATTCTCGAAGTACGTTCCTGGCGCGACCAGCACTGTGTCACCATCCTGGGCAGCGTTGATTGCACTCTGAATGGTGGTGTACGTCTGCCCGGGGCCGACAGTCAGAGTCGCCGCGTGGGCTGTGGCGCTGAAAAGGCCAAGTACGCAGACGATTGTGGAACTCAGTTTCGAGAGCATCGGAAGACCTTTTCGAGTAGCGTGGCCGCTAGTATACCTTGGCCAATTTCCGAAAGAACGCCGAATACAAAAACCCATGGCTAACCGGAGCTTGTAACGCGCATGGCCGATATGACTACGTCCAGGCCTTGCCTCAGGGCGAACCTCACCTTGGCGTAACCTCATACTTTTGGTATTTCAATGAAGTAGTACCGCTGCGATGTAACCGAGGCCCACCGCGGTGGAGATGAACGAAAGTCGCCAGAATAGCTTCAGTCCGCTCAGCAGCGCCACGGAACAAAGGACGATTGACGTTTCCAGACAGAGCTCCGCCACTTCGCCGTAGGTGGAGTGGCGGGACTGCACGTTCGAATAATATTCAAGCCCCTGTGCGCTGGATTTTGAACTGGCGGATTCCTTGGTCTGCTCGTCGTAGAGCTTGTGAAACTCCTGCGCTCCCTGGGCCTGCCCCTGCAGTTGCGCAAGCCGCTCGTCGGCCATATAGATGCGCGCGTTGGTGTCGTGGAAAGCGGAATATGCCTACCAATCGGCGATCCTGGTCTCGGCGACAATCTTTTTGGTGTTCCCGTCGTTCGCCAGCATCGTCGCGAACGCCAGCAGGACAGCGACCACCGAGGTTGTCAGGCCGATACTCCGCTGCTGCTTTGCGTGGGCGCTTTCAGCGTGTTCCAGAACCTCATGAGCGTGCATGAAATTAGCCTACTCGGAGATCGTGATGCGGGTTGCCGACATGGCTCCGTCGGGGCCTTGCATCAGGTTGACGCTTACCTTCGCACCGGGCTTCAGCATCGAGACATCGCCGGGAAGCGTCGCGACGACCTGTACGTTGGCGGGGACTTCAAACTCGGTCTCGCCGACGCATCCGGATCCAGCGCCGCCGGGTGCATCCGACGCTCGACCGGTGCAGTTGGCCGCTCCGGCAGCCGCCGCGCCGTGGAAGCTTAGCTTGATCACTGGCACTCCACCGGACGCGCCCACCTGTTTCACGGTCGCGTTGGTCATTACTTCTTTTACCGTGGCGTTGGTCATCACCTGGTCTGCCTTCGCCATGGGGAACTGGCCTTCGCCGCGAACGCCGGAGAAGATTCGAATTTCGTTGGCGCGGATCTTGCCGTCCGCCCCGCGTGTGCCGCCGGAAGCGATAAAGTCGCCGGGCTTGATGTCGGCCAGCGTCCGCTTGGCGTTGTAGCTGATCGTCACATTCGACGCGAGCGTTGCTGTCCCGACCGAGCCGTCGTCCATCTTGACTGCGAGGATCTTGCCATCGAACGACTGCACGACGCCGACGACCGGAGGAGTGGCGGGCGGGCGCGGCGCCGCGGGCTGAGCAAAGGCGGGGGCGGCAATGAGGGCGGTGGCAAAGGCGGCCTGGATCCAGATACGCATCGAACTCTCCATAACGCGAATTTCTCGTTGCTACACAGTCAACCAACCTTCGCCGTCATTCTGCAAAGCCAGAATCTCCGTAGTTGTCTTCCTGACGGCGACAGACCTCAGACAAATTCGCTCCAAGGGGCTGACCCCGACCATGGTACGCGAATTGAGGCACGACTTCCCATAAACTGGAACTGTATGTACACCGTCTCCGCCTTCTACCGGTTCTTCCCGCTCGCCGACCCCTCCGGCCTGCGCGAAGAGCTGTGCGCCACGTTCACCGCACCGGATTTGCTGGGCACAACGCTGATCGCGCCCGAGGGAATCAACGGCACCATGGCCGGCACCGCCGAGACGATAGACCGCTTCCTCGGCTTCCTCAGCGAGCGCACGGGTCTTGACCGCGCCGACGTCAAGTTCTCAACGACCGAAGCCGAACCCTTTCGCCGGCTCAAGTTCAAACGCAAACGCGAGATCATTACGTTTCGCAATGCAGCCGTCGATCCCTCACAGCCTGGACAATATGTCGAGCCAAAGGATTGGAACAGCCTGCTTGCCGATCCTGACGTGCTGCTGCTCGACACGCGCAACACCTACGAGACCGAGATCGGGACGTTCGCCGGTGCGGTCAAGCCGCCGCTCGATACCTTCTCCGACTTCGCGACCTACGTCCAGCAGAATCTCGATCCCGCAAAACATCGCAAGGTGGCGATGTTCTGCACCGGCGGCATCCGCTGCGAGAAGGCATCGGCCTACATGCTGCAGCACGGCTTTCCGGAGGTCTACCACCTGAAGGGCGGGATACTGAAATACCTCGAAGAGGTTCCGGCGGAGACGAGCAAGTGGGAAGGCGAGTGCTACATCTTCGACGAGCGGGTTTCGGTGGGGCACGAGGATTTCGAGGGCTGAGCGCTTAGTATGCTTCCTGAGTGACTTGCCCGACTTTTCTAGTGAAAACTCGGCTCGCTCGGAAGATGCGGTCCCAGAAATTTATCACCATTGAAGTGAATCAAGTGGTGGGGCGATTCCGCTATCCAAACCTCAGTCTCCCACGCAATTTCCTTGGCAAACCTGCGGAAGGCAGCCCTGTCGAGGAATGCCGAGACGTAGACCAGATCCGCAGTGCAGGAACTCGTCAGTTGATCCAGCACTCTTTTCCGCAATTCCGAGATGGGATTGGCTGAATGAACTGCTTCGATCAAGAACAGCCAATTCTTGGCATGCGAATATGCGATCACATCGGGCAACTTCTCGTGGGAGAGTTCGAAAAAGCCGATAGTGGCCAGGCGATCTTTCTGCAAATACAAAAGCTTGTCTTCCGTGTCTCCGACATAGAGAACCTCAGCTCCATGTCCGAATTGCGGCAGAAACAACTCGATGATGGCCTTCTGAAGCTGATTATGTTCGCCGGGACCAAACTGAAGTTCTGTGTCTCCAATCGTGATCGGAACCAGCCGCTGAACTCTCAACTTCTTGAGCTGCTCAGCCAGATTCCCGCTTTCGGCTAGAAACTCGCGGACAGCAACAGCCCATGCGGGAGAGCCGAACAAATGCAAAATCGCCGCGGTAGCGGGACTCAGAGCATACGTTCGCGTTCCGTCATTCGTTGCCGCGGCGTCATTTCCGGCACTCTTATGGACAAGCCCCGCTTCAACCGGAAGCAGAAGATCCTTCCGGCGTATATCGTCGTAAGACCCCGACGATATCTCCTCCCCAAGGTGCTCGTTCATCCATCGAATGACGTCCCGAGAACGAAGTCTATTGTCTGACCGCGCTTCCGTCCATTTCATGCCGGGCTTCATGCCTGCCACGGCAAGAAAGGCTTTCGCCATCTTTGTCTTCCGACGCGGAGACAGTGCGTCCAACGGAATGCCGAGCTCCGCGAGAATGAGCAAGGTGTCATCAACAAGTATCGAGAGCCTATCTCTTCGCGCCAAACCGTACCTCTAACTTAGGTCCAACGTTGCCTGCATCGGACTCCAGCTACTTTGGATCGCCACGTCATCGAGCCGTTCCGACTGGTCCAGATAGGACGCAACACTCTTCGCAAGCGCGAAAGCGAACATGGGGGCCACGGCATTCCCAACCTGATTGAACTGGCTGCCTTCGCTGCCCTTGAAGTCGAACCAATCTGGAAAGCTCTGTAGTCGAGCACCTTCCCGGACCGAAAGCCGCCGTCTCCTGCCGCTGGGAACCTTGATCCGCTGCATATCGCCGGTCGCCCCGGCAAGGTTGCGGCAGGTTACCGTACGCGATGGACGATTTGGATCAAGGTCGCGCGGATTGATGCACTTTGACGCCTTCTCGTATCGAGCCACGTATTGATCCATGCTCTCAGTAAGATACTTACCCTCAGTCGGCTCGGCAAAAAGAAAGCCGCCAAGAGCTTGTCCGACGGTGATCAATTCGCCGGATTTTTCGGGGAAAGTAAATCCCCCCTTGTGACCGACAACGATGATGCGTTCACGGTTTTGAGGTACGAGATAGTCCACCGCATTCAGCAACTTGACGTCAACCACATACCCAAATCGCTCCAGCCGATGGATGATCTCGTCCAGGTACCAGCGGTTCTTGTAGAGCAGTCCCCGAACATTCTCGAACATCCACAATTTCGGGTGAAGTTGCTCTATGGCAGCGGTAAACGCAGGAAAGCCGTCCCGCGCATCCTCCAGGCCCAACTGGTTGCCGCCAACGCTGAATGGTTGACACGGCGGTCCGCCGATCACGACCTCTGCATCCGGGAAGTTGGTCTGCGGGGTCAGGAACAACTCTGTGCAGGATCCGGTGAGGTTGGCGTTGTAGGTTGCGCAGCAATCGGGGTTGGCTTCGAATCCGATCGTCTCAAAACCCGCCGCTTCAAAGCCCAGGGCCAACCCGCCACAGCCAGCGAAGAGATCCAACACGCGCTCGGGACGATGGACACGGGGTCGTAGCAGGCGGTCAACTCTCGCCGTGTAGGACTCGACCCCAACCCCATCCATCGCCATTGCAACCATGAGACCTATCGTAACCGCTTAGCCGCAGGAGAAATTGTGAGGAATGAAATTCATGGAACGGGCACGGCCAGCACCGCGCCCCAGCTAAACCCGGCACCGAACGCCGCAAGGACGATGGGTCCGTTCGGATTCTGGTTCGCGGTGTGCCATTCGGCGGCGGCTATCAGCAAAGACGCGGAGCTGGTATTGCCGTAGGCGTCGATGTTGACGAAGAACTTTTCTTCCGGCACCTTCAGCGCTATAGCCACCTTGCGGATCAGGTTGAGGTTGGCCTGGTGCATCAGGTAGTGGGCAGCGGCGCCCGGCGTTAGGCCATGTTTGGATAGCAGGTCGGCGATGGCGCGCGGAATCTTGCGCGTCGCCTGCAGGATCACTTCCAGGCCGACCATATGTAGTGTCCCGCCGTGCGCCAGCGAAAGCGACTCGGCGTAGTTGCCGTCCGTGTGTAGCGCGTGGTCCACAATGCGGGCGAAGCCGGAGTCGCGGCTGACAATGCACGCACCCGCACCATCTCCAAACAAGATCGCGGTGTCGGGGTCTTCGAACGTAATGCACCGCGACATGATCTCGGACGCAACGATCAGGATGTTTCCGTAGCGCAACGCCAGTTCGGCTGCCAGCGCGATGCCGACCAGCGAACCCGCGCTGGCAATTGGCAGGTCGATCACCGGAACGGTGGTGAGGCCAAGCTTTGCGGCCAGCGACGATGCCGGGCCGGGAAAACTCCGTTCGGTCGAGCCGCTGGAGAAGAGAATCAGGCCGATCTCATCGGCGGGAAGCTTCGCCTTCGCCAGGCAGTCCTGCGCTGCTGCGACGCCAAGATCGAGGACAGTGACGCCGTTAGCGGCGTAGCGACGTTCGCGGATGCCGGTCGCTCGCTCGATTGCGGCTGCGTCTTTGCCGGTGCTGGCGGCGACGTCGACATTGGTGACAATGTCGGGAGGGAGGTATGCGCCGAAGGCTCGAAGGAAGGCCATGGGGAGTTAGACGATTTTGCTATCGAGATACGCTTCGATCTTGTGGATGGTGTCAAAACGCTCTGGCACCAGGTCGGAGTCGGGGATGGAGACGCCGAACTCTTCTTCGAGGCCGGTGACGAGGTCGGGCAACGTGAAGGAGTCGAGCGTTCCGGAGTCGAACAGCGACTCGTCCGGTGCGGGGTCTCCGTCGATGTCGGCGACTGCGTGAATGACCTTGAGAATACCTGCTTGCTTGCTCATTTTAAATCTCCGGCGGGGGAAGCGTGGCTGTTGTACTGCTGGACTATATCGGAAAACAGGGATGCCGCCAATTCGTGATAGCCCTCACCGGTGAAGTGAGTGTGATCGGTCTGTCCCCAGCCGACGGCAACCCAATCCCGCATGGCTCCGAAGCCTCCCATGCGGGCGCGCTCATCCCAGAAGGCGCAGCCGAGATCGCGGCACACGGTACGCTGGGCCTGGACGATGCGGTCGATCCCGACGTAAGGAACCCAGGCTCCGCGTTTGCCGCGACCGGCACGTAACTCGCGGTCTGCTGGCCCGAGGACCAGGATCGCAGCATCGGGGGCCTGCTTGCGGACTCGCCCGATCAGCGTCCGGAACATCGCGGAATAGCTCTCTTCGGACCAGTTGCTGTCGCTGGCTTCGTTGGTGCCGTAGGCGAGGACGACGAGCGAAACATCGCGCTGGGACATGAGTTCATCGGCGAGGGTTTGGTTCCAGCGGAGGATCAATCCCGCCTCGGCGCCGTTCAGCCCGATGGCCTCGTACGTGACGCCTGCGGACTGCTCGGTGACGATCCCGAACAGGCGGACGGGAGCCGACGAGACTGTGAGGACCTCGAAGTGATGCGGGCCGGGCGCGACCGGTGAATCGAAGTGGCCGGCTGCGGTCTCGCCATCGGTGCTGACCGTGGTCAGGAGCGTCTCGCCATCGTAGATTTCGATCTCTCCGCCGCCCGGCTGGATCAGGTATTGGACCTCGACGGAGGTGGCATCGGCGTCTAGGGATATCCAGTTACCGGAGTGAGTGGTGGCTAGCGAGACGCCGCCCATGCCAAGAAGTCCGTCGCCGAGATCGCGGAAGTGGGTGCCGGTGACGGTCCAGCCGACGGATTGAGCGCGGCGCGTTCCGTGGACTCTATACCCCGCGAAGGGATACCCGGGGTACATGTAGCCTGCCCCGCCGTCGCCGAATTTGCTTTGGAAGAGCGAGCGCATGGCGCCGGTGAACATGTCGGCGGCGGTGTGGGAGTCGCCGAACTGGAGGATGCGGACTTCGGTCGATTTGGGGTCGGCCTCCAGCGTTCGCAGGCGATCAAGGAACGGCTGCAGCGTGGCGGCGTTTTCGATTCCTACCTTAATAGAGGCCAGCGATTCCGTGATCCGTCCTAAGGTCGCTTCGCGGCTGGCATGGGACACGGGCGTGGCTGGAATTCTCGCGATAGCGGCTCTGGTGACTGCCTTCTTCCCGGAAGACCTGTGGCTGACCGTCTTTTTGCCCGGAGCGCCCTTGGCAGCCGGTGCCCGATGGACTGCGGCAGGAGTCTTGGCTGCGGACTTTTTCTTCGCCGGCAAGTGGCTTTGGGCACATGCGTTCGCCATCATTCCTAGCGACAGAAACGCCACGCAGGCACGTTGAAGCGATTTCAATACGACTCCTCTTACTGCACTGGTGCTGGGGGTTTAGACGCGCGGGCGATGGTTGACGGGGTGGATTGCTTGGTTTGCCCCTGGTGCTGCTGGTATCTTTCGTAGCCTATCAGGAGCTGCCCGGTCAGATACTGGGCGACGATCCGGGCGCCCTGCGGCGTGGGGTGGATCAGGTCGGCGGCCACCATGCGGGGGTGCCCGTCGTACCAGCGCTGCATGGTGTTTTCGCCACCCATGGCGGCGTAGGTATTGAAGAAGCCGCAGCCAAGCTCGGCGGCGACGCGCTGCTGGATCGCGATGAGTTTCGGAATGGCGGGCATGGTGGTAATGGTGTCGCCTTCCCGCGCGCCGCGGTCCATGGGGCTCATGATGAGGATGCTGGTGTTGGGCAGGGCGGTACGGACGCGGGCGATGGCGCGGCGGAGTTCTGTCTCGTAAAGCTTGTCGACGTAGCTGGGGAAGCTGGACTCATTGGTGCCGTAGTTGATGATGACGAGGTCGGGGTCGCGGTGCTGCAGCGCTTCGCCAAAGGCGGCGGGGCTGAAGGCGCGCGACATCACTGTGGTCGAGGCTCCGTTGAGGCCGATGCTGTCGTAGGTGATCCCCTTGTTTTTGGTGCCGAAGGCAACGCCAAACAGCTCGACAGCCGAGCCGGAAACGCGGAGCGTGACCACCTTGGTTCCGGCGGGCAGGTCGACCGTAGCAGACGCATCTTTCTTGTCTGAGCCGGAGGTATTGACGGAGCCTTCGGTGGCGCCGTCAGCGGAGATATCGACGTTACCGCCGCCAGGTTGCTGGAGGTACTGAATCTCAATGGAGGTAGCGGTGTGCGCGGTGAGGTGAATGGTGCTCTCTGCCCCGACCGGACCCGTGAACCATGCGCCGCCGAGGCCGTAGTTGGCCTCGCGCATGGAGCCGACGGCGGTGTTGATCTGCCAGCCGGTAGCTGAGACATCGACGCCGTGGTGTCCGTACCAGGCCCACGGTTTGGCGATCAGGATGAACCCGGGGCCGGCATCACCGAAGCGGTCCTGC
>JANXWZ010000006.1 GCA_025350865.1 Rhodanobacteraceae bacterium
GCAACGATAGAGACACAAACCATTTGATATCTTGTATTTATGAAGACTAGACATTTCGGCGATCTTCCGACCTTGAGACGAGCCTCCTTTTCGGTACTTGGGCGAGAATCCCTCTTTTTCCAGACACAAAGGGGTTTCAACACGTCGTTTGGTTTTCGGCAAGGTCCGTGGACACCTAAAAGAGTAGAAGTCACAAGTGTCGTCGAGGAAACAAGTTTCGCTGAGGATTGACTTGACACAGTAGAACTAAGCTGACCAACGTTGTATGGAGGATTACCAATAATGACGTTTACATATGCATTCTGCTCTCGATCGACACGTTCGGTATTTCGCTCGTTCATGAAGCCGAGAACCGATCTTGTCGTGTTACGCAAGTCCAGAGTATCCACCAAGCACAGCCCCTCGAACGGCTCATAATTCCCCGTCAAGTCATAGTATTCATGCTCAATATTCATTGACGCAATGTAGTAAGGTAAAAGCATTACTTCATTAGCAAACAACTGTTCGCGGTAAGCTCGTGGCAGATCCCGCTTGGGAATCCGACGCATCAGGTTTACGATGAAGTTGCCCGTGCCTGTACAAGGGTCGAGAATCGTAACTCCTTCATCACCTAAGCCTTTGCCGAACTCGGTGCGCAATACTTCCTCGACGCTGGCACACATGAAGTCGACGATCTCTTGCGGCGTGTAAACGATGCCGTGAGTATCGGCGACTTTGACCGAATATCCTTGGAAGAATCGCTCGTAAACAGTGTTCAGGAAGTGTTGTTTCTGGCTGAAATCATCGATCGACTCGGCTGCTCCTTCGATCGCCAGATAGAACCGGTCAAGGCTCTTCAGGAACTCGACACGGCTGAAGCTGCCGCTGGTCGAGGCGTCAATCACCGTTTCGATCTCGGCAGCGATTACGTTGCGGCGGGTGAAGTCGGCATTCTTGAAGATTGTCCGGAAGAGCCGTTCCGTGAGGAGGTGCTGAACGAGCATTTCGTCGACCGCTTCGACCCGGATGTTCGGGTTCAATGAGGTCTTGCAAAGTTCCATGAAATCGGCAAAGGCGGCGATGAATTTGGCGTTCTTCTTATGGGCGTGGGTGATCTTTTCGGTTAGCCCGCGAGCCAGGTCGGGAATCCGCTTCTTGAAGGCGGCGACGGCTTCGTTGAAACCCTCATAGTCGGGCGTGGTTTAGCTGTAGAATGCGGTAAGCAGATCCGCGAGCTTGCCCCGATCGGTCAGGGGAATCCGAACGGTCTCGCTGCCGTTCTGGTAGAGAATTGCGTTCTGCGTGTCTTCGAAGATTGTGTTCGTGAGCGGGTAGCCCTTAGCGGCCTTCTTCTTGATCTCGGCGTCGAGGTCATCGGCTGTGTCTTTGGCTTCCCAGTAGCCGCGCGGTAGGTGCCATTCATCGCGCAGAGTGCCATCCGGGCGAACCAGCTTGCCACCCAGCTTCATCGAAAGCTCAGGGATCAGCGTCCAGTGCTTCTCCTGACCGGTAACGGCCAGCAGGTTCTGAAAAGCCGACCTTAGCCCAGTTTCGTGGGAAACATTCTGGGTGCCGTAGTTCTTCAGTTCGTCGTAATAAGCCTGGATCGCCTTGTGGGTCGGCTTGATCGGCGAGACGTGCATGATCGATGACTCGACGGAACCAGCCGGGTATGAACGGTAGCTAATCTATCGCACCCAGCCATGCATGGGAAGGGAGCCCTCTTTAGACGGTCGGGCCTAGGCGATCCTCTGCCCACATCCGTCACGCATTCCGCAAGCCCGACACTTCGCCGCTGGCTGCCTGACCGCAATCGGCTGGTCGATCTGCCGTTTGGCCGTCCTGATTTGATCAGCGATGTCGAGTACCCAGTGGCGTAGTTCTTCGGTGTTTTCAATCCGGTGGTGGATTCCGTCGCCGGTAACGATGAAGCCATGCGTTGGTTTCACGCCCGTATCTTCCTCGACCAGAATGAAATAAACCGCCAATTGCGGCCTGGTGGCTATCGTATATCCTCAGCGATTTCTTCCACTCCTCGGGGATCGTCGCCTCGCCATCACGAAACAACCGATCAGGTCTACCCGCAGGTAGACTTCCCCCTCGGCCACGTTCGCCGATCCTTTCCGTGATGGAACCACTCCCCATTCGCATGTGAAGGCCCTGTTGACGGACCGTCCGCTCGACTAGAATCGCGGTGCTGACCTCTCCATGCACCACGGTTGG
>JANXWZ010000011.1 GCA_025350865.1 Rhodanobacteraceae bacterium
GCGACTTCGCCCTGGCCGTCGAAGGCGGTCAGCAGGAGGTCACTGTTGACGCAGGTTCCACCCGCGCCATTGACACTTCTTCAGCCAAGATTGGCGGCAATGTGAACAGCCGCGAAATTGAGAATCTCCCCATCAACGGACGGCAGATCTCGCAGCTTTACTTACTTGTTCCCGGTGCCACCAATGCCGGAACCGGGACGTTCGACAACATTCGCTTCTCCGGACGTGCGGTTGAACAGAATATTCTGCGCCTCGACGGAATCGAAGCTACTTCCATCATCGATACGTCCCCGGGCAACCTGAACGGCGAGTTGACGTCTACCTTCCGCCTGCAGCAGTCGCTCGAAGCAGTCCAGGAGTTCCGTGTCGATAGCTCAAGCTATCCGGCTGAAATGGGAACCGGCACCGGCGGTCAGATTTCATTCGTTACGAAGTCCGGCACGAACAAGCTGCACGGTTCGATTTTTGAGTATGTTCGCAATGACTTCTTCGATGCGCGCAACGCTTTCAATCGCGTCAATGTTGCGAACAACACCACGAAGTTCCGCCTCAATCAGTTTGGTGGATCCGTCGGCGGCACCATTCTGAAGGACAAGCTGTTCGGCTTTGTAAATTACGAGGGTCTTCGCCAGGTTTACGCGGTGCCGTACACGGCAGCGACGCTAACCAATTTCTACCGCGCGCAGGTTGCTCCGACTTCGCCGCTGTTCCCGTTGTTGTCCGCGTTCCCGGTCGATCCGACCCCGGCAGCGAGCGAGACTGCGACCAGCACCGCTCAGATCACTGCTGTTGGCAACAATCGCATCCAGGAAGACTTCGGATCGATTCGCTTCGACTATCGTTTCAACGATCGCTTCAGCGCGTATGCCCGCTACAACCGCGACCAGGGTACTTCCACCCAGGTACAGGATGCCTCGCTCAGCAAGTTCGGTCAGGTCGAAGTCCCCCAGAACGGCGTGCTCGGCGTCAACCAGATTCTTTCCTCAAAGATCTTCAACGAGACCAAGTTCGGCTACAACGGCATCAAGATGCGGGTACAAGGCGTCGCCGGCCCGGCAACGGGAGTCGATCTCAGCCGCACCCGTATCGCCATCGGTGGTTTGACCAACGTTGGCGCGCTGATCAGCTTGTCCAGCTCGTTCAACGGCGTCGGCGCTCCCTACACCGGTCAGAGCTACTCCTACATCGATAACCTCAGCGTTCTGCAGGGCAATCACAACCTTAAGTTTGGCGTTGAGATTCGTCCTCTCTCGCTATACAACAACCAGATTGGCGGCACGACGTACACCTACAACACGCAGGCGTTGTTCGTTGCGAATACCCCCAACCAGATTCAGTTCTTCGGCGACCTGAGCGACCTCAGCCCCTTCACCGGCCTGAGCGGCAACGCCCTGGTGAAGCAGGCGTATTACATCGGCTTCGCGCAGGACGAATGGAAGGTCACTCCCGCACTCACGGTCAGCTACGGCGTCCGGTACGAGTACTACTCGCCGCTCCACGAAGATCGCAACAAAAATGTGTTCTTCGATATTCCGACTGGCAACATCATTCCCAAGTACACCGGCGACTGGTTCGCCAGCAGCAAGGCGAACTTCGGACCACGTCTCGCTCTGACCTACGCTCCGCGTTACTTCGGTCAGCAGACGGTCTTTCGCGTGGGCGGTGGCGTCTTCTACGGCCCAGGCCAGACGGAAGATCAGATTCAGCCGGAAGCCAACGACCGCGTCACCCGCACCTTTACCTCAGGCAAAATCTATCCCATCTCGCCTCAGGCCGATGTGTATCAGGGTTATGACATCAACAGCCCCACGCTCGGCTACCAGCCTCGCGCCTACGCCGCAAACTACCGCATTCCGGAGCGCGTTACGACTTACACCGCCAGCGTCCAGCAGGAGCTTGCCGGCCACATGCAGCTGCTCATCGCATACGTCGGCTCCAGCGGTCGCAACCTGTTCCTGCGCTCCATCACCAACCTGATCACCAGCGTTACGACCAACCCGACGACGGGTGCCGGCACTGCGGTACGCCAGTTCGGTGGCCGGTTTGCTGAGATCGATTACAAGACCTCGGGCGGGACCGACCAGTACCACTCCCTGCAGAGCAGCTTGCAGCGCCGCTTCTCGCACGGCCTTTCGTTGGGTGTGCAATACACCTGGGCGAAGGAGCTTGGCACATCGAGCGGATCGAACGAAGCAACCACAGCGCAGAGCCCTTACGGTTTCCGCTCCGAATACGGTCGCGGTACGTTCGACATTCGCCACAGCCTGAATGCCACGGTGCTGTATGACCTGCCTTTCGGCCACGGGCGGCAGTATTCGCTCAGCGGCATTGCCGACCGTCTTGCCGGAGGATGGCAGGCGGGCGGAATCGTGAATTTCCGCAGTGGGGTACCGATCGACGTGTTGATCACGCGGCCTGACGTTGCGTATGTGGGCAATGCTGGAACCGCGATTGCCGGTCAAACGTTTTCCTCTCCTGTTGTTACGGCCGGTGTCGTCCAGACGACTGCGGTTGCAAACGTCCCGGGCGGCGGCAACACGCGCAACATTCGCCGTCCTAATGTCGTGCAGGGTGTCAGCCCCTACCTGAAGGCGGGACGCCAGTTCCTGAACCCGGCAGCCTTCACGACGCCGGCTCCTGGAACCTTCGGCAACTCACGCCGCAACGATTACCAAGGCTCCAACCTCGCGCAGCTTGACCTCACGCTCAGCAAGAGCATGGCGATCCACGAGGGCTTCTCGCTGGACTTCCACGCGGATGCCTATAACGTCCTCAACCACCCCAACTATGCCAACCCGGGAACCGTCCGCCTGACCCAGACGCTGGCAACAGCGCCGGGTACCGGAGCACAGCCCGGAACGCCGTTCACCTCGTCCAACGCCGGTTCGTTCGGGGCGCTGACGTCCACTGTCGGCAACCAGGTCGGGATCGGTGCCAACCGTCAGATCCAGCTTTCCCTGCGGGCTATCTTCTAAGAAGTCCCTGGGAACAACACGATTGGTTAGATCTGCCGCAGAAACTTGCGGCAGCAATTTTTTTGGCGGTAACGCTGGTGGCACTTAAAACGACGACTTAGCGCCGGTGGACGTGCTTCTTCGATCCCTCAGGCGCCTTTACGGCCGAGTATGGCCAGAGCCGGTGCGGCAACAGGTAGGTGAAGCCCGCGAAGGTCTGCCAAGCGGTCGAGGTCGTCGTCAGGCCGTGCTCCCACCCACCGTCGATCACCAGATTCGGAAGCACCGCATAGCCAATCGTCCAAAGCGTTCCGACCGAATGGCTCCGCGGAATGTCAACCCCGTCCCTGGACGAAGAGACAAGGGGCTGCGTGAAATGCCAAAGCTCACCCGTAAGTTCCAACTTGTCGTGGAACTTTTCCGGGAACACATCGTGGGTCACTGAGGCGGTCTGGCCGTATTGTGCGCGCCGGACGGAATCTGAAGACTGCTCGGAAACGACGAAATTGACATCGTAGTGAAAATTTTCCAGATCGCCGCTGAGGAGTACGAGGGCCGACTGGGAAAAGCTGCCGATGTCTAAATCAGGGGCACTCCCGGCACGAACGCGGTGAAGATACCCGACGGCGACAGCGGGTAGTCGGCCGTCCTCCTTGAAGAGCACACCCTGAAGACCTAACTGTAGATCTCCGGGGTCGTTCTGCGCTGAACTTGAGCCGCCGTCCGACGGGAAGACAGCACTGTTGGCGAAGGGCTGAGTCGCGAACTCAACCATGAGCCGCGGGTGGAGCGATAGCCGGATGACTTCGTTCAGGCTGAACTGACGCGAGACGCCGGAGGGTGATCCATTGGCCTGCAAAAATCCTTGCTCGAACTGGAGATAGCCAACCGGCGGGATGTGTGCGGGATTGGTGATGGTTGGGCGCGCGGGGTTGGCTTCCGGCACCTGTACGTCGTCTGGCTTGGAGGTGGATTCAGCGTTGTCGATCTGAACCTGAGTCTGTTGGGTTGAACTTTCGGAGGCAGGAACCGGGCGCGGTGACTGGGCGCACAGGTTGACCCCACGCAGGACGAGCAGGAGCCCAACGGCGAGTGTCCGTGATTTTCCGGCACCGAAACAGCGATTTGAGGATTGCAAGGCTACCTTCTGCGCAATAGAAATACGACGAACGCCATCAACAGAAGGGTAAAGGAAGAATTGGCGTCCCCGACGGGATTCGAACCCGTGTCATCGCCGTGAAAGGGCGGTGTCCTAGGCCTCTGGACGACGGGGACGCGA
>JANXWZ010000170.1 GCA_025350865.1 Rhodanobacteraceae bacterium
CGCAGCATCCGCATCACCACCTCCATCGCGAAGCCATCGGGCAGCATGGTGAGCACGCGCGCCGCGTGGTCCGGCTTGACCTTCGAGAGAGGAGAGACGGCGAGAGGGAAGTCGTAGATGATCGTGGGTTGGATAAGGTACGGTTCAGCAAGCCCTTCAAACAACTGAGCGATAGCATTTCCGAGTGGTAGGCCACTTCCGAAAAACGTTTGCAAATTACCCAAATGTTGAGCGAGATTTTTCGAACCTGTTTGGAGCATTGGCTGATCGGACAGATAAGGCATAGCATTTGTCATCGCCCGACGCAGAAGAGCTCGGAAGTTTTCCCAAGTTGAAAAATCAGCGTGAATTGGAGCAGTCCCGAATTCTGAGGGCCAAAACTTTGCTATCGCTTCCCGCATCGACAACTTAGTCCACTTACCCAGATCAATCTCCGTCTCATTGAACTGAGTAACCGTAGTCCCATTCACTTCCATAGCCACAAACTTAATCAACGCCTCCGTCAAATCCATCAAGTCATGATAATTCGCATAAGCCTGATAAAACTCGAGCATCGTAAATTCCGGATTATGCTGCGTACTTATTCCTTCATTCCGGAAGTTTCGATTGATCTCATACACCCGATCCAACCCACCCACCACCAGCCGCTTCAGATACAGCTCCGGCGCGATTCGCAGGTAGAGATCCATATCCATCGTGTTGTGATGAGTCACAAACGGTCGTGCCGCAGCGCCACCTGCAATCGGCTGCATCATCGGCGTCTCAACTTCGATGTACCCGCGCGAATCGAAGAACGTCCGTAGCGCCTTTAGAATCAGCGCCCGCTTGACGAATACCTCGCGCACATTGGGCGGTGGCGGTTCATGCCCCGGCTGCGATTCGCCCGGCATATTCTGATCGGTCCAAGCCGCCGCATCAGGTGCTCCCGCATCCGGGTTGTCTGCCATCTTCGGAGCCGGTCCATGCTCGGTCTGTACGGGCGTCCGTCCGGTATTCATGAATAAATCAACGTACCGCTGCCGATACCGAAGCTCCACATCTTCCAGGCCATGGTACTTATCCGGCAGAACTAGCAATGCCTTGGACAAAAATCGTAACTCGGTAACGTGAATCGAAGTCTCACCCGTACGAGTTACAAACAGATAGCCCTTCACTCCAATGTGATCGCCCAGGTCGAGTAGCTTGTAGATCGCAAATTGTTCCTCGCCGACCGCATCCTTGCGGACATAAATCTGCAGCCTGACGCCGCCCTGCTGCAACTGCGCAAACCCCGCCTTCCCCTGCACGCGGATCTGCATCACACGCCCGGCCACAGCCACTTCAACGCGGTTCGCCTCAAACTCTTCGCCGTTCGTCGGTGTAGGCACGTCGATGTACTTTGCCCGTATTTCGGGGATGGTCGCGGTGGCCGCATAGCTGTTCGGGTAGGTGGCTTCCGCGTGCGTCAAACCCTGCGCAGCGCCCAGCCTGCCGATCTCTGCGAGCTTCTCCAGCCGCAGATTAAACTGACTCTCTTCAAAATCCGATTCAAACACGTGCTGTCCTCTTGTCTTTCGCTCAAGCCCAAGTGTATCGCCCGCACCGCCCTGTGCGCGATAATGAACACGATGCAGGATGACTCAACCAATCCGACAAAATCCAAACGCGCCCTCGGCTCCCTCGTCCAGGCCGAGTCCATGATTCAACTCGCCCTCGCCATCCCCGTCGGTTCGTTCGTCGGAATCCTACTCGGCAGCTGGCTCGACCGCCACTTCCACCAGCATTGGATGGCCGTCACCGGCCTGTTTCTCGGCGCCGCCGGCGGCTTCATCCAGATCTTTACGTCCCTTGCCCGGATGTCGAAACGAGGCGACTCCTGATTCAGCCCGACTACAGCAAGACCTCCACCGGCCTCAGCGACGCCGACGTCCACAACACTATGGTCCGCGCCCTGCGCCTGCTGGTCGTCCTCTCTCTCATCGCGGCGGCGGTCTTCTGGGGGCTCTCCAACTGGCGCAACGCCGTCCTTCTGCTGGTCGGCTCCGCCATCTCGGGCTCCTCCCTTTGGGAGTGGATGCGTCTCATCACCGCCATCAATCAGCAAATGGATTCCGGCCAAACTCCGCGTCCCATGGGCATGATTCTGTTCGGCTTCTTCGCCCGCCTCTGCCTTACCCTGGTGGTCCTTTATGGTAGTCTAAAGTATCTGCACGGAACCGTACTGGCACTCGCAGCAGGCCTTGGTCTTGGGCTTTTGTCGTTGAGCTTTGAGGCTCTTCGGCTGCTGAAACGTCCGACTGCTTAGAGGTCCCGGCGCAGGCGTTTGTTCCCCAAAATTATGCCGACACAGCTTGCCTTTACCCGAATTCTGAACGACCACTTTGCGCCGCTGGCCAACAGCATCCTGAGCGCAGTGCATCAGCCAGCCGCACACCCCACGGCTCCCATCTCCAATGCGTTCGCAATGGAATTGCTCGTCTTCCTCGTGATGCTGGTGTACTTCGTCGCCGTCCGCGTGTCGCTTTCGGTCGAGAAGCCCAGCACGATCCAGCACGTCTCGGAGATGATCCACGGTTTCGTCGGCGAGCAAAGCGAAAGCATCATTGGCCATGGCTACGAGCGTTTCACCACTTACCTCACGGTGCTGTTTCTCTTCATCCTGCTGGCTAACCTGATGGGTCTCATCCCGGGCCTGGAGTCGCCGACCTCGAACCCCGTCGTGCCCCTCGGTTTCGCGCTCACCACGTTCCTCTACTACCACTTCCACGGCATCCGCGCCAACGGCTTCGGCTACGTCAAGCAGTTCCTTGGGCCGGTCTGGTGGCTTTATCCGCTGATGCTGCCGATCGAGATCATCTCGCACTTCGCCCGCGTTCTCTCGCTCACCATTCGTCTCTACGCCAATATGTTTGCCGGTGACCTCGTCACCCTCGCCTTTTTCTCCCTGATCCCGGTCGGCGTGCCGCTCATCTTTCTCGGCCTGCACTTCGGCGTCTCGATCATCCAGGCGTACATCTTCATGGTTCTCGCGACCGTGTATCTTTCCATGGCCGTCGCGCACGACCACTAGACTTTAGGTTTGCCGTTCGCGGGGCGCCCCCTCTCGATCGGCTGCATCACTCGCCGCTTAGCGTGAGGGTGCCAGCACGGTGAGCATCAACCACCCACTGGCGGCGAACATTCTGACGGGGGCATGAGGAGTTTCACATGGCACGTATGTTCCAGATCTCGAAGTATTTTTTCATGGCAATGGCCGCAATGTTGCTCGCCACGCCGGCGTTCGCCCAGGGCGCTGCAACCTCCAACCCGTACGGCCCGCTCGCTGTTGGTATCGGCATGGGAATCGCTGCTGGCCTCTGCGGTCTCGGTCAGGGCCGCGCCACCGCTTCGGCTGCTGAAGCTCTCGCTCGCAATCCGGGCGCACGCCCCGGCATCCAGCTGTTCCTCTTCATCGGCCTCGCCTTCATCGAGTCGCTCACCCTTTTCACCTTCGCGCTGCTCTTCGTCCGCACCGCTTAGTCGCTTTGCAGTAAACGAAACGGCCTCCGCATCGCGCGGAGGCCGTTCTGTTTTGCGATGCCTTTTGTTTGTTGTCCGCCAGAACCTGCGGTTGATCGTTGCTCTAGCGCCGCGTGTCATCCATCAACACAGCCGTCGGATCCTGCTCTACAACCGGCTCCGCCAACACCGCAGCCGCGCCACGATTTGCCAGATTCAAAACCCGCCCCGGCATCATACCGAGGATCAGAGTCCCAGCTGCACATGCTGCCAGCGCAAGCCCAGCCGCAGGAGTGAGCTTCGTGTAGACCGCCTTGTCGTTGCCACTCTCATGCGGGTGCCGCGCATACATCGCGACCAGCAGCCGCAGATAGTAGAAGCACGCCACGCCGGAGTTCAGCAAGCCGACCACAGCCAGCAGCCAGTGCCCGCCGCCGATGACCGCCGAGAACACGTAGAACTTGCCGAAGAATCCGCCGGTGAATGGAATTCCAATCAGCGACAGCAGGAAGAACGTGAGCAGAGCGCCCAGCCAGGGCCGCCGAAGCGCGACGCCGGTAAAGTCTTCGATGGTGCGCGTGTGCTCGACGTAGCCCGTGATCTGCGTGATGACCACGAACGCCCCGACGTTCATCGCTGAGTAAGCCGCCGTGTAGAAGGCTGCGGCTGCGATGCCATTCTGCGGCAAGGCCGTGAACGCTGCAAGCAGATATCCAGCGTGAGCGATGGAGGAGTACGCCAACATGCGTTTGACGTTCGTCTGCTTCAGCGCGCCAAGGTTGCCGACCGTCATCGACAGGGCAGCAATCACCCACATCAGCGAGGCCCAGCGATGCTCAAACGGCGCGAACCCGGCAAACGTGATGCGCAGCAGCACCGCAAACGCCGCAGCCTTGGGTGCGGTGGACATCAGGCCGACGATCGGAGCCGGAGCGCCCTGGTAGACATCCGGCGTCCACACATGGAACGGCGCCGCCGACACCTTGAAGCCAAGCCCGATCACGATCATGCCCAGCGCCAGCAACGCCAGTGTAGGCGTCGCGGTCGTGCCAAGTTTTTGCGCGATAGCTGCAATCGAGGTCGAGCCCGTCGCGCCAAAGGCCATCGCAATGCCGTACAGGAAGAACGCCGTCGCAAACGACCCAAGCAGGAAGTACTTCACGGAAGACTCGACACCGCGGGCGTTTCCCTTACGGAACCCAGCCAGAATATAGGTCGAGATCGATGAGATCTCCAGACCGACGAAGACCATCAGCAGCTCGACCGAGCAGGTCATCAGCATCATGCCGACCGAGCCGAACAGCACCAGGGCAAAATACTCGCCAGCGTGGTCCGCATGGCCTTCAAAGTAGTCCAGCGATGCAAGCAGAGTGACAATGACAACCGAAGCGATCAGCAGGTGGAAGAAGATCGAAAACGGATCGACCTGGATGCTGTTCGAGAATGCCATGATGCGGCCCGACTGATCCACAACACGAAGTTGAACGATGCTGGCGGCACCTGCCAGAGCAGTGGCGAAGATTGCCAGCCAGCCAAGCGCCTTTCGGCTTGCGCCGGGCTTCAGCATCGGCTCGGCCATCATAACGACGACGCCAGCTATGGTGAGGATGCCTTCCGGCAGCAGCGCAAGTGTATTTCCATTCAGATTCATTAGTAGCGCCTGCCTTCCGGAGCGGGAGTCGCCTTTTCATGCAACGCGCCGGCTTTGAGTTCGGGATCCACAAACGACGGCGTCAATGGGCTCTTTGTCGCAACCACCGGTAGTACGGGCGACGGAACCGTTGCCATCGACACGCCGTTGGCATCGAGCGTCTTCATCCAGTAGGGCGAAGCCACGCCCATCAGCAGCATCAACGCGACCAGGGGCCACATTGCCACATGCTCGCGGAAGTTGAGATCGTGCGGGGTGGTGCGTTCAGACACAACTCCAAGGCTGCCGTAGAACACGCGCTGAATCATCAACAACATGTAGCCCGCGCTTAGAATCACACCGGTGGTCGCCATCACGGTCCACAGGATGTGGTGCGGATTGTTGGCCTGCATGGAGCCGGAGAGAATCAGGAACTCACCCACAAAGCTGTTCAGCATAGGCAGCCCGATCAACGACAGTGTCGTCACCACATATAACGTCACCATCCACGGCAGTTGCGCGGCAAGGCCGCCGAGGTCGCGCATGTCATACGTTCCGTACCGCTCGTATAGGAACCCGAGCAGAAGGAAGAGCGCGCCGCCCGAGATGCCGTGGTTGAGGATTTGATAGATACCGCCATCCAGACCCGAAATCGTAAAGGTGAAAATTCCGAGGGTCACGAACGAAAGATGTCCGAGCGTCGAATATGCCGCCAGCTCCTTCATGTCCTTGCGCGTGATCGCAATCAGCGAGCCAAACACGATGCCGATGGCGCCCAGCGCAATCATCAGCGGAGCGACGCGATGCGACTGCTCCGGAAAGATCGCGAACGAGAAGCGCAGTATGGAGTAGAGGCCCGTCTTGCCCGCCAGCACCATCACGGCCGCAGTGGGAGCCTCGCAGATGGCATCCTTTAGCCAGCCATGCAGCGGGAAGATCGGCACCTTGACGGCGAACGCCACGAGGAACGCCAGCGAGCAAAGCCACAGTGCCGGACCGTTACCTGAGATGTGATGTTCAGCGGCAGCCTTCGCCAGATCCGGCAGCTGGAACGTGCCCGTCTTGAAGTAGAGCCACAGCATCCCGACCAGCAGCAGGGCCGACGGCACAAACGCGTAGACGAAGTATTTTATCGCCGCCTTGCGCCGATCTTTCGTACGACCGAAAGTGGCGATAAGAATCGTCATCGGGACTAGCGTCATCTCCCAGAACGCATAGTAGATGATCAGGTCCAGCGCAACAAACAGGCCCAGCATCGCCACCTGCTGTAGCAGGAACAGCACGTAGAACGTCTTCTTGCGCGAATCGATCTTGGTCCAGGAAGCCAGTACGCCCAGCGGAGCGAGGAAGCCGGTCAGCACCACGAGCCACATGCCGAGCGCGTCGACGCCCACGTGGTAGCGAATCGCCGGATTGGGTATCCACGAGCTGTCCTGCACAAATTGAAAGCTGCCGGCAGGGAGCCCGTCCTGATACCGAAATGGAAGATGCAGCGTGAACAGAAACGTCAGCAACGTTACGATCAGCGCGCCCCACTGCATGGTCTTGCCCTTGTCAGGAAGCAACGCCAGCACAAGCGCGCCGACCAGCGGCGTCAGTACGATGAGGCTCAATATGGAGTGATCCATCGTCATATCCTTAGTGAACCCAGATTCCGCGGCCGAAGATCATCACCGCCATCACGACCGCCGCGCCCAGAGCCAGCCAGCCCGCGTAAGAACGAATGTTTCCCGACTGCATCCGCCGCGTATCGTCGCTCAGATTCATCGCCATCCAGCCGACGAACTTCGTCGATCCATCAATGCCGATCTGGTCGAAGCCCTTCAGAAGTACCCGAGTGGCGAACAGAAGACCAGTGACGAAAACGGCGTTGTAGATCTCGTCGACATAAAACTTGTTCGCGACAAGGTTGTAGAGGGGATTGGCCTTCGCTGCGATCGCCGCCGCTGCGCCGGGTTTCTTCGCGTAAAAGAGCCAGGCGAAGAACCAGCCGATGAGCGCAGTCGCAACCGAAACGCAGGCAAGGCCGATCTCCAGTCCGTGCGATTCATGAGCCGCAGCGGATACAGCTTCGAGCGAGCCGGCACTCTGAAATACAGGCTCCAGGAACCGCTCGAACTCGTTGCTGCCATGCATCGCCGTCGGCACGCCAACCCATCCGCCGACGACCGAGAGCAGTGCCAGCACTACAAGCGGAAGCAGCATGATTGCAGGCGATTCATGCACACCATGTGGATGTGCCGCCTGCGCATCGTCGTGCTCAGCTTCCATGACAAGGGTTGAAGTCGCCTTGGCGTGAACTGTGGCGCCGTGATCCTGCAGGGCGGCGTGCTCGTCGAAGCGGCGGTCTCCCCAAAACGTCTTGTACCAGAGCCTGAACATGTAGAACGACGTCATACCGGCCGTGATGAGACCGACGAGCCAGAGCAGCTTCGCAATCGGATTATCGGTATCGGCGAACGTGCGGTAGAGAATCTCGTCCTTCGAGAAGAATCCAGCGAACGGAGGAATACCAGCAATAGCAAGAACACCGACCAACATCGTTCCGGAAGTCCATGGAATCTTCTTCCAGAGCCCACCCATGTGACGCATGTCCTGCTCGCCGCTCAGCGCGTGGATCACCGAGCCAGCGGCGAGGAAGAGCAGTGCCTTGAAGAACGCGTGCGTCACCAGGTGGAAGATTGCCGCAGAGTAAGCCGCCACGCCGCAGGCAAGGAACATATAGCCAAGCTGCGAGATCGTCGAATATGCAAGCACGCGCTTGATGTCGTGCTGCACCATACCGATACAGGCGGCCATAATTGCCGTCGCCGCGCCGATGACGGCCACCACTGCTAGTGCGTATGGTGAGCGATCGAACAGCGTATGGCATCGCGCAACCATGTAAATGCCGGCCGTCACCATGGTCGCAGCGTGGATCAGCGCCGAGACCGGGGTGGGACCTTCCATTGCGTCCGGAAGCCAGATATAGAGCGGAATCTGCGCCGACTTACCCGTTGCGCCAACGACTAGAAGAAGCGCAATCGCAGTCAGAAACCCGCCATGCACATCGCTCGCGCCAATCGCTGCAAACACCTGGTCGAAGCTCAGCGAGCCGTAGTGGAGGATGATCAAGAACATCGCCAGCAGAAAGCCGAAGTCGCCGATGCGATTGACGATGAACGCTTTCTTGCCCGCGTTCGCCGCCGAATCCTTCTTGAAGTAGAAGCCGATCAGCAAGTAGCTCGCGAGCCCGACGCCTTCCCACCCCACGAACAGCAGCAGGAAGTTTGCAGCCAGCACAAGCACCAGCATGAAGAACATGAAGAGGTTCAGGTAAGCGAAGAACCGCCAGTACCCATCCTCATGCGCCATGTAGCCCGCGGAGTAGAGATGAATCAGGAACCCCACGCCCGTGACCACTGCCAGCATGATCATGGTGAGGTGGTCGACGGAGAAGGTAAAGTCGACATGGAACCCTGTCACATGTATCCACTGGCCGATGGTGCTCGAGATCGAGAGCGTTCCCGACTCCGTCATTCGCCGCCACAGCATCAGCACGATGGATGCGGGCAGACCGGTCGCCAGCAGGGCAATCACGGTGACCGCAGGACGCGGCAGCCTGCGGCCCAGCGTTCCGTTGATCAGGAAGCCGGCGAAGGGAAGCAGCGGAATGTACCAGAGCAGCAGGGGATTGAATGTCATGAACTTCCTAATTCTGCATCAGGTTAATCTGGTCCACGTTCAGCGTCTTGCGCGTGCGGAAGATGGCAATGATGATTGCGAGGCCCACGGCAGCTTCAGCGGCCGCAACCACCATCACGAAGAAGACGAAAATTTGTCCGGAGACCGCGCCCCACTTGTGCGCGAACGCTACGAAGGTAAGATTCACGGCATTGAGCATCAGCTCGATCGACATGAAGATCGAGATCACGTTGCGCTTGATGAGGAACGCACCAACGCCAATAGAAAACAGGATCGCGGCAAGGATCAGGTATGCGGCGATGGGGACTTCAGTGCTCACTCGTGTTCCTCCTTGCGAGCCAGAACGACGGCACCCAAAATCGCCACCAAAATCAGAATGCTCGTCACTTCAAATGGCAGCAGCAGCTTCGTAAACAGGACTTCGCTGATTTGCGCGATGTTGCTCATCGCGCCAGCCGGGGCGTTGCTCATATGCACGTTGCCCAGAGCCTTGCTCTCGCGCAGAAACACGAAGCTCAACAGGCAGAAGACTGCGAGCGACCCCGGAATACCCGCGAAGTACGCCGCGCGGCTGCCAGTGGTGTGTTCCTCTTCACCCGCATTCAGCAGCATGATGACGAACACAAACAGCACCATGATCGCGCCTGAATAGACGATGACCTGCGCCGCCGCCAGGAACTCCGCGCCCAGCGACCAGTACAGCACCGCCAGCGACAGCATCACCACCACCAGCGATAGTGCGCTGTTGATCGGGTGCTTCTGCAGCAGCAGGTTCAGCGCTCCTGCAATGGCCAGCGCGGCGAAGATGATGAAGAGTGCAAGTTGCATGATTCGGTAGAGTCCTTCTCGAAACCCTGAAGCCGTTACAAATCCTGTGAGGTATCCAATCGATTGTAAAACAGCGAAGCTGCTAAACCTTCGCGTGCAGCGCCATTGCAAGGCTGGTAACGATAATGTTCACAATGGCCACCGGCATCAGAAACTTCCAGCCGAAGCCCATCAGTTGGTCGTAACGAAAACGCGGAAGGGTGGAACGCACCCAGATGTAAAGGAAGAGAAACGCAACAATCTTGAACAGGAACCAGAAGATCGACTGCAGCCCCATCGCGATCGGGCCGCCGAAGTCGGTCAGATGGCCGAAGGGGCTCGATGCCCCGCCGAAGAACATCAACGTGGCCACGCACGAGACGGTAATCATGTTCGCGTATTCGGCCATGAAGAACATCGCAAACTTCATCGACGAATACTCGGTGTGATACCCGGCCACGAGCTCGCTTTCCGCTTCCGGCAGGTCGAACGGCGATCGGTTTGTCTCAGCGTAAGCGCTCATCAGGTAGATAAAGAACGCGACGAACTGAAACCCGCCGAAGATATTCCAGCTGATCATGCCGTGCGCGGATTGCGAATCGACGATTGTCCGGAGATTCAGCGATCCAGCCCGTAGCACCACGCCGACCAGCGACAAGCCCAGCGCCAACTCGTAGCTGATCATCTGCGAGGTCGCCCGCAGCGAACCCAGCAGCGCAAATTTGTTATTGCTGGACCAGCCCGACAGTGCAATTCCGTATACGCCAATCGATGTGATCCCGAGGATTACCAGCAGGCCCACATTGACGTTCGCAACCTCGAACAGGTCGACGCCCTTATAGATCGTCACAGCGCCAAACGGGACTACCGCGACCGAAACCAGCGCACACGTAAGCGCGATCACAGGCGCCGCCAGGAATAACGGGCGATCCACAAGCATCGGTGTAAGGTCTTCCTTCAGGAAGAGCTTGATGCCATCCGCCAGCGGCTGCAGCAATCCGAACGGACCGACCCGCGATGGCCCCCACCGATTCTGCATCCGGCCAATCACTTTGCGCTCCAGCAGCACCGTGTAAGCCACGGCCGTCAGCGTGATCACCAGAACGACGGCGACCTTCAGCAGGCTCAGCAGCAGAAAGATTTGGAAGTCGGTTAAATGCATCGTGTCTCTTTCGTCGCTCTCACTTAGTCTGCCGCCGTCTGGTCGAGCACTGGAAGTCTACGGCTCTCGTTCGCCTGCAAATCAAGCAGCATCGCGGAGTAATGGCCAAGCGTTCCGGAGGTAAACAACGTGTCGCCAGAAGGCAGCACGAGATCCTTACGTTGTCCCGCAATCTGAACCAGCGTCGAATCCGTCTCCAAATGCTGGTCGTTCCCGCTCAACAATTGCAGCCGCAGAACCTTGTCATAACCCGGCACCAAACGCTGAATCTCATCCAGAATCGCCATCGGATCAAACGGGCTGAGCCTCGGTTCAAGGTTCTGCGCTGTCAACCAAACCGCATGACGATCCGCCTCGCCCGACTGGGCTCCGCGCGTCTGGCCCATATCGCTGCGCAGGCCCTTGCCGAAGGGAATCAGCGTCGGGATATGCGCGCCCATCTTGTCTGCCACGCGCACGATCATCTCGAAATCCGATCGAACGCCCGCACGGTCACCGGCCTTATTTACCTGCTGCAGGTCGCCGTAGTGATTCGTGACCGAACCGGCCTTCTCATACAGGTTCGCGGCAGGCAGCACGACATCGGCAAGCACAGCCGTCTCCGTCATGAACATCTCCTGCACAACCACGAATGTATCCTTCAACGCAGCCGAATCGATCCCATAACGCAGCACCGGATTCGCCCCAACAACATACAGCGCCGAGAGCTTACCAGCGGCGGCCGCGTCGAACATCTCCAGCATATCGAGACCCGGCGTTGAAGCCTTGCCGTACTCTGCAAAGCGTTCCGAGCCAAGCGGCGTGTAGCCCGGCAGCATGTCCGGCAGCAAGCCCATATCCGCAGCACCGCGGGAGTTCACGTAGTCGGAGAGCAGCGCAAATTTCGCATCCGGAATCGAAAGCCCAAACTCAACCAGTTTCTTCAAATCCCCGCCGCGAAGCTCCGATCCGACTAGGATCAGCAGCCCTTCAGCAGCCTTCAAAGTCTCGCGGAAAGTCTTCAGAGCCTCGACATCATTCACCGCGCTCGAACCCGCAGAATCGTCGCCCGCCAGGAACCCAGCCAGCGCACCATACCCAAACGGCTGCAGCTTCACAAACGCCTTCGCCTGCCGCCGCAGCTTGATGTCCTCGGTGTTCGCGATATACAACTTCGCACCGCTATTCCGCACCGCAGTCCGCAGATTCCAGGCCGTGGCAGGCGACTGGTTCGAAGGATCGCCGCCAACCACCAGTACCGTCTTAGAGGTCAGCGTATCTCGCAGGGAAGCCGTGCGGCCACTCTGTCCCGCCAGCGCCTGGGCAAATGCAACATGATCTGCTGTGCGATGGTGGTCGATATTATTGGTCTTCAACACTGTCCGCGCAAACTTCTGCAGCAGGTAAGCCTCTTCGTTCGTAAGGCGGTTGCCGCCGATGACACCAATCGTCTCGCCGCCGCGCGTATCAACATCCATGCGCAGCTTCCTGCCGATGTGGTCGAACGCGGCTTCCCAACTCGCGGCCTCAAGTTTGCCCGCGGCATTGCGAACCAGCGGCGTCGTAATGCGGTCGTCGTGGTTTGCGAAGTCGAATGCGTAACGTCCCTTGTTGCAAAGGAAATCCCCGTTCATGCCGCTCTTATCGCGATTGTCGCCACGCACAATCTCCGCGCCGTCACTGGTCGAACGCACGCCCAGCGTCGTCTTGCAGCCATCGCCGCAATGCGTGCAGACCGTCGCGACGTGGTTCATCTCCCAGGGACGAGTCTTGTACCGGTAAGTGCCGGAAGTCAGCGCACCCACCGGGCAGGCATCGATGCACATGCCGCACTGCTCGCAATCCACATGCGCCAGATCGTCAGGATTCAAAGCTGCCGGCGAATTCGGCGCGATCACGCTCGACGATCCGCGGTTCTGAATCCCCAGCGCGAACACGTCCATACCCTCGCCGCACATACGCACGCAGCGGTAGCAAAGGATGCAGCGCGGTCGGTCAAAGTACACCACCGGCGACCACTTCTGTTCCTCGCGATGGTTCTTTGGCTCGGCATAAAAAGAGTCCGCCGCACCGTACTTGAAGGTCATGTCCTGCAGCTCGCACTCGCCGCCCGCATCGCACACCGGGCAGTCCAGCGGATGATTCCCCAGCAGCAGTTGTAGCGTCGCTTTGCGAGCCTGCGTGATCTCCGGCGTCTCGGTGAAAAAGACCTGCCCGTCGGCAATCGCAGTGGTGCAAGCCGTCGCTAGCTTCGGGTTCTTCTCCTGCCGCACGACGCACATGCGGCATGCGCCCTGCAGCGAGAGCCCGGGGTAGTAGCAGAACGCAGGAATCTCGATCCCCGCCGTCTTGCACGCCTCAATCAGCAGCGTTCCCGCCGGCGCGGTGACCTTCTTCCCATCGACAGTTATCGTCACATCAGCCATGTCTAGTGTCCCGCCCCAACCAGTTGCTGTTCCGTCATAATCGGTGTACCGGCCTTGTGCCCGTCGATGTAATCCTCAAACTCTTTCCTGAACTTCTTCACGAACCCCAGCGTCGGCATCGCAGCGGCATCGCCCAGCGGGCAGAACGTCCGGCCCATCATGTTCTCGGCGAGATACTGCACGTTATCAACGTCCTTCTTCGTGCCGCCGCCAGCATACACACGGCCCAGCGTCTTCTTGATCCAGTCCGTACCTTCGCGGCACGGGATGCACCAGCCGCAGCTTTCGTGTTGGTAAAAACTAATCACGCGCAGCGCAAACTCGACGATGGAAACCGTCTCATCCAGCACCACGATCCCGCCCGAGCCCAACATCGTCCCAGCCTTACCCATCTGGTCGAAGTCCAGGCCAACATCGATTTCGTCGGCAGTAAGAACCGGGCACGAGGAGCCGCCGGGGACAACCGCCTTCAGCTTCTTGCCGCCCTTGATCCCACCCGCAACCTCATAGATCGCCTTGCGCAGAGAGTAGCCCATCGGCAGCTCATACACGCCCGGGCGCTCCACATGCCCGGAGATCCCGAACAGCCGCGTCCCGCCGTTCCGTTCCGTCCCAAGCTTCGCGTAGGCCTCGCCGCCCATCATCAAAATGTGCGGCACGCTGGCAATCGTCTCGGCGTTGTTGATTACCGTCGGCCCACCATACAGCCCAACGATGGCAGGGAAGGGAGGCTTGATGCGCGGTACACCGCGCTTGCCTTCGAGCGACTCCATCAGCGCCGACTCTTCGCCAACTTCGTAAGCGCCAGCGCCGGTCTGCGTAATGATGTCGAAGTCCACGCCTTCCTTGCCAAAGATGTTCTTCCCCAGAAAGCCTTTCGCATAAGCATCCGCAACGGCCTTCTCGACGATCTTCAGCAGGTACCGATACTCTCCGCGCAGATAGATAAAGCCCAGCTTCGAGCCGATCGCCAACCCGGCGATCATCGTGCCTTCAATCACTGAGTGCGGGTCTTCGAGGAAGATTACGTGATCTTTACAGGTTCCCGGTTCCGATTCGTCGCCATTCACCAAAACATACTTCGGCTTCTCGCTCACCTTCGGCACGAAGCTCCACTTCATGCCGGTCGGAAACCCCGCGCCGCCGCGTCCGCGCAGGCCGCTGGCCTTCATCACGCTGACGATCCACTCGGGCCCCTGCGCGATCGCCTCCTGCACAGCCTTGTAGCCGTCCAGTTCCAGGTACTTTTCGATATCGGCAGCGCCCTGACCCCAGCGCTTCTTCAACACAATTACTTCTTCAGGATGCGAGACAAAGGTAGGCATTTACTTCACGTCCTTTCCGCGGCCTTCAGCGTAATCCTGAAGGATCGCGTCCACTTTGATCGTCGTCAGATCGTCGTGGAAGTCGTAGTTCACCTGCATGGCTGGAGCCCAGCAACAGGCCCCAATGCACTCGACTTCTTCGAGCGAAAACTGGCCGTCCGCCGTTACCTGCTTGTGCCCAATGCCCAACTTCGCCTTGCAGTGATCCAGAATCTCGTACCCGCCGCGCAGCATGCAGCTGATGTTCGTGCACACCTGCACGTTGTACTTGCCAGCCGGCTTGGTCCGCAGCATGGAGTAGTAGCTCAAGACGTTGCGCACGTCGAGATCGAACAGGTCGAGCCGCTTCGCAATCTCCTGGATCGCTGCCTCGCTCACATACCCAATCTCATCCTGCGCATACAGCAGCATCGGTACCAGCGCCGAGCGCTTCACCGGATAGATCGTCGCCAGCTTGTCGAACCTGGCCGCCGCTTCCGGCGAAAAAATCGAATTGGCAATCGCGCTCATGCTTATCCAGACCTCTTACAGAATACCTTTGAAACTTTTGTAATTCGGCAGCCCACTTATTTGTCGTTCCGTAGCACTCTTTTTTGTCATTCCGTAGCGAAGCGGAGGAATCTGCTTCTGCCTTTGTTTGCTATCCTCCCACCATGCCGCCGTGGAAAGAGTACACATTCTTCGTTTACATCCTTGCCAGCCGATCCCGGCAACTCTACATCGGCTTTACAAATGGCCTTCACGTAAGAGTCAAGCAACATCGCGAACACCGTCCCGACACCTACACCGCTCGATACAACATTGATCGGCTTGTTTACTACGAGGTCTTTCAGTACGTCAACACAGCTATTGCCAGGGAAAAAGAACTCAAAGACTGGAACCGCGCGAAAAAGATTGCCTTAATTGAGAGCATCAATCCAACCTGGGAAGACCTGTCACTCCGTTGGGATGTTGCAACTCCCGAAAACAGATCCCTACGGGATGACAAACAAAAAAGCGACACATCTTTGGTTTCCTTATTTGTCATCCCGTAGGGATCTGCTTCTGCACTTGCCTTTGCTTGTTTTCATGTGTCATCCCGCAGAGATTTGCTTCTGCACTTGCTTTGCCTGTTTTCATTTGTCATCCCGTAGGGATCTGCTTCTGCCTTGCTTGTCCTACCCTACCAACATCTCCCGCGCAACCCTTTCCGCGGCCATATCCATCTCGTCCTCTACATCCCCAATCCGAATCCGTCCATCTTCCTGCATCGAGAAGGGAACCGCCACCCCTTCGTTCGTACTCATCTCATCCCGCGTAAACCGCGTCCAGCGCTCGGCAACCCGTAAAACAATCTCTTCCGCTCCAACCTCAACCACCGCATGGTGCGTACTCGTCAAACCGTGCGCTGCAGCATAAACCCTCAGCATCGAAGCCCATGACGTCCAAAGTTCGACGCTGAGGATCGCATCCACTATCGGTCGATCTCGCCCAAGACGATATCGATACTTCCAATCACAGCCACCACATCCGCCAGCAGCCGACCCTTACACATCGTCTCCAGCGCCTGCAGCGTAGCGAACCCCGGATTCCGCATATGCACCCGATAAGGCTTCGCCGTTCCGTCCGAAACCACGTAATACCCCATCAATCCGCGCGGAGCCTCGATCGTCAAAAACACCTCGCCGGCCGGCACGCCAAAGCCCTCAGTGACGATCTTGAAGTGGTGGATCAGGCTTTCCATCTGCGTCTTCATCTGTTCGCGATCCGGAAGGATAATCTTGGGCGCGTCGGCCACAATGCGGCCCTCACGCGGCATCCCGTCCAACGCCTGCTGGCAGATGCTGACGGACTCCCGCATCTCCTGCATACGGACGATATAGCGAGCCCAAACGTCGCCCACAGTCGAGGTCGGCACCTTGAACTTGAACTTGCTGTAGATCGAGTACGGCATATCGCGCCGCATATCCCAGTCCACGCCCGAGGCCCGCAGCGGCGGCCCCGTCACGCCCAGCGCAATCGCGTCTGCGGCAGAAAGATGACCCACACCCTGTAGACGCCCGATCCAGATCGGATTCGTCTGCAGCAGGCCTTCGTACTCTTCAATCCTCGACGGGAACTCCGTCAGGAAATCCTGCACCTGCTTGTAGAAGTCCGCGTGCGGCTCCATCGACACGCCGCCGATGCGAATGTAGCTCGTCATCATCCGCTGGCCGCTGATGCCTTCAAAGATTCGCAGCAGCTTTTCGCGCTCGCGGAAGCAGTAGAGGAACACGGTCAGCGCGCCGATATCCATCGCATGAGTGCCCAGCCAGACAAGGTGCGACTGAATTCTCTGTAACTCATTCAACAGAACACGCAGATACTCCGCGCGCTCCGGAATCTCCAGCCCCAGCAACTGCTCCACCGCCATGCAGTAAGCCCAGTTGTTGGTCATCGGGCACAGATAGTCGATGCGGTCGGTCAGCGGCACCACCTGCTGGTAAAACTTCGCCTCGCAGGTCTTTTCAATGCCCGTATGCAGATACCCGATATCCGGCGCGCACGAGACCACACTCTCGCCATCGATTTCGAGGACCAGCCGGAGAACACCATGCGTCGACGGGTGCTGCGGGCCCATGTTGATGATCATGGTGTGGTCGCCGGTGCCCTTATTGCCGTGCCGTGCCGAATCCGCAAGCACATCCTCGACGCCCGGGTTGATCATGTCTGGTGCTGCAGTAGCCATTAGCGGTATCCCTCAACCGGGTAATCTTTGCGCAGCGGATGTCCCTGCCAATCGGTCGGCATCATGATCCGCGTCAGGTTCGGGTGTCCGCCGAAATGGATACCCATCAGGTCGAAAATTTCGCGTTCGTAAAAGTTCGCCGACGGCCAGACCGCAGTCATGGAGTCGACCGCCGCGTCGCCTGAATCCAGCCGCACGATCAGCCTGATCTTCTTCTTCAGCGAGTGCGACAGAATGTGATACGTCACCTGAAATCGCGGCTCCGACGGGTACCAGTCCACCGCCGTCACATCCATCAGAAAGTTGTAGCCATCGGCCTGCACCGCCTGCGCCATGGCGATGATGCCTTCGCGCTTCACTTCCACCGTCAGCTCGCCGCGATCAAACTTGGCATCGACAAATTGCTCGGTCGCAACGACCGCAGTCGCCGCATCGCCCACGTAATTCTGCTGGAACGCATCAATGCCGGTGACCTTCGTCGCGGGATCATACATAGTTAGAGGTCTCCCTTATCGTTGGACCAGTTCAGGATGCCCTTTTTCCAGACGTAAAACAGTCCCACGGCGACGAAGCCGAGGTACACCAGCATCTCCCAGAAGCCGAACATGCGCGAGCCGGTCAGGTGCGGTAACTGTTTGAAAATGACCGCCCACGGCAACATAAACACGGCTTCCACGTCGAACAGAATGAACAACATCGCAACCATGTAGAACCGCACCGAAAACCGCCCGCGCGCATCACCCACCGGTTCCATGCCGCACTCATACGTGCCGGACTTGGTCCGGGAATTCTTATGCTTGCCGATAAAGAAGGATGCCGCCACCATGCCAACCGCCATCGCAAGCGCAGCGAGGATCTGAAGGACAAGCGGAAGGTACTGCCAGACGTACGGGTAAGGGGTTGTCTGCATGGCCAGTCTTAAAGCTAGAAGCATGGCCGTCAAGAGTCAAGCCGCAGGCTGTGTGTATCGTAGCCGAACCGGATTGTTTTCAGTCCCGCAACAATCCCCCCACAAATTCGGGTGCCCCATCTTCGGTCCAGCTTCATCGGACCTAAGATGGGCATCGGCAAAGTCGACCCGAGGGAGCTAAGCCAACCCCAGCAATCCCCGATACCACTCAATCATCCCCGCCCCAAACAACGCCACAAACAATCCCGCCACCCCCAGAAAGCTCCCCAGCGGCAGCTTCGTCAGCCCATGCGCCTTACCCCGAATCATCAGCGCAATCCCATAGACCGCCGCCAGCATCGTCCCCAGAAACAGCGTCAGGACCGCCGGCCAGAAGCCCAGGAACGCCGCTACCATCGCCAGCATCTTCACATCGCCCAGCCCCAGCCCATCCCGCTTCCGCAGAGCCTTATAGACCCAGCGGACAACCAGCAAAATCAGGGCCGCCCCCACCACAGCAGCCAGCCGCCCAAAGATGAGCGCCTCCGGCCCGGTCAAAAACACATTCCCATGCGCCGCAAAGCTCCCGGGCGAGCTCATCCGCAGCTGCTTCGTCGTGCTCAACACGATCTGGTTGTCCTTGGGCCCTAGAAAGATTGCCTGCACGCACACCAGAAACATTCCCGCAGCAATCCCGCCCAGCGTAAATTCATCCGGAAGGCGATGCCACTCCCAATCGATGGCGATTAGGCCGATGAGGATGAAACCCAAAATAGGGAAAACGAGAAGCTCGATGTACTCGCCGGATGTAGGGCCCATTAGACGAGAAGTCTTATAAACCTGAATCAAGAAGTATTTCTGGAAGGTGATTGCTCCAACGAGCCCAACCCCCAACTCCACCACCGGATACCGCCACGAAATCCCCACCCCACAATCCCGGCACTTCCCCCGCAGCAGCGCCCAACTCAAAACCGGCAGATTGTCATACCACCGCACCCCATGCCCACACGCCATGCAGTGCGACCGAGGCTTTACCACGCTCTCGCCCCGAGGCACCCGCACGATGCAGACATTCAAAAAGCTGCCGAAAAACAGCCCCAGCATAAAGCCGATCAACTCGAACGAACCAAGCAAAGGATTCACACCCGAAGTATACGTTTCAAGCTTAAAGCTCTCAATTTACGCCTCTAAAAATCCACATGCATCCGTACACTCTCTACCAGCACCGGCCCGCGATCCGCGTTGTACCCCGGATGCGCCACAAACTGCCCATCCAGCGCGTAGTACACGCCCTTCCACAGATGCAGGTTGTAGTACGCCTCCACGATATCCTCCCGCGCATACCGCAAATGGCCATCGCCCAGCAGAAATCCCAGCCCCCCATGCGCCAGATACCACTGGTGATCCCGCTTCACGGCATTCGTCACAAACGTGATCCCAAACTTGTCGTCCGCCCGCCCGAAGCCCTTCAACGAATAGTCCGCGCCCAGCTCGAACGTCTGGTCGATCTCGGTATAAGCATACGATTCCGTCGCCCCATCATTCCAGCCAAACCGCCCGAACACCCGGCCATTCGAGCTCACCTCCTGCTCGAAGTTCAATCCGACCCCATACTTCTTCGTCGTCCGCTGCGGATGCGCGGTAATATCCGGAGCCGCCGCGCCCTTCAGGGCCAGCTGGTTCTGCTCCCGGTAGCTCCCCATATTGGCATGGTTCAAAAACCCCAGCACCCGCACTGCTCCCTTACGGCCCGGCAGCAAACTCCGCCGCAACTCCAACTCCACATTCTGCCCACTGTCCTTCTTGAAGTCGTACGAGAGGTCGATCCCGTTGGCCACCGTTGGCATCGCGGCCAACGCGTACCTTGCCGTAAAGGCGTGCGCCGTAAACTCGCTCACCAGGGCGTCGGTGTATCCACGGGTATTCGCCGCATAATCCCACGCGCCATTGTTGTCGACCGACCAGTTCAGAAACTGCAGATGCGAGTCCGTCCCAATCGAATTCAGATCCAGCAGGTCCGGCAGACTCATCCGCCCCACCCAGAACTCAAGCCGAACATCCGGCAGCTTAGGCTGCAGCGAAAACGGCGTCCTTCCGGCATCCACCAACTTGTCTGAAAACCCCACCACCTGGTGAATCTCGTACCGCGCCATATAAGGCTTCGAGCCCAGGGTAGGGTTCCGCACCACATCCAGATTCGTAAAACCGGCCAGACCTAGCGCCTCCGACACCCCTCGCCCACCGGCCGACTCCATATCGAAAATCGCATCCAGCGCAAAGCGAGGTTTCTTGACCACCTCGAAGCCGGTATACAGCGTACCGATCAGCGAAGTCTTGTATTCCCCCCGCCCAAGCATGCTGTTCGCGCCTGAGTACGGCGAGTGGAACGGCGCATGCGCCTGAAAGATGATGTTCGCCTGCCCGAGAATCAGGTACCGCGTCTTGTCCGTATGTGGAAACAACGCCGGCGAACCCTCACTCGCCGGAGCGCTGTCGGAGGGCGGCGCTACAGCCGGAGTGTCTGGTTGCTGTGCCTGTCCGTGGCACGCCACAAGCAGTACCCACGCGGCAAGGCAGCTAAAAATCCTGATAGAAGTCATTTCGCTCCATTCTCGCAGAACCGGATGTTGATCGAATGAATGCTTGATCCCTATCGCGCGCAGCAGACCCTTGACCCGCCCTCACCGCATCCGCTATGGTTTCTATACACGGGAAAGGAGGATGGTCCAGCCTATGAAAATTGACAGTAATTTGTGCAGCAAAACGGTACGTGAGGTGACTGAGGCTTAGAGCATCCCGCTCTAGTCCTGGCGTTCGCAGAAGTTCCGCGCCGAGGCCCATCCGAGTGTGGATGCCTCAGGTCAATATCAACAGTTCACCGACCGAATGCCCGCCGCCCACAAGGGTTGCGGGCATTCTGCTTTATTTCTCGTCCTCTTCCTCAGCCTTCTGCCCGAGAATCCAGCGGGTCACCCCAATAACGGCTGAGGCCGCGAACGGCGCCACAATTAAGCAAATCACGATTGTCCCAATGCTCAACCGGGCATAGGCGGCAAATCCTTCAGGAGGCGGACGAAACCACGCCTCAACCAGCATCACGGTCAAAAGCACCGCAAGTGCAATCCACAACGTCCTGGCAATCCCGCGAAAGCGAATCCGGCGGGGCGTTCTGCCCGTTGTCATTGAAGCCTTCATACTTCTCAGCAACCCAGCATAGCCCTCCAGTCGCCCTTGGTCGCCCTAAATAAACCGGGTAAAATCAACTTATGCACCCCCTTGTCATCGCCGGCCGCACATTCAACTCACGCCTCATCGTCGGAACCGGCAAGTATAAGGATGGTCCCGAGACCGCCGCAGCGATCGCTGCCTCCGGTGCCGAGATGGTCACCGTCGCCGTACGCCGCGTCAATCTCGACCGCACCAGCGAGTCGCTGCTCGACTTCATCGACCCCGCAAAATACTTCCTCCTGCCCAACACCGCCGGTTGTTATACCGCCGACGAGGCCATCCGCGCCGCGCGACTAGGCCGCGAGGTCGGCCTCTCGGACTGGGTCAAGATTGAGGTCATCGGCGATCTTCCAACACTCTACCCGGACATTCAGGCCACCGTCGAAGCCACCCGCGTTCTCGTCAAGGAGGGCTTCACCGTCCTGCCCTACACCTCTGACGACATCGTCTTCGCCAAGCGCCTGATCGACGTTGGCGCGGCTGCCGTGATGCCCCTCGGGGCCCCCATCGGCACCGGCCTCGGCATCGCCAACTCCAGCACTCTGCGCATGATGCGCGAGCTCATAACCGAAGTCCCGCTCATCGTCGACGCCGGGCTCGGAACCGCGTCCGACGCCGCACTCGCCATGGAAATGGGCTTCGACGCCGTGCTCCTGAACACCGCCATCGCCGGCGCCAAAGACCCCGTCCTGATGGCCTCCGCGATGGGCAAGGCTGTCGAGGCGGGTAGGGAAGCCTTCCTCGCCGGCCGCATGCCGCGCAAGCTCTACGCCTCCGCAAGCTCGCCCATGGACGGCATCTCGAAATAGCCCCCCCTCAGCCGTCATTCTGGCGGAGCCAGAATCTCCGTATCTGTCTTTCCGCCACGACCCGCCACCTTTCCGCTAGACTCATCCCATGCGAGTCTTCGGAATCGATTGCGGCACGGAACTCACCGGCTACGGTGTGGTGCAGATGGACCAGCGCGCCGCCACCTCGCGCCTGCAGCACGTCGCCGACGGAACCATCCGGCTCAACAAGAAGCACGCCACCCCGCAGCGTCTCGCCCAGGTCTACGCAGAACTCTGTGTTCAGATCGAACTCCACGCCCCGGACGTCGTCGCCATTGAAGAGGTCTTCTTCGCCGCCAACGCCAAGTCCGCCCTCAAGCTCGGCCAGGTCCGCGGAGTCGCGATGCTCGCCGCCGCCACCTGCAACCGTCCCGTGGCCGAATATGCACCGCTCTCCATCAAATCCGCCGTCGTCGGCTATGGCCTGGCCGCCAAGGATCAGGTGCAGTTCATGGTCAAGCGGCTGCTCCGCCTCGAAGGCGATTTCAGCTCCGCCGATGCCGCCGACGCCCTCGCCATTGCGATCTGCCACCTCCACACCGCCCAGACCGAAGTGCAAACCGTCCTCAACGCCAAACTCCCGGCCGCGCGTCTAAATCACTCGGGCCCCCATCCTGAAGGAGTTTCGCGATGAACGTCCAAGCCCGCGTGTTGATGCTTTTGGCGGCCACCGCAGCCGCAACGGGCTCCGCGCAAAAGCCCATTGGTGAGACCCTCGCCTTCCACTTCGAGCGTCCCGGCCTGCCTGTCCCCGAATACACCTTCAACCTGCAGAAAGACGGCACCGGAACCTACACCGCCAGTTACTCCAGCGTCGCTCCCCCCTCCAAGTACGCGCCGACCTACCCCGGAGTCGCGGCTCCGCCACCCACCCCCACCATGCGCACCATTGCGCTCTCCGCCAAGACAGCCGCCATGCTGTTCGACCGCGCCCGCAGCGCCGATAGCTTCCGAACCTGCGAGTCCAAGCTCAAGAACATCGCGGACACCGGTTCCAAGACCATCACCTACACCACCGCAGACGGCTCCATGCACTGCACCTATAACTACACGGAAAACAAATCCGTAGCGGGCATCACTGAGACCTTCCAGGGGATCGCAGAGACGCTCGATGAAGGCCGCAGCCTCGACCTGAAACATCGCTACGATCGCCTCGGTCTAGACCACGAACTCTCCATTCTGGTCGACAACGTGAAGGAAGGCCGCGCCCTTGAGGTCGCCACCATCGCGCCGGTCCTCCAGTCGCTCTGCGATGATATGCAGGTGATGGACCGCGTCCGCAAACGCGCCGCCGGCCTCCTGCAAGCGGCCACACATTGATGAGCCGTCATTCTGGCAGAGCCAGAATCTCCGTGTTTGTCTTTCGACCTGTCGTCCTAGCTCCGCAAGCCCCGGTACAACTCCGCCATCATCTCCAGCGAAGCTCCCTCCGCCCTCACCTGCGGCTCCAACCCCACCGGCCAGCCACGCGCCATCGACTCCGCGTCGTAGCCTGCGAACTGTAGATTGTTCTTCAGCGTCTTGCGCTTCTGCGCGAACGCCTGCTTCAGAAACCGGTCGAATCCCTTCGCATCCACGCCCAGCTCCGCAAATCGGGGCCGAAAATGCAGCCGCACCACCGAGGAAAAGACATCCGGCGGCGGACTGAAAGCGCTCGGCGGCAGCGTAAACAGGTGTTCTACCTCGGCATACATCTGCGTCGTAGCGGAGAGCAACCCGTAATCCTTCACCCCTGGAGCCGCCGCGACCCGCTCGCCCACTTCACGCTGCATCATCAGCACCGCCCGTCCCAGTTTGCCTTCTGCCGCCGCTGCAAACAGATGCAGCAGAATATCCGACGTAATGTAATACGGCAAATTCCCAACCACATCCACGGTCTCATCGGCCTCGGCAAACCGGCCAAGGTTCACGGTCAACACATCCGCCTCGACCACCTCGACCTGCGGCTGCTCACGGAACCGGAACCGAAGCTCCGGAGCCAGTGACCGGTCCAGCTCAATCGCCACCAGCCGCTTCGCTCGCCCCGCCAAAATGTCCGTGATGGCCCCATGTCCCGGCCCAATCTCAACCACAGTCCGCGCGCTCGCATCGCCCAGCGCATCAACGATCCGTTGCCGCGCCGCGTCATCCACCAGAAAATTCTGCCCAAGCTTCGGCTTCCGCACTTCGCCCATCCCTCAAGACTAGCCCAACACTGCCTGGGCGCCCCATCTCGAACGGCATCTTCGTTTAAGGTGGGTTGCACAAATCCGGCCCTCCGCACAAACTAGCCCTTCCAATCCGCATCCCATAAACTCGTCACAGCAACATTCGGAGGCAACAGTGGACTGGACACCAGGCGGAGTAAGCAGCGATGTAGAAGACCGGCGCGACAGTTCAGGCGGCGGCGGAGGCGGATTCAACCTCGGCGGTGGTGGCGGCGGAATCGGCATCATCGGATTTATCGTCCTGCTCGTCATCTCGCTCATCACCGGCCACAACTTCCTCGGCGGCCTCTTCTCCGGCGGCGGCAGCCCCCAATCCCAGAGCCAGTCCCAGCCCACCCAATCCTACGACGCTGCACCCGCAACTCCCCGCGCCCATCCTGCGGGCGACGACCGCGACGTCCAGCTCATCAGCTTCGTGCTCGACGACGCCCAGAAAACATGGACCGGCATCTTCGATCAGGATGGCAAGCAATACCGCCACGCCAAGCTGGTCCTCTTCCGAAACGCCACCTACTCCGGCTGCGGAACCGCGCAATCGGCCACCGGACCCTTCTATTGCCCGCAGGACGAAAAAATCTACATCGACCTCGGCTTCTGGGATGAACTTAAGCGCTTCGGCGGCTCAACCGCCGAATTCGCCCAGGCCTATGTCATCGCCCACGAGCTGGGCCACCACATCCAGAAGCTGCGGGGAATCGAAGGTCGCGAAACTCGCCTCGCCCAGCAGAATTCCGGCGAGCGCAACCATCTCTCTGTCGACCTCGAACTGCAGGCCGACTGTTTCGCCGGCGTCTGGGCGCACTCCACCGAGCAGCGCGGCATCGTCCACCCCGACGACATCACCCAGGCCCTCTCCGCCGCCGCCAGCGTAGGCGACGACCACCTGCAAAAGATGGCCGGACGCTCCGTGAGCCCCGAGTCGTGGACCCACGGCTCCAGCGCTCAGCGCGAGCAGTGGTTCCGCACCGGCCTGAACGCCGGGACGGTTGAATCGTGCACGACATTCAATGGGAGCGTGACCCCGTAGTCCAAAACAAATGCCGGGTCCCCGCCACGACCGCCCAGATCACCACTGAGGTCATTCTTGTGCAGCCAGAATCTCCGTAGTTGTTTTTCTCACAGGTAGAATGACGGCATTTCAAGTACTGGTTCCAAAATCAAGAAGGTTGAACCATATGAAGCAGAAACCAGAGATGCCAATTGAGACCCCATCGGAACGCGCATAAAGGTTGACTGAAAAGCTTCGTGGACTTCTGAAGGATGAAATCGCCGAGTACGGCGGTACGGAAGGCTTCATGCGATGGGTCCGCTATGACGAAGAACCTGCATCGTGGGGAGCAAAGCAGCAGCTTGAATTGAGCGATAAGTAGCGGACCAACATGCAAGCTCCAACACCAACAAATTCGGAGTTGGATGTCGCTATGTATCAATTGGCGACCGAATGCTACGGCTATGGACGGTGGACCGCGCCCTATTGGTTCATTGGCCCCGGGCAAGGCCAGGGATCGGTCGAGCGTGACGGGATTGAAGTCCGCCACCGCGCGTTCGGCCAGATAAGCGTTGGCGGCCTTTGCGACTGTCGAGCGTTTCACGCCCTGATAGGAGAAACGCGATGGCATCGAGATATCAGACCGCCGCTCCAGCCGACCTGGAGGCGTTTACTTCTTCTTCTGCTGGCATTCCTCGGCGAACCTACCGATGACATAAGTCTTCGCAACTGCCCAAATACGAAGAAGAGACCATATTTCCAGACCCATGGCCCGGCGGCTGGTGGCACCTGCGCGACATCGTCAACATGCAGAAGACCGCAGCCTGGGCCGCCATGGATATCGCCGCGCGCAATCGCGAGACGGTCCTGTACAACGCCTGGCAGAAGGCCAAGAACCAGACCGCCCGCGGTGCCGCCAACCCGCTGAACCAGTACGTCATTCCTGCCAACCAGCTTGACCCCATTACGGTCAACTTCCTCATCCAGAAGCTGCTGGTGCAGGGCATCGACATCCAGAAGACTGAGAAACCTTTCACCACCGCCGACTGCCACTTCTACGAGGCGGGCTCCTACATCATCCCGCTCGCGCAGCCCAAGATGGGCCTCGTAAAGAACCTCCTCGACCGCAACTTCTTCCCCGATAACGACTGGACCCGCGACAAGAACGGTGATCCCATCCGCCCCTACGACCTCTCCACCGACGCCATCAACGAGATGATGGGCGTCCGCGTCGATCACCTGGCCGGCCCACTCAATGTTGACGCCAAACTCATCACCGCCGCCCCTCTCCCGCCCGGCAAGCTCACCCCCGGCAAGCCCGGCTACACGCTCTCGGTCAAGCTGGACGCGTCCTTCCTCGCCGTCAATCAGCTTCAGGCCAAGGGCATCAAGGTCAGCCGCATCGATACTGCAGCCCCCGGCCTCACCCCCGGCGACTTCCTCGTCACCGGCGGATCCGAAGCTGATATGAAGGCCATCGCCACCGCAACCGGCGTTGATTTCAATCCCGTCGCGTCAATCCCCACCACGGGAACGCACCCCATCAAGCGCATGCGCATCGGCCTCTACCAGCGCTACGGCGGTGGCAACGTCGACGAAGGCTGGACCCGCTGGCTGCTCGAACACTTCGACTTCGACGCCACCAACCTCTTCGATCCCGAACTCAAAAAGGGCGACCTGAACGCCAAATTCGACGTCATCCTGTTCCCCGACGACTCCACCGCAACCCTGACCGGCGAACCAGCCGCCGCCGGAGCAGGCCGTGGCGGCGGCGAAGGTTTCGGCCGCGAGGCTACTCCGCCTGAGTACCGCACCGGCTTCGGCGAAACCGGCGTCACCGCCCTCAAAGACTTCGTGCAGAAGGGCGGAACCGTCGTCACGCTCGGCCAGGCAAGCAACTTCGCCATCGACAAGCTCGGCGTCCGCGCTCGCAACGTACTGGCAGGCGTCAGCTCCAAGCAGTTCTGGTGCCCCGGCTCGACCCTGCACATCGACGTCGATAACTCCAGCCCGCTGGCCTACGGCATGCCGAAAGAGGCGCTCGCACTTTACCTCTCCGGCGACCCCGTCTTCCAGATC
>JANXWZ010000041.1 GCA_025350865.1 Rhodanobacteraceae bacterium
GCAGGAATCTGCTTTTGCCGTGCCTTGGGCACGGAGTCAATCGCGCTAAAAGCCGACCAGGCGGGCCGTGAATTGGATAGCGCGAGCTCCGCCCATGCGTGTGGAATCGGGCGCAAAGAGCGCTTGGCCTGCGCTGGCAACCGGCGACGCCGCATTGCCGTACAGGCTTACAGACTGCGGGCCGAAGTCCCGGTTCGCCGAGCCGATCAGGTTGAAGACATCCATGAAGAGGTCCAGGTGGTGTCCCTGACCCTTGAGCGTGAAGTCCTTCACGACGCGCAGGTCCAGGTTGGAGAAGGCCGGCTGCCGCTGGGAGTTCCGTCCGGCAAGGAACTCGTTGACTACCGCGCGATCGTTCCAATCGTTGGCGTCATGTTGCGTGTCAAAGCCGATGATCGGGGTGTAAGGGCGGCCTGAATGCAGGAGCAGAAGCGGGTTCAGCTTGAAGCCGAGCGGCAGGTCGAAGATCGCGCTCAGGTTGAGGACGTGGCGAATGTCCTGATTGGAGAGCGCTCGCTCGGCAGGGAGGTTGAAGGGGCTGAGCGCGGCGTCGATGCCGTAGGGGTCGGACGCTGACGAAGAGTCGTCGTCGTGGGTCTGGGAGAGGGTGTAGTTGGCCAGCAGCGTTGACCGGCGCGTGACCTGGGCCGACGCCGAGAGCAGCATGCCGGTGTAGTCGGAGTCGGCGTTCGACTGGTTGACCAGCAACCGTCCGATGGCGGGGTTGGGGCGCGTCGTCGAAAAGGCGGGCAGGCCGGCGACGGTGGTGGTCGGCGGATTCAGGTTGAGGTCCAGGCGGCGCTGCAGACGCCATGTCTCGTTGTGCAGGATGCCGGCCGACAGGGAGAGCTTGGGGTTGATCTCCTGATCGACGCTGGCAGCAATCTGGAGGGAACGCGGGTTGCGGAATGCCGGGTCGATGCCCACGACGAGGGCGGCGGGGGTCGTAAGACCGACTGGCGGCTTGTTGTAGGCGACGCCGGTGAGAAGGGGAGTGGCAAGAATCTGTGGGTCGAAGTAACTATCGGCGACGATGGTTTGCGCGCCGTTATCGGCGGCGATGCGATGAAAGATGGTGGCGGGGGTTTGCGCGGAGTAGAGGCCGGACGAGATGCGGACGACGGTCTTCGCCGTGGGTGTCCAGGCGATGCCGAGGCGGGGCTGCCACTGGGTGAGGTCGTTGGGGATGGAACGGGTTTGGGCGATGGCGGCGTTGGGGTGCTGGGGCTGCGGGTTCCATTGGCCGTCCCAGCGTAGGCCAGCCGTCAGTGTGACCGATTTGCCGACGGGCAGCTTGCCATTTGCGTACAGGCCGAGGGTTTTGACCGAGCCTTCATAGCGGGTCGCGCCGGTGGCGAATGTCTGCTGATAGCGGCGCGGGGAGTTCGCGAGGTAGGCGGTTAGTGAGTTGTAGTCGAAGCGGCCGTTGAGGTTCGCTTCTTGCTGCTCGTAGGCCGGGCTGTAGGCGAAGGCACCGCCGAGATCGAGCGATGCGCCGCCGCGCGTGACGGTCAGGGTGTCGATGAGTTGAAGCTGACGCGAGGTGTAGAGGTGGGAGCCAAGGGCGTTGCCGCCGAGGGTTGCGAAGCCGTTGATGACGACCTCCGGCGCGGAAGAGTTGGGCGCGAGGTTGCGGTGATCGAGCGACCAGGAGATGGCGGATTGATTGACGCTGCGTTGATTGACGAGCGTCGTGAGGCCGACCTTCGACCAGATGCTTTGGCCGCTGAGCGCCTCCGCGTGGGTGGCCGCCGCGATGCCGCGAGTGGAACCGTCGCCCAGGTTGACGGCGCTGACACGGTTGGCGGCGATCAGGATGTTGAGCGTGTTGGCCTCGTTGATGCGCGCGTCACCACGAGCGAAGACGGCGGTCGGGCGGCTGTGGTGCGCGACCTCACCCTGCTGGGCGGAGAGCGCTGCTGGCACATTGACTCCGGCTGCCTGCGGCTGGAACTGGACGTACCAGGGTGCACGCAGCAGGTCCTGCTCGAAGCCGGCGTAGAAGAAGATGCGGTCTTTGCGGATGGGGCCGCCGTCGGACCAGCCAAAGGTGTTCTGGCCGGCGTTGAGGCTGTGGCCGAAGGCATCGGCGGAGGTGGCCCAGGCGGGACGTACGGTGTAGAAGGCCTCGCCGTGCAGGCGGTTGGAGCCTTCTTTGGTCGCGACGTTGATCAGACCCGCGTTGGTGCCGCCGACGTCTGCGGTGACGCCGGAGCGCACGATCTGGAACTCGCGAACGACGGTCTGGGGCAGGAAAAAGGTACCGTCTTTCGCGCCGCGCCGCCCGCCTTGGAGCGGATCGTTGAAGCTGACGCCGTCTACCTGCGTGATGGTGGCAGACGCTCGCTGGCCGGCGACGATGGCGCCATTGCCGTCGGAGTCTTCGGTGGTACCGGCACCAAGCTGGCCGAACTGCGCGAAGTCGCGGTCCCGATTGGGGAGGTACGTCACGGTCATACCGGCGAAGAAATTGCTGACCGAGGCCTCCTCCTTGTTGACGGGCGGAGCGACGGTGTTGCCTTCTGACGTCGCGCGCCGGGCGGTGACGGTGGCCTTTTGTTCGACGCGCGGGACGACTAACTGCAGCGTGACCTGCACGGTGCTCCCGAGGCCGAGCGTGACCCGCACCGGACGCCGCGTAGCGAGACCCTGGCCTTTGGCCTCAACGGTGAGGGCGCCGGGGACGAGGCCGGCGACACGGAAGTCTCCCTGGGCGTCGGTGACGGCGGTGCGCCTGGCGGAGAGATCGGTGTTCTGGACGAGGACTGTGACACCTGCGACGGGTTTGCCGGCGGGGTCTGCCGCGTGGCCGACGATGGAGCCGGTGTTGGATTGCGCGAGCGCGTGGCTTGCCGTGAGAACGATGGCGGAAGCGGCTAAGCGGCGATGGTTGAAATTCAACGGGCTCTCCGGATGGTGTTGCGGCGGTTTGGCGAAGACTGATTTATGAGCTGTGAGCTATTCAGCTGACAGCTGTCAGCTCGAAACGGACAACAGCTAAAACGATAGCTTGGCGACGAACTGCAATGAGCGCGCCGGCAGTTGGGCCGTGACGCCGAAGGCCGGCGCGCCAAGGGTTGCGGGTGCGGCTCCGTTACCGTATGCGCCGTTGAACGAGACGAAGTTGGCGTGGTTCAGGACGTTGAAGGCCTCGGTCCGAAGGTCGAGTCTGAGGCGGTCGTGGAAAGAAAAGACGCGGCTGAGGAAGGGGTCGACGTAGTAGATGGAGGTGCCGCGGCCGACGTTCCGGCCGACGACGACACCGTTGATGGCCGGCCGATCGGTGGTTGCCCCGGTGTCTCCGCTGTTCACTGTCCCGGTGGTGAGGTTGTAGGGCAGGCCTCCGGCCAGCGAGGCGATTCCACCGAAGTGCACCTTGAGCGGAAGCACGTAAAAGCCGCTGATGACGAGGCGATTGCGCTGGTCGTAGAGCGCGTTGCCGTACTCCGCGCGTCCGGTCTGGAGCGGGTCGTTCGGGTTCTGGCTGGTGGCGTCGGGATCTACGTTATCGAGGGTGTGCGACCAGGTGTAGCTGACGAGCGCCTCGAAGGAACGGCTGAAGACGTGGTGGAGGTTCACGTCGAGCGCGTTGTAGTGCAGGTAGCCGTTATTGACGTCGGACTGGATGACGCTGTACGGCGGTTGCGGCGAGCTCGCGGCAGTGGGGCTGCAGGTCTTGCCGGCCTGCGCGTACCAGTAGATCCAGTAGGGACGGGTGCAATTGGCGGCCTGCGCGGTGCGCGTCTGGCCCTGCGCGGTGCGGATGAAGGAGGCGGGGGCATCGACATCCAGCGGCCGCACGTTGTGCAGCTGATGCGTGCCGACGTAGTCCACGCTGAGGATCCACCCCCTGCCGAGTTGCCCTTGGACGCTGAGGGTGTACTGCTCCGAGTAGGGGTTGAGGAGCTTGTCGGGATAGCCGACGAGGGTCGATGTCGGGAAGAACTGATTGTAGTAGGCGCTGTTGCCGGGTCGCAGATACACGCTGCGCAGCGGTACGGCCGCACCAGTCGGCAGCACAGGCAGAGGCGCAGCGGCGATGCTGGTGGGGAAGCCGTTCTGCCCGGGTGTTGCGGAGTAGGTAAAGACCCCGGTGGGGCCGGTGAGCGCGTAGTTGGCCTGGGCGTTGTCGACGATCTGCGAATGATAGATACCGAAGCCGCCGCGAATGGCGAGCTTGCCGCCACCGCCGATGTCATACGCGAAGCCGAGGCGCGGCGCGAAGTTGAGCTTGGCATCGGTGAAGGTCTGGCGCTCGTAGCGGACGCCGGCGTTGACGGTCAGCGACTGGCTGACGTGGATGTCGTCCTGCACGAAGAGCGACCAGAGGGCGTCGTCGACGGCATAGACCGCGTTGCCGAAACTTTGGCTGTAGCTGGCGACATTGGCGATGTTGCCGAGGTACGCGGGGCCTTCGCAATAGGCCTGAAGCTGGGCCGTCGTGGGCGTACCGCCTGGTCCCGTGCAGTTGTTGTAGGTGAACGTACCCAGGAAGCTGGGGCCGCCGAACTCCTTGCTGTTGCCGCCAGTGTGGGCGAGGATGGCGTTGCCGCCGAAGTTGACCTGATGCCGGCCGAGCGTCACCGTCAGCGTATCGCTGACCTGGTACTGGCGGTTCATCAGCAGCGCTGCCTGCGAGGTCCCGGTGGTGAATCGCGAGTTGTTGAGCGCAGGGATTGTCACGATGAATTGCGTACCGTAGACGACGGGGTCGAACTGGGTGATGGGCGAGGCGAGCTGGAACTGCAGGCGCGCGCTGTTGAGGAGGTGGGGCGCCAGCAGGGCGGTGTCGCCGAGTTCGCCGGAGTAGGTGCGGCGGCGAAAGACCCGGGCAACGGTGGGCAGGGAGCTTCCGCCAACGATGCCGTTGGGATTGGTGTCGAAGAAGGCGTCGGCGTTGAATCGGAAGAAGGCGTTGTTGTGGTCGTTGAACTGGTGGTCGAGCCGCAGGAAGCCGAGCCAGTCCTGATAGACGCCGATGTAGCTGCCGGGCGCGAGGGGCGAGGTAATGGGCGACGCCTTACGCTCGGCGCTGTGTTCTCCGGCGAGGAAGAAGCGTGTCTTGTCGTCAAACTTGACTGGACCACCGAGGGCGAACGACTCCTGGATCAGGCGGTCGCTTGTGAGTTGATTGCCGCTGGTCGCGTTAGCGGAGGTGAATCCTGAGAGCGCAGCTTCCGGGCCGGTGGGCCGCCACAAGCCGCTGAGTTCGCCATGGAAGTCCGCGCCGCCGCTTTTGGTGACGATGTTGACGACGCTGCCGGTGCTGGCTCCGTACTCGGTGGAGAAACTGTTGGTGAGGACGGTCATCTCCTGCACGGCGGCGACGGGGACATTGGTGAAGATGGTCTGGCGTCCCCAGCTATCGTTGCCGGTGCTGCCGTCTACCTCAAACCATGTCTGGCGGCGACCCGCGCCGTTGGTGGTGAAGAGGTTCTGATCCATGAAGATGTCGCCCTGGTTGATGGCGGGGCGATTGGCCGCGCTCAGCAGCGGGAGGAAAGTGATTCTGTGATTCGGGAGAGGCGTTTCGTCGATGGTCGCGGCGTCGAGCCGAACGCCGAGCTGGGGTTGGTCGGTCCTGAGTTCACCGGCGTCGCCCACGACTGTGACCTGCGTGGACGCTCCAGCAACGCTTAGCTGCAGGACAAGTGTCGCTGTGCTTCCACCGGCCAGCGTGAGGTGCGTCCGGCTGGGGGCAAAGCCAGTCTTCGTCGCGGTAATGTCGTAGTCTCCCGCGATGGGGAGGCCCGCGATTACGAAGCTTCCGCGGGCGTTCGCGGTTACGACGCGATCCAACCCGGTCAGCGTATTCACTGCGTGAACTTCAGCACCTGCCAGGATGGCGTGGGTGGGGTCCTCGATGGTTCCGCGGATGGTCGCCGTGTCGGGAGTCTGGGCGGAAACCCCGGCGAAAAAAGAAAGCAGCATCGCGGAGGCAATCAGGCGGGAACTGAGCATGGGTCTCCAGCAGACGGAAGGTGTGGGGATTGGTGTCTTTGTTAGAACTATGCTTTTCGGACAGTTACTACCATAGCTAGTAACTGGCGGTACGAGCCGCACGTAGCGCGGTTACCCGTGGCCAAGATGCAGCAGGTGCTCCAGCAGCTCGTGCGACGAGAGCATCACGGCCAACGCAGCGCCAACGACTCCGGCAACACCAAAGGCCACGCCACAAACCCTGCTCCATGAGGCCGCGAGATTACTCGGTGGATCGATCAGCCGATCGACACGTACGACAAGCTGTGCCTGGTTGCATTCGAGCGCCATGCAGACCCGGCGAGGATGTTGCTCGCCGCGACGCGCGACTGCAACGAGCGTTTCTGCAAGAACGAGCAGACGAGCCTGATCGCCGCGCCCAGCGTCGTCATCCGCAGCCCACTCGGCGGTGGTTCGCCACATCTCCGCCCAGTTTTTTCCGTCGCTCAGCCGGAAACCCAACGATGGCAGGCAGCAGAGCGACAACAGTTTCCAGTTGTCGAACTGCACGGCGTGCGCGGTCTCGTGATCGAGGGCGATGTCGATCGCTTGATGGCTCAATCCGACGCCCCCCAGCAAGCTCTCCGAGATCAGAATAAAGGGGCGAAAGAAGCCGACCAGCGCGATCCCATACGCGTTGCCCGCGTAGCTCAGGATCGGAGTGCCGCGACCAAACATCGGCACCGGACTGGATGTACGCCGGCAGGTGTGCGCGAAGTGCAGTGTACGTGCAGCGATACGGGCTCCCCGGAGCAAGGCGGAGCCGTACCAACCCATGACGGCCAGGGCCGCAGTGATACAAAGCCACCCGACTCGCTCGGCCTCGTGGTTGCTCTCGGCCAGTATGTATCGCGGGATGCAGATGCAGCCGGTAAGTAGCAGTCCGGCACCCAAGGGCCCAAGCTGCAACGCATACAACACACGCTCCCGTTGCCGCGCGGAAAGAGTCTCAAGTCGACGCAAAATCCGCGCCGACGCAAGCCACAGGAGGCCTTCGAGAAGAAGATGAATGAGGCCGGTGACGACTACAGCCACACAGAACGCCCGGGCCGTAAAGGAAAGAATCATCGCGGCTCCTCCTGCTTGACGCCGCCTTCCGCTGCCTGCGCTCGCGCCAGCCTGATCCTCGTCTCAAGCTCGTCGAGCAGGCCGACGTCGTACTGATCGACCGCATCGACCAGACAGGACAGCACAATCTCCGGACGCTCCCGTGAATCGGCGAAGAGACGCCGGACAAGTCCCGTTGCGCGCTGTCGTTCCACTTCGGTCGACGTCAGGGACGCCGAGTAGATGAAGGCTCGGTTTCGCTTTTCGCGCTGCAGCAACCCCTTTTTGAAGAGGCGATCCAGCGTAGTCATGACCGTGGTGTAGGCCAGAGCCGTGCTGAGGCATGCAGCCACTTCCACCACGCTTGCACTTCCGCGCGCCCAGAGCACCTTCATGATCTCCTGCTCGCGACGACCCAGGCCACGGGCGAGTGTGCCAGAGACATCGTTAGAGGCAAATGGCTCCGGCTCCCCGGACGACTCCGCAGATAGCGTTGCGCCGGGTTTTGTAATCGCGTCAGCCATGCGAGAAGGTGGACTCTTGAGTGTGGGCTGATTATATCGGGGGGACTGTCCCTGCGGGTGAGGCAATTTCAACCCCTGGCGCAAAGCGCAATCCAAGCATTGGTGGTTGGGGCGGGAAAATTCGAACTCCCGAACGCAAGGCGCGCTATAGCGTTGCTTTATGGATTTTCGCGGCGCAGAAGCGTGTGATAGCGTTCGGAGCATACGAGAAAGCGTTTTCTGGCAATGGTTGTACCAAGGCTGCGTGGCCGCCTGGCTACGGCTCGCACAACGGAGAGAAACGGGTTATGCAGATTAAGAAAAGGCTCGCAGGAGTGGCGGCCGTGGTCGCGGTGTCGATAGGGTGTGGAAGCGCGCAGCAGAAGCCTTCTGGCCTCACCGATACATTGACTGGCCAATTCTGAGGGCCTATCATCTTTCCCACTGGGCTACGAAGAGCTACGACAGCGGCGATTTGCCTGGGCTTGCATACTTGGCCTGAATGTTGAAGAAAGGCTGACAGAGGATCCCTCCCGAATGAAGTTCCGACCTTTCCTGCTAGCGTTTTCGTTTTTGGGCCCATCCATCGCGGCCGGAGGTACCCCTCCTCACAAAGTCGATCAGCAATTCGACCAGACAGTTAAGCCATTTGTCACCAAGTACTGCGTGGGCTGCCATAGCGGCAAAAACGCACCGGCGCAGTTTGATCTCAAATCCTATTCGAACGTCGACATGGTCCGGGAGGACTTTGCCCGGTGGGCGCTGCTTTCCGAAAGGCTGCAAAACCAAGAAATGCCGCCCAAGCCGATGCCCGCTCCGCCTGCGGCCGAAGTGCAACAGATCGTCGATTGGGTTAAGGCCGTGCGTGCCGAAGAGATCAGCCGAACCGCCGGCGACCCAGGCATCGTATTGACTCGCAGGCTCAGCAAGGCGGAGTACGATTACACCATTCGCGACCTGACCGGAAAGGACATGAAGGTCGCCAGGGAGTTCCCTGTTGATCCAGCGAACGAGGCCGGTTTTGCTAATTCCGGCGAATCACTCACCATGTCTCCGGTGCTGCTCAACAAGTACCTGAAGGCGGCCCGTGAAGTGGCGGATCACGCCGTGCTGAAGCCGGACGGGATCGACTTCGCGGCGTACCCGATGAAGGTCGAGACCGATCGGGAAAAGTACGCGATTGAGCGCATCCTAAGCTTTTATCGTGCGCAGCCAACCGACTTTGCGGACTACTTCGAGGCAGCGTGGCGCTATCGCTACCGAACGTCTCTGAAGAAGCCCAACGCTACGTTAGCCGCCACTGCGGTGAAAGCTAAGTTGAGTCCCAAATACCTGGCGATGGTGTGGGACATCCTACATGACAACGATGCGGTTGGTCCTGTGCTCAAGCTGCAGAAGATGTTCCTGGCGCTGCCCGATCCTAAAACGTCGGTGAAAATGAGCGATGTCTCTGCGGACTGCGCCGCAATGCGGGACTTTGTGGTGAAGATTCGCACCCATACCGCCATGCAGTTTGCTGCCCCCCATGTCGAAGGATTGCCCGGGCAGTCTGAACCTTTGCAGAACTACAAGCTTCAGGAGTTTGCAGAGCACAGGCGTGACAGCGATCCGAAAGATTTGCGCAACGACAACGATCCACCGGTTGTGCTTCCGGAAATTCCGAAATATCCTCCACTGCATCAGGATGCCGCTCCGCGTTGGGCCGCGCTCTCAGCCACGGGGCGCGCTCAAGACGCTGACTTGATCGTGCCTCATGCCGAACGCGCCCGTTACGAAGCTGCGTTTTCGCGCTTTGCCACCGTCTTCCCTGACGGATTTTACGTGACCGAGCGTGGCCGGTACTTCCCCGACGACTCTACCGATAAAGGCCGATTCCTGAGCGCCGGGTACCACAACGCGATGGGCTATTACCGCGACGACCTCGCGTTGCAACAGCTCATACTCGACGACAGTGGCAAGAGAGAGCTTGACCGTCTCTGGAACGAGTTCGACTACGTTGCCGAGTACACGGCTCATACCTGGGAGCAGTTTTACTTCAATCAGAGTGGTGAGGCCTACGGGAGAGGTACTGAGTCCGGCAGCCCGCGCCCGACGGATCACGCGCTGACAGATCCAGAAGTGATTTCTACAATACGGGACGCGTATTTGGCCAAGGCTACGGCAAGTCCCAAGAACGATCCGGCCGCGGTCGAAGCCATCCGCAGGCACTTCGATGGGGTGAACGCGACGCTGCGCAACCTGGAAAAGCAGCGGATGGCTGCGGAGCCGAAACAATTGGAAGCTGTAGTCAACTTTGCCTCCAAGGCTTACCGTCGGCCGCTTACGCTTGCCGAGCGCAAGGATCTGCTGGCTTATTACCACCATGTTCGCACGCAAAATCAGTTGAGTGCGGAAGATGCCGTGCGGGAAGCGATAGCCAGTGTGCTGATGGAACCGGATTTCCTCTACCGGCTCGACACGGCTGAAAGCTTTGTAGCTTCTTCTTCAAAACCCACCCTCGTTCAGGTCTCGACTGCCATCCCCGCGAAGCCTTTGTCGAGCTATGCGCTGGCAAGTCGCTTGAGCTACTTCCTCTGGGCGAGTATGCCTGATGATGAATTGCTGCGGCACGCCAGGTTGAACGATCTGCAACAGCCCGCTGTTTTGCTGGCGCAGACGAAGCGCATGATGAAAGATCAGCGTGCCCGCGGCTTTGCGACGGAATTTACCGGCCATTGGTTGAATTTCAGCTTATTTGAGACGAACAACTCAGTCGATCGTATGCGGTTCCCACAATTTACCGACGGACTGCGGGAAGCCATGTTTGAGGAGCCGATCCGCTTCGTCGAAAACATCATTCAGGGCGATCTTTCTGCGCTCGATCTGCTCTACGGCAACTACACCTTCGTTAATCCGCCGCTCGCAAAGCACTACGGCATACCGAACATCGATGACGGCACCAACCGTTGGGTGCGCGTCGATAATGCGGGACAATATGGTCGCGGCGGCATTTTGCCAATGGCTGTCTTCATGACGCAGAACTCACCCGGACTGCGAACCAGCCCAGTGAAACGCGGTAACTGGGTGGTGCAGAAGGTATTGGGGATTCGTGTTCCTCCGCCTCCTCCTGTGGTTCCTGAGCTGCCGAGCGATGAGTCGAAAACCGATCTTCCCATACGCGCGATGCTGGCCAAGCATCGCGAAATCCCTTTTTGCGCCAGCTGCCACGAGCGGTTTGATTCGTTTGGTCTGGCGTATGAAGGATACGGACCAGTTGGGGATGTGCGTTCCACCGATCTTGCCGGGCGCCCGGTGGATACGGCCGTCGTCTATCCCGGCGGCGTGAAAGGAGCTGGCTTTGAAGGCTTACGCAGCTTCATCAAGGATCACCGGCAGGATCGCTTCATCGATAACCTTTGCCGCAAGATGCTCAGTTATTCGCTCAGTCGCTCCTTGCAGCTCTCAGATGAAGGTCTGCTCGATGTCATGAAGACCAATCTTGCCGCAAACGGCAACCGTTTCGATTCGATGATTGAAACTGTTGTCCTCAGCCCTCAATTTCGCAATAAGCGGACCGCGCCGCCGCGGCCGCCGCAACCCACAACGCAGGTCGCGTCCCGAAAGGTGGATGAACATGTCCCGACTCGTCAATAATTTGGCTCTTCCTCTATCGCGCCGCGCTGTTTTGCGTGGAGCCGGCTGCACTGTGGCGTTGCCCTTCCTCGAATCGTTACACGCATTGGCGGATACACCGCCCGCGAACGCATTTCCGAAGCGGTTTGGTGTCGTGTTTCTGGGCTGCGGTGTCAACGAAGACCATTGGAGCGCCGAAGGACAGGGTGCCGACATGAAGCTGTCGAAGACCCTGTCGCCGCTGGAGCCAATTAAGCAAAAGATCAATGTGATCGACGGTCTCTACGTCCATGCACTGACGGGTCAGGGCATTCATCCTGGACAGACGGGTAGTCTCCTGTCAGGGGCACACATCGCAAAGGGCGCGATCATTCATTCCGGCATCAGCGTTGACCAGATGATCGCCGGCCGCGTGGGTGATGAGACGCCGCAGTCGAGCATCGTACTGGCATGCGATCAGCCCATGACGGGCTATCATGAGTCCAACTTTTCGCTTGCCTACAGCTCGCATCTTTCCTGGCAAAGCCCAGAGTCTCCGGTGCCGATTGAGGTGTATCCCTCTCTGGCCTGGGATAACCTGTTCGACAACCGCGGCAGCGCGCAGAATCTTAGTATTCTTGATCGCGTGAAGGACCGGGCAAAGGATCTTTCAAAAAGCATCAGCTCCTCAGACAAGGGCAAGCTCGACGAATACCTGACCAGCGTGCGCGAAGTGGAACGGCGCGTAGAAAGCATGCGCAAAGACAAAGCCAACGCAGACGATACAGCGAAAGAAAAAAATGCCATGGCGGTTGCCATGATGGACCGCCCAGCGAACGGACTGCCGGAAGATCTCCGGGAGCACTCACGAATGATGTGCGATATTATCGCCCTCGCATTTCAGACCAACAAAACGCGGGTAGCATCCTTCATCATCTCTCATGACCTTTCAGCGCTCTACTATCCCTTCCTGAACGTGAAGGACGGGCACCACTCCGCATCTCACAACAATAACTCCGACGATTACGAGCGGATTGCACGCTTCCACGTCGAACAATACGCGTACCTGGCCTCGAAACTGGACAGCATGAAAGAAGGAAACGGCACGGTGCTCGATAACAGCTGCCTGATGTTCCTCTCGAATATGTGGATCGGACGCAAACACGATAACTTCCGCTTGCCGGTAGTTTTGGCTGGCGGACTGGGCGGCACACTCGAAACCGGTCGCACGCTCAACTACCTTAAAGAGAGCGAAGACAACCGCAAGATGTGCAGCTTATACCTGTCGCTGTTGGATCGCTACGGCGTGAAGCAGGATCAGTTTGGCGATTCTTCGACGCGGCTCAAGGGACTCTAGCTAGATGTGCAAGTTGAACTGGTCGGGGCGGTGACGGATACCGCTGTCTAAACCAATACGCTCAATTGATGGTCGGGGCGGTGACGGATACCGATGGGATAGATGAGAGGTTTTGGTGATAAATGGTCGGGGCTGCTGGACGATTTTCGAACTCTTATGGCGTAGTAGACCAAGACGGCTGGCGAAATCGTACCTCCTTGAACGGTCATGTCGCAAGGTCTTCTCATCACCCCTCATAAATAATGCTTGACACGGTGGTTGAGCTGGTTTACCGTCCCGCCATGATTGCAACGTTGGTCTCAATCCCCGTGAGGGCAAAATGCAGAAACCTAGCCATAGAGTTTTCTCGCTAGTATTCCTTATCTGTTTGTCGATTCCGACAGCGGCCAACAGTCAGAGCACGACGGGAATCCCAACCGTCCTCAATCAGACAATGCAGAGACTCGGGGGATCCCCTCCAGACGACGCTGTGATTGATGCTTCCGTAACAATCACAGCCGGTTCCACGCAAGAAACTGGCACTCTTCGGATTGCGACCAAGAACACTACACACACTTCTGAGACCTATGACACTCCCACCATGGCGCACCATGTAGTGTTCGCCGCCGGGATTGCTAGCGAATCGAAGGGCCGTTCCAAGCTGAAAGAGCTTCCTTTTGGCCGGACCCTCACGGCTCAGTCTGCATTGTCGCCGCTGACGTTTCTAGCGTCGAAGATGACCGACAAGTCGCTTCATGTTGACGATTTGGGATTGCAGAACGTCGATGGATCACCGACTCGGCAGCTCCAAATCAGCAATTCCTGGGCCAATGACAAAGCATTATCGCCATATCAGGAATTCACGGTCTGCGATATTTGGCTTGATCCGGTCACTGCACTTCCCCGTGCAGTGTCCTATCGACAGCGCGAAGGAATTGGAGCGATCCCGTGGGTAGCGATTCGGGTTGAGTACGAGGACTACCGCGCAGTCGGTGGATTGCTCTACCCGTATCACATCACCAAGTATGTCAATGGGACGAAGTGGGCGGACATCAATGTCACGTCTGTCGCCACTAATAAGGGCCTAGTTATATCAGAATTTGCAACTAAATAGGGAGCGCCGTATGAAGAGATTCTCCTGCGTTGGCTTTAGCGTGCTTATTTTAAGTTCTTGCGTATGGGGGCAAGGGCTTCCGACCTTCGGATCCCTTGAATCCGACGGCATCACGACATTGAACCGATACAACCTTGGGTATACCTTCCGAATCGGGTTGCCCACTGTTCCTTCTCGTGGAACCGCCTTTGCACCTGGGCTGACCTACAAATCGTTCGTTTGGGAGCTAAACGGTTCGGTGTGGTCGCCGGTGGTCGACAACTTTGGCAACCCGACGTGGGGCTGGAACCAGACTGTTTCGCAAGCGGAGCAGCCTACGTTTTCGACCGAGCGATGGCGTTGCGTGGCGAACGACGGAAGTAATCAGTGGACCTATAGCTATTCGGGTTTGCAACTAGTAACGCTTCTTTTCCGATTTCGATAAATTTAGCGGAAGACCCTTATACCTATCCTGAGTGCAGTGACTCCTATCCGGTGCGGACGTCTTACGGTATCGACTCCTCCGGAAAACCGAACGGCTACTTGCTCAGTATCCAGGGAACCGGAGGACCGAACGCAACGCCGCCCCCCGGTGCGACCTATCCGCCAAACTACAA
>JANXWZ010000042.1 GCA_025350865.1 Rhodanobacteraceae bacterium
GGGCATCACAGCCGCCTGGCAAACTCCGGGGCCAAAGTGGAGGAACGCGACCGCTCGAGCAGACCGGTTTTGTGCATGGAAGGCGAGGTTCGGCAGGTGTTGTCGAACCTGGTGAGCAACGCAATCGACGCGATGAGCGGAGGGGGTGGCACGCTTTATATCCGTGGGCGAGATGGCCGGGACTGGAAGAGCGGAGAGCCCGGCATGGTCATTACGGTCGCCGATACAGGCATCGGGATGTCCGAGACTACGCGGACGAAGGTGTTTGAGGCGTTCTATACGACCAAGGGTGTTGGCGGGTCCGGGCTTGGGCTCTGGATCAGCAAAGAGATCATCGATCGGCATCGGGGCCATCTTCGGATTCGTAGCCGGCAAAGCGGACCCCGGACAGGGACGGTGATTACCTTGTTTCTGCCGGCGGAGGCGTTAGCGGATCTGTAGAGCTTCGGGGAGGGGTGTGGAAAGGTTCAGGAACCCCAAAGTATGTAAAGTCCGGATAGACAAGGGGTTAAGTCTGGACTTGGTATAGGGGTCAGGGCTCAGGAAAATCGCTTTGATCCGCTTTTTTAATTGTAGCGGAACGGGTGGGGTAAACACGTCAAATTTCATGGGGCGTAAGTTGTTGCAAATAAGCGGGTTGTGGGTGGCAATTCGATTATCTTGCTTGACAAGTTGGTGACCAACTACTAACCCGGTCCGCCTACCGTGCTGATCGTCTCAGGATAAGCGGCGCTTGCGCCCCCCCACGGTTGCCGCCACCAAGTGACGGGTCCGTACCTTCAGGAGGCGGCCCGATCGCTGGGCGTGGCGCTGACTCTGAGGGACGTGCGGCCGCTGCGGCGCGTGGTGGTGACGACCGTCGAAGCTCCATACGGTCGCCCCTAACCGTGCCCTCGTAGGTGTTGGTGCCAACCTTAAATTGCACCTTTCCGCCTTCGACCGTGCCTTGAATTGCACCCGTGACCGCAGGTCCGAAGGCGGCGGGTGGGCCGTCCAATGTGCCTGTCAGCACCGTGCCGTTCTGCACGAAGACGTAAAGCGTATCGCCAGAGACCGCCAGTTGCAGCGGATCGGGGCCTGTTGGGCCCTCCTGCACCACAGGCCGCCATAGACCCGTGACACCATCGCCCACGGGTGTCTTGCGCTGCCAAGCAGTCGCCTCTGGTCGCAACGCAACCGGCTTCGCGGTCACAGTAGCCGACGCAGGCTGCAACCCCGGTGCAGTGATCTCAATCGAGATGGCGCCAGCCACCTTCGACGCCTGCACGATCCCCATGCACAGGCCGGCGAAAGCCCTGCGGATGCTGCCTGTGTCCGGCTCCTGCGAGGTAGGATCGCCACTGCCCGTGCCAATCACACGGCCCGCACCGGTGGCGCGGAAGCTGACCTCGTTGTCCGTGATCGGCAGGACGCGACCTTCGGCATCCTGAACCTCGGCTGTCACAAACACCAGGTCCGTCCCATCTGCGGCGATCTCTGGCCTGTCGATACGAATTGCCAACTTTGAGGCCTTATTCGTTGTCTCGCGCCGCGCCACGATCTGTTGACCCTTGCGAACGCCACGCGCTTCAAGCATGCCTGGCTTGTAGGTCACAAGCCATTGCAGGTGACTGTCCTTCGGCACATCCTTTGCGCCAAGGCTGACACCATCCTGAAACAACTCCACGTGCTCCATGTTCGAGTGGACCCACACGGCAATCTGTTTGCCTTCCAGCCCCGGCCAGTTCCAATGCGGAAAGATGTGCAGCACCGGCTGCTCGGTCCACCACGCCTGGTAGTAGTAATAGGTGTCCTTGGGGAAGCCGCAGACATCCACAAAGCCATACTCAGAGTTGATGTTGGGCCACTGGTACGGCGATGGTTCGCCGCGATAGTCAAAGCCCGTCCACACAAAACCGCCGGGCATCCACGCCCGCTCATTCACAAAACGCCACCAGCCCTCGGCGGAAGCCCGCCCTGTCGTGGTGTACGGGTCATAGTTGCTGATTGCCCCCTTCGCCGCGTCGTTTGCATACGCTCCGCGCGTGGCCACCGCGCTTACATTTTCCGTCCCGAGGCAAGGCAGCGTTGGGTGTGTCTTGTGAAATGCCTCAATCTGCGGATCGGCGTAGTTGTAGCCGATCACATCGCTGACCATCAGGCCTCCCTGACCAAGCCCGTTGCCCAGCGGCGGCGGTGCAACTGTCACCGGGCGCGATCCATCCAGTTTCATCGCGGATCGCTTCATCGTAGACAGGATGTGCAGACCGGTCTCAGTGGTCGACTCACGCTCCTCGTTGCCCATGTTCCACATAAAGACCGAAGGATGGTTGCGGTCGCGGCGAATCAGGTTCTCAAACTGCGCCACGCCCTCCGGATTCGACGACATCATTCGCGTCTCATCCAGAAACAGCATGCCCATCTCGTCGCACGCATCCAGAAGCTCCGGTGTAGGCGGATTATGTGCACTGCGCCACGCATTGCAACCCATCTGCTGCAGCGTCTTCACACGAAAGCGCTGAGCCGCATCCGGCAGCGCCACACCGAGGCCAGCATGATCCTGATGATTGCACGTGCCCTTGATCTTGATGTTCCTGCCGTTCAGGTAGAAGCCGGTGTCCGCGTCAAACCGCAGCGTGCGAATGCCAAACTTTGTCTCGTAATGGTCGGTCGCGGCACCATCGGCTTCGATTTCGGTGACAAGCCGGTACATGGCGCGCTCTTCTAACGACCATAGCGTCGGATTGCCGACACTCACCTGCTGCTCGAACGTACTCATCCCATCATTGAGGACCGCCATGGGCTTGCTCGTCACTTTCGCAACGATCTTGCCTGCCCCATCGACCACGGTCGACGTAACCCGCACAGCCTTTGTCGATCCCGCGTGATTCTCGACCTCGGTGCGTATATCAAGGCTTGCCCGGCTGGCCTGTACCGTCGACCGCACAAACGTACCCCATTGGGCTACATGTACGGGAGCCGACTTCACCAGCCACGCGTGGCGATAGATCCCCGCGCCTTCATAGAACCAGCCATCGCTCTCCGTCGCGTCCACGCGGAACAGCAGCACATTTGGCTCGCCGGGCTTCACGAAGTCCGTTACATCGAAGCGAAATGGATCGTATCCGCCTCGATGCCGGCCAATGTAGTAGCCGTTGAAGACCACCAGCGCTTCCCGATACACGCCATCAAATTCCACCGAGATGCGCTTCCCCTTATCTTCTGCCGGCACGTCAAACACGCGCCGGTACCAGCCCACGCTGTTCTCCGGGTAGCTTCGTCCGATGGGATAAAACCCTTTGCTCGACAGCGACGGGTCGTTTTTGAAGGGTAACGAGATCACCCAGTCGTGCGGCAGGTCAACATCAACCCATCCTGTGTCGTCATAGGAAAGGGCAGCGGCAGGCAGAAAGTTGCCGGTTTTCTGGAAGGAACCATTGCGACCGCTGTTGTAGCCAAAATCTTTGGCCGCATCTGCCCCATGACCGAAGTGGAAACGCCAGCCAAAATCCAGAAGCAGACGCTCACGAACAACCGGCCCGGTGGCAGCGGGTGGGGCGGCGAATGACGATTGGGAAATCAGGCTCGTAGCGGGCAAAACGATGCCGCTCTTCAGGACACCTCTGCGTGACCAACGTGTCAGATCACATCCATTCGGACGATAGTGGAACAAGACAATCGCGGCCAAGTATACCTATTTCCCGGCGTCTTCCGCGTTCAGCCGGCGGTTACGATTTCGCTGAAGTCGGCGATGCCGGAGAAGTCGGTGAGGACGCGGCTGAGCAGCGCAAGGCGGTTAGCGCGGATCGCCTCGTTAGGGTCCATGACCATGACGGCGTCGAAGAAGGCGTCGACTTGGGGGCGGAGGGTTGCGATCGCTTCGAGCGCACCGATGTATTCCTTCGCGGCGCGGAGGCCGGTGACGCGCCGGGCGAGGTGGATGGCCGCAGTGTTGAGGTGCTGCTCGGAGGGGTCGGTGAGGAGAGATTCGTCGACGGCGGGGGCGGGTGCGATTCCTTTTTCCCATATGCCGTTTTGGGCGGCCTGGGCGAGGATGTTCTTCATGCGCTTGAAGGCGGCGGAGACGGCGGCGAAGTCCTCTGAATCGCGGACGGCCGTGACGGCGTCGGCGCGGGTGGCGGCGTCGCGAATGTCTTCACTCCCGGCAGCCAGGACGGCTTTGACGACATCGTAGGCCTGCTCGCGGACCTCGCGCAGGTAGAACTCGGAGCGCTCGGCAAAGAAGCTGTGCATTTTGACTGCAACTTCGGGCGAGGCATTGGTCGCTTCGATGACCTCGCGGAGGATGAGGGGGAGGTTGGACTCGGCGAGGATTTTGACGATGCCGTTGGCGGCGCGGCGGAGGGCGAAGGGGTCTTTGCTGCCGGTGGGTTCGAGGCCGAGGGAGAACATACCGGCGATGGAGTCGGCCTTGTCGGCGAGCGCGAGGAGCTGGCCTTCGGCGGTGTGAGGGATGCGGCCGTCAGTGGAGAGGGGGCGGTAGTGGTCGTAGATGGCGTCGGCCACGGTGTCGCCGAGTTCCTGGTGGCGGGCGTAGAGTCCGCCGATTTCGCCTTGAAGCTCGGTGAATTCCTTGACCAGTTCGGCGGTGAGATCGGCCTTACAGAGGCGGGCGGCAGTGGCAAGGGCTTCGAGGTCGAGGACCAGCCAACGTTCCTTCGCCATCGTGCCCAGTCGGGCTGCGAGAACGGCGATGCGTTCGGATTTCCTGGCGTAGCTGCCCAGATCTTTCTGGAAGGTGACGTTTTCAAGGAGTGCGACGCGGTCGGATAGCGGCGTGCGCTGGTCGAAGTCCCAGAAGAAACGGGCGTCGTTGAAGCGGGCGCGGAGGACGCGGGCGTTGCCGTAGCGAATGGTTTGAGCGGCCTCGGGGGTGGGGGCGGTGTTGAGCACGGCGAGGAAGTGGGGGGCCAGCTTTTCGCTGGTGTCCTCGACGGCGAAGTAGTTCTGGTGGTCGCGCATGACGGTAACGAGGACTTCCTCGGGGAGCGTGAGGTAGGTGGGGTCGAAGTCGCCGGCGATGACGGAGGGCCACTCGGTCATGTGGGTCATTTTGTCGACGAGGTCGTGGTCCTCGCGCCAGCGGGCGTCGGGAATGGTGCGGCAGACGCGGTCGAGAGCCTTGCGAATGGTGTGGCGACGGGTTCCGACGTCGGGCATCACGAAGGCGGCTTCGAGGGCCGCAGCGTAGGTTTCGGGGGCATCGATTGCAACCGGGGCGGCGCCGTGGAGGACTCGATGGCCGTAGGTGAGACGGCCGGCGGTGTAGCCTCCGAATTCTATGGGGATGATCTCCGTACCGAGAAGGGCGAGCAGCCAGCGGACGGGTCGGACGAACTTCTCAGGCTTGCCGGCGCGCCAGTACATGTTCTTCGCCCAGTAGATGGAGGCGATTTCCTTGGGGAGCTCGGCTGTAAGGACTTCAGCGGCGGACCGGCCGGGGCTAAGGGCGGTGGCGGCGATGTACTCGCCCTTGGGCGTCTGGATGGTGCGAAGGTCTTCGACGGGGATGCCGGCTTTGCGGGCAAAGGCGATGGCGGCGGGGCCGGGGACGCCGTCTTTGTATGCGATTTTGGTCGTGGGGCCGACGAGCTCTTCGGCCTCGTCCTCTTGGCGGGCGGCGACGCCGGAGATGAGGACGGCAAGGCGACGCGGGGTCGAAAACGACTTGGCGGTGGTGGTAGAGATAAGGCGCTCGCGGGTGAGGAGGGCGGTGACGCGCTTCAGCAGCTCCGCTTCCGCGGAGGCGATCATGCGGGCCGGTACTTCTTCGAGGCCGATTTCAAAGAGAAAGTCCATGTGATCCTATCGTATGGGTTCAGGCATCGTAGCGATGCGCTTTATGAGGCCGGAAGTCATCTTGCGCACCTCGATAACCTGTAATGCGATTTCGTCATGGACTTCGGCGGTGAAGAAGCCCAGATCGCGGCAAAGCAGGACCAGATACTCCAGTTCATGGCCAGCCGCTCGGGAGCGCTTGAGGTCCACAGCAAACTCGGCATCGGAATCCCGGCCAGCGCCCTCGGCGATTGATTTGGCAATCTGGATTGCCGTACGCCGCAGATTCGACACAAGGCCGAGGCTTTCACTCGACGGCATGTTCGAAGAGATAGTGTAGATGTGAAGCACAAGCAGATGAGCCTTCTTCCAAATTTCGAGTTGTTGGAACTTCTGCATGCGTTCCCCATTGACGGAACAAATTTCTATGAGCTGACAGCTTAGAGCTATGAGCTGACAGCTCGAGTCATATTGCTCTTCATGTCAGGCCGCCGCAGTTTGCTGGGCGGCGTAGGCTTTGGCTACTCCGACGACGAGTGTTCGGATTCGGGCCATGACACCCACTCGTTCGGTGACGGAGATGGCGCCGCGGGCGTCCAGCAGGTTGAACATCTGCGAGCATTTGAGTGCTAGTTCGTAGGCTCCGAGGACTGGGAATCGCTTGAGGGTAAGGGCATCCATCTTTTCGAAGGACTGCGCTTGCGAGAGGAGGGCGAGGCACTCGGCCTCGAAGAGTTCGAGGTGCTTCCAGAGGGAGGGGACATCGGCGTAGTCGAAGCCGTAGGCACTGAATTGTTCTTCCTCGGCTAGGCGCATGTCGCCGTAAGTGAAGCCTTCGGCCCAGACGATGTCGTAGATGCTGTCGACATCCTGGAGGAAGCCGGCGATGCGTTCTAGGCCGTAGGTGATTTCGCCGCAGATGGGGTCGAGGTCCATGCCGCCGCACTGCTGGAAGTAGGTGAACTGGGTGATTTCGAGGCCGTCGAGCATGACCTGCCAGCCTACGCCCCAGGCGCCGCCGACGGGCCACTCCCAGTTGTCTTCCTCGAACTTGATGTCGTGCTGGGTGAGGTCGATGCCGATGGCGACGAGCGATTCGAGATACAGCTCCTGAATGTTGACCGGTGGCGGCTTGAGGATGACCTGCATCTGCGTGTGGCGATACAGACGGTTGGGGTTTTCGCCGTAGCGGCCGTCGGCGGGACGGCGCGAAGGTTGAGCGTAGGCGATGCTAACGGGCTTGGAACCGAGAACGCGCAGGAAGGTGTCAGGCGACATGGTGCCGGCGCCGACTTCGACGTCATAGGGCTGCTGCAGGACGCAGCCGTGATCGGCCCAGAAGCGCTGCAGGGTGAAGAGGAGTTGCTGGAAGGTGAGCGGCTTGCTGGGGGCGGCGGTCATGCGGGGTCTCTCGTGGGGCGACAATCTGATGATTCTACCCGAGAGGCGGTTTGGGTCAGGGTTGCTTTGGCTTTTGCTTGCCGAACTCAGGGGCGTTGGTGGTGTCGCGGGGAATCACGTTGGGGTCGGCGAAGGATGGGCCGACAGGGGAGAGGATGGAGACTCCCGCAGGGCGGATGAAGGCGGTGGGATGGCCATCCACCGTGACGGCGATGCTGTGTTGGCCGGGTGTTTCATTGCGCGGCCGCGTGAACTCGAGGATGTAGCGTTCGCGCAGGATGGAGCCGAACTTGACGATTTGCTTGGGCATGGAAGAGTTCTGGACGGTGATCAGCATGCCTCCGCTGGACTGGCAGATGGAGTCGAACGGACCGATGGCGGGCTTGGTGTCGAGCATGACGGACGGCTGGACGATTCCGCCGCGGACCGGGCGGCCATTGGTTGGGTTGGCCGTGCCGATGCGGTTCGCGATGGCTGCGTTGTTAGGTCCGGAGTAGCCGAAGACGGCGACGCCGAAGAACTGGGCCAGGGAGCGGACCTCATCGGAGCGAGCGACGCTGCCGTGATCCTCGCCATTGCTGACGACCAGAAGTATGCGACGACCCGGGACTGTGCTGAGTTCTTTGACGGCGGAGTTCATGGCGTCCCACAGGTTGATGCGGTTCGCGCAAGGCGGCGTGGGCTGCTTCAATTTGTGGCGTTCGGTCCAGCCTGCAATGGAGGTGTCGAGCGCAATTTGCAGGGTTTGTGGGTCTGGGGCTGCGTCGTGGAGGGTACGGGTGAGGGTGCAATCGAGGCCATAGATGGTGATGCGATCGTCGGCGTGGAGGGCGCCGGGGGCGAGCGTGGCGAGGGCTGCGGTGACCTTCGGCATCACCTCGGGCTCGCCCTGCGCGTCAAGCAGGATGGCAACGGAGATGGGGTCGTCGCCCTGCTGGCGGACGCGACGCGGGCGAAAGGCCGGGCCGGAGTCGAGGCTGACGAGGAACTTCGACGGATCGATCGGCTTGATGCGGTCAAGCTCGCTGTCGAGGACGAGGACCGAAACCTGGATCAGGTCCATGAAGACGCGCAGGGTGTGGATGGGGGCTTCAGGGCCGGCGGCTGGCGGTGCAGGGGCCTGGGCACGCAACATTGGACATAGTGCGGCGATGACGAGCGTGAGAAGTGCCTTGTTGGGAGCATGCAGTCGCATGGAAACTAGTATGGTGCCAAACAGGCGACAGCTTCAAACGGAAGATGTGGCGGACCGCAGTTCTCGGGAGAGGGACATCGTTCGATCAATGATTTGAAGAGCTATTCGGCGTTTGGAGGCGGGCGGAAACTCGATGGTGTCGGTAGCGGTGAGCCAGAAGCCGGCGTTCTGATCGGAGTCGAAGCCGTTGGCGGGGTTGGAAACGTCGTTGACGAAGAGGGCGTCGACGCCTTTGCGCTGAAGCTTCTGGCGGCCGTTCGCGAGGATGTCTTCGGTCTCGGCGGCGAAGGCGATGACGACGGTGCCAGGCAGACGGTGAGTGACGACGGCTCCGAGGATGTCTGGTGTTGGCTCGAGGGTGAGCGACATGGAGTCGCCGCGGCGGATTTTTCCGGGGGAAATTGCGGCTGGGCGGAAGTCGGCGACGGCGGCAGCCTTGATGACGATTGTGGCCTGAGGAAGACGAGCGAGAACCGCTGTGAGCATCTGCTCGGCGGTCGATACGCGCACGATCTCGCAGTTCGCGGCAGGGAGCGGTGAGGCTGTGACGAGGATGACCTTTGCGCCGCGTGCTGCGGCCTCTTCGGCGAGGGCGTGGCCCATCTTGCCGCTGGAACGGTTGCCGAGGAAGCGGACGGCGTCGATGGGCTCGCGGGTTCCGCCGGCGGTGATGAGGATGGTTTCGTCGTGGAGATTTTGCGGGGTTGCAGGGCGAAAAGCAGGTCCTCCCGCTGTGCGGAAGGATGACACCTCATTTTGGGATGCCAGCACAGCATCGGCGATGGTTTCGATATCGGCTAGGCGGCCGCCGCCGGTCATGCCGCAGGCGAGGTAGCCGGAGTCGGGGGAGATGACCTGCGCGCCTCGTTCTTCGAGGATGCGGAGGTTGGCCTGGGTGGCAGGGTGGTCCCACATGTCGACGTTCATGGCGGGGGCGATGAGGACCGGGGCCCGGGTGGCGAGGTAGACGGTGGAAAGGAGGTCGTCGGCGAGACCGTGGGCGAGTTTGGCCAGGGTGTTGGCGGTGCAGGGGGCGATGACGAGCGCGTCGATCTGCTGGGCTATCGTGATGTGGTCGATGCCGGAATCGTTGGGTGTCCAGAGGGTGCCCAGGACGGGGTGGCCGGTGAGGGCGGCGAATGTCAGGGGGCGGATGAACTCCTCGGCGGAGGCGGTCATGGCGACCTGCACGTCGACCTCGCGTTGCTGGAGCGCACGGACGAGTTCGGCGGCTTTGTAGGCGGCGATTCCGCCAGTGACTCCGAGCAGAACTTTCATGGCTTGGCTCCTACGAGGACATTGTCTATGAGGCGTGTGTTGCCTACCCAGGCGGCGACAGCGATCAGCACGGGCGGACGGGCGCCGGGGTTGGGCAGAAGCGTGTCGGGGTGGACGATTTCGAGGTAGTCGAGGCGCAGATCGGGCGCGGCGTTGAGGATGTCGAGCATGACGGGGCGGATGACCTTGGCGCTGGCTCCGGCCTGGGCTAACGATTCGCCGTGACGGAGGGCGCGATAAATGGTGAGCGCCGTGACGCGGTCGGCGGGCGAGAGGAAACGGTTGCGGGAGCTGAGGGCGAGGCCGTCGGCATCGCGGACAGCGGGGCAGATGCGGAGGTGGACGGGGAGGTTGAGGTCGCGGACCATGGCGCGGAGGACAGCGACCTGGGCGGCGTCTTTCTGGCCGAAGTAGGCGCGGTCTGGCAGGATGATGTGGAAGAGTTTGGCGACGACGGTGGCGACTCCCCGAAAGTGGCCTGGGCGGCTTGCTCCGTCGAGACGGTCGCCGATGCCGGGGACCTCGACATACGCGGTGGGCTGGTCGGCGGGGTACATCTCCTGCACCGTGGGTGCGAAGAGGAAGTCGACGTTCTCGCTTTGCAGCAGGCGACAGTCTGACTCGAAGGTGCGCGGGTAGAGGTCGAGGTCTTCGCCGGGAGCGAACTGGGTGGGGTTGACGAAGATGGAAACAACGACGGTCTGGGCTTCGCGGCGGGCGGCGCGGATGAGGGAGAGGTGGCCCTCGTGGAGGGCTCCCATGGTGGGGACGAGGGCGATGGCTGGAGGTCGAGACCCCACCTCAAACGATGGGGCCATTTGAGATGGGGCACCCGGAGATTGGAGGGCGGCTCGGACGCCGGCTATGGTCGAGAGAATTTCCATTCGCGTCAGACCGAAGCCAGTTCGGTACGGACGGCGGCGGCGAGGTGGTAGCTTTCGGCGTCTGAGGGGAAGGTGCGGGATTCGACGGCCTCGCGGTAGAGATCGAGGGCGTCGCGGATTTCGGAGCCTGCGTCGGCGAAGGGGCGGACGAATTTCGCGGCGGGGCCGAAGCCGAGCCGGACGAGATCGTGGAAGACGAGGATCTGGCCGTCGCAGTCGGGGCCGGCTCCGATGCCGATGGTGGGAATGCTGGCAGCGGCGGTGATGCGGGTGGCGACCTCGCGGGGGATGCCTTCGAGCACGAGCGCGATGGCACCGGCGGCTTCGAGGGCGGCGGCGTCGTTCATGAGCTGGGTGATCTCGTGCGCGGCGCGGCCCTGGACCTTGTATCCGCCCATGCGGTTGACGGATTGCGGGATGAGGCCGATGTGGCCGACGACCTGGATTTCGGCGCGGGTGAGGCGCTCGACGAGCGGGGCGCGGTGGGCTCCGCCTTCGAGCTTGACGGCTTCGGCACCGCCTTCCTGGACGAGGCGGAGGGCGTTGCGGACGGCGTCGTCGTCGGAGGTGTGGTAACTGCCGTAGGGCATGTCGACGACGAGGAGCGCGGATTTAACGGCGCGGCGGACGGCTTTGGCATGGTGCAGAATTTCGTCCATCGTGAGCGGCAGCGTGGAGTCGTAACCGAGGACCGCCATGGCGACGGAATCGCCGACGAGGACGAGGTCGATTGCGGCTTCATCGATGAGGCGTGCGGTGGGGTAATCGTAGGCGGTGAGGGCGGTGATGGGTTCGCCGCGTTGCTTCTTCTCGCGCAGGGAAAAGTGGGTGATCTTGCGCAGGGGGAGACTGCTGGTGGGACGACTGCTCATGGGCCTCCTCAGTGGCGCTCCGGCGGAAGTGACGGATGCGACCTGAATCGTCTGTGATTATAGCGCGGGTGGGCGAAAAGGCCTGAAGGCCTGAAGCGAGGCGGGCTCTTTCGGGGTCCTGCGACTGCGCCCGTCGCAAGTGCGCGCCGAGCTTCGCTCAGGATGACAGATTTTGTTCAGGCGCGGGCCAGGGCGCGGGCGGATTGGAGGCGGCGTTCGAGGTGGCGTTCGAGGGTCTCGATGGCGAAGCGGCGGAGTGCGGGGGTGCGGGTTTTGGGCCAGTCTTCGGTGGCCAGGTCGGCGACGGTTCCGCGAAACATGCGGGCCGCTTCGGTGAGAGCGGCGGGGCTGAGGGGGATGGAGCCGGGGCGGCCATCGTCGGAGCAGGTAAGGCCGTCGTGGGTCGGGGTGTAGCAGGCGGTCTGGCCTACGAGGCGGTTGCCGCAGACGACGCAGGAGTTGAGGTCGGGCATCCAGCCCATGAGGCGGTTCATCCACAGGCAGAAGTAGGTGACGGGCATCCAGACGCGGTCGATTTTGAGTTCGGCGAGGACGGCGAGGGCGAGGCGAAAGACGGCGTCTTCGACGGCTCCCTCGGGTAGCTCGTCGAGCACCTCAGCGACCAACTGGATGGCAGCGACGCGGGCGAAGTCGACCTCGGCGGTCATGGGCGAGGAGATGATCTCGAAGGCGTCAAGCCGGACGAGTTCCTGCTTCGGCCGCTCGGCCCATGTGGCTTTGACGTGGGTCATGGGTTCGAGCGCACCGCCGAAGCGCCGACGCGAGCGCATGGCGTGGCGGGCGATGCCTTTGAGGCGGCCGTGTTCGCGGGTGAAGAACGAGACTAGGAGGTCGGCCTCGTGGAAGGGCCAGGTGCGGAGGACGATGGCTTCGCCGGTGCGGATGGTGATGCGGCCTTCGGGCATGGGGATCGGGTCAGGAGGGGCGAACTACGGAGATTCTGGCTGCGCCAGAGTGACGTCAGATTAAGTAGAACGCGCGACCACGAATGGCCGCGCGTCTTGAAGCTGAGGACGAGATTATCGGCCGTAGTGGGCGGCGTTCTTGTCCTGGAAGGCGGCCCACTTTTCGGGCAGGTCGTCGGCGGCATAGATGGCCGATACGGGGCATACGGGGACGCAGGCGCCACAGTCAATGCACTCGACGGGATCGATGAAAAGCTGCTCGGCCTCGCCGTGGGTGGCCTCATCCTTCTTGGGGTGGATACAATCCACGGGACACGCATCTACGCAGGCTGAATCTTTTGTGCCGATGCAGGGTTCTGCAATCACATACGCCATCTGTCAAATCTCCCTTATGGTGTTTCAGTCGTTCAAGTTTTGGTCCGGAACTTTGTGCTTGATTCTAGCAGGAGAGCCCGTCTGATTGTCATGTTAATCCTTTGGTCAGCGCCTGATCTATGATGACTTCTATGACAGTTCCAGTGTGGCTGCCTGTGGTCATATCGTCTGTGAGCGTGGTTGCCGCGCTTGGCAGTTTCATGTGGCAGATCCATCGTGCGCGATTCAATCAGTCCGTCGACCTGCTCTTCCGGCTCGAAAACGATTTCTTTGGTGCGGCCAAAAAGGTGCAGCGGGTGAAGGCATCCCGCGATCTGCAGCAGGGCAAGGTGTTGGAAGCGGAACCGATTCTCGACTTTTTCGAGACCATGGCGCTTCTTCTCAGGCGCGGAGCATTAGACAAAGAGATCGTCTGCCATACGTTCTTCTACTGGATCGACAACTACTACGAGGCTTGCAAGGGCTTCATCGAGGCACGGCAGGCTACTGATCCGCTCGTATGGAAGGATCTGCCTCCATTCGTCGCGACGTTGCGGGCATTCGAGTCGCAGCAGTTGGATGGAAAGTCCCACATTCCGCCGACTGCTGAACGTGTTGCCGCTTTTCTGGCGGAAGAGCAGACCGAAGCAGTTTAGAAGTTGTAGGTGATGCCGAATTGGAAGCGGCGGGGGTTCGCTGCCGAGGTTGGCTGGCGAAACTTCGCCGACGTCTGGACACCGACGAAATCCTCGTAGTTGGTGCGGTTGAGGGTGTTGAAGGTAGAGACGTTGAAGGCCATAGTGGGGCTGGCGTCTTTTAGCCGGGGGCGGAGCTTGCGGGTGTAATTCAGGCGCGCCTGAAGGTCCTGGAAGTCGCCGCCGTTGACCGAGTTGCGCGGGATGCCGGCGGGCCGGGCATTGGTCAGGCCGGTCTTGTAGACGTCGGTGCCGGTGGTGATGGTGTAGGGCGCGGCCGAATAGGCGTAGAAGCCGAGGCCGAAATTGAGCGGCTTGTCGGGGATGAAGGTGCCGATGAGGTTGAGCCGGTGGCGCTGGTCCTGGCTCGTTCGGCTCCACTCATCGTTGGGCTTGAACTGGTTCTGGGGGATGAAGGTGCTGTACTCGGTGTTGGAGTCGGCGTGGCCCAGCGTGTATTGCATGAAGCCGGAGAAGAAGCTGCTGATGCGGCCTTTGTAGCTGACGTTAAGCGCGTCGCTGCGCTGGATGCCGCCGGAGCGTAGTTGCAGGATCTGCGAGTACGCCGGGTTGGGTCGGGCGTAGCTGGTGAAGGGCGGCAGCGGAGCGTTGATGTCGACTGACTGCAGCGCGTGCCACCCGCGGTAGCCCTCGTATCCGATGGTGAGGGTGGATTTTTTGGTGATGTCGCGCTCGATGCTGAGGCCGAAGAAGCCCTGAAAGGGGGCTTTTAGGTGGGGCTCCTCGAGGAAGAGGCTGGGCGGCTGGGAGGGGAGCGACGAACAGCCCGGCGCATTGAAGGTGGGGTAGCAGATGCCGGTGGTGATCAGGAGGCTGCGCTCGGCGGCGTTGCCATAGCGAGCGAGCTGCTGGCCGATGTTGACGCCGACGCGACGCATGTAGAGGCCAGCCCCGGTGCGGATCACCATCAAGTGCTTTTTGTCGAGGAGGTAGGCGAAGGAGAGGCGCGGAAGGATCGCGTCCTTGGTGTTGGCAGCGGCGTTCTGGAAGTCGTAACGGATGCCGGGCGTGATGGTGAGGCGCTCGGTGACCTGGATCTGATCGAGGAAGAAGGCGCTGGGCTGGCAGAAGTAAGTGAGGAACTTCGATTGGCCCTGCTGCAGGCTGAACGACAGCGGCGAGTTGGCTTGATAGGCGGCAAGCGAGGCGAAGGTGTAGGTTCCCTGGCGGTTGGTAAAGTCTTCGTAGACGCGGCGACCGAGGTTGGGGAGCTGGATGCCGAACTTGAGTTGATGGGTGGGGTGGGCGGTGCCGCCGAGCGACCAGGAGACCGTGTCGCTGATGTTGGGATTGTTTTCCGTGTCGAACTCGTCGGCCTGCGCGCCACCGCCGCTGAAGGCTCCCTGCACGACGATTGCCGGGCTCTGGCGGTCGCTGACGACCCGATCGGCGTTGCGCTCGAAGAGGATGGAGAAGGCGTTGAATTTGTTGGGGGCGAAGGCGATGTCGTCATGGAATGTGAGGTCCATATCGAACTTGTACATGGTGTACCCGGCTGTGGCGAGGCTGAGTCCACCGACGCCCCGACCACCTCGAGTGGAATCGAAGAAGCGGTAGAGCAGGTAGGCGCTGTGGTGATCGCTGATCTGCCGCGCCACCTTCATGGTGAGGTTGTAGTTGCGATAGGACGCGAGTACGTTGCTGGGGACGATGGGTAGCAGCGTGACGGGATCGACGCCGGTGTTCGCGCTGACCTGGTTGTAGCTGTTCTGGTGCTGGATGAGGGTGGACAGCAGGAACGTCGTGTCGCGCAAGGGGCGGATGGGCCCGGTGAGAAAGCCTTCAAAGGTAAGCCGCTGGTCGGGCGGTTTGGATGTGGCGAAGTGATTCGTGGCATCGAAGATCGAGTCGCGCAGGGAAATGTTGGCAGAGCCGTGGAATTTGTCGGCCGTATTTTTGGTGACGATTTCGATCTGGCCGCGGCCGGGCTGGCGATATTGGGCCGAGTAGGGGTCCTGATTGATGGTGACGCGCTCGATGGCGGATGGCGACACGCCGGCGGATTTCATCTCGACGCCGTCGACGACGAGGTTGGCTCCGCCCTGGCCGGTGGCCCCGGCGTCGAGGAAGGCCGAGAGCGTGGCGACGATATCTCCGTCGAGGACGGGCAGCGACTTGATGTCTTCGGACGAGACGCTCGCCGCATCCTGATTGTTGTCGGGAGCCGCCATTTCGAGCGTGTCTGCGTTGACGTCTACAGAGGTGGCGACGGTTGCGGGCTTCAGGATCAGGGTCAGCCGGGCGGGTGCCGCTCGAGTGACATGGATGGGGCGGACCATGGGTTCAAAGCCGGGGAGAGCGACGGTGAGGCGGTCGTCACCTGCAGGCGGCAGCGGGAGCGTGAACTGGCCGGCACTGTCCGTGTTGGTGGTGTTGATGAGGGAGCCGTCGAGGCGCTGGAGCTCGACGCGGGCGTTGGGGATGATGGCACCGGAGTTGTCTTCGACAAGGCCGGAAATCGTTTGCGCGTGAAGGCATGTCGCTGCGCAAATGAGGATGGCTGAGAGCAGGAAGCGTAAGTGTGCGGATACGCTGATCCGGCCGAATTGGCTGGAATTCGGGGTAATGGGGTTCACCTTTTCTGGAGTCGCGCTAGGGCTAGTCTAAATGCTTTCGACTTAGGAAAAGATGAGGGAAGAGGTGCATGGGCGGCTGTGGTAGCGAAGGACAAGTACGACCGCAAATCCTTGGGGGATGACAAACAAAAATGGGGACAACTACGGAGATTCTGGCGTTGCCAGAATGACGGCATCGGAGGGTGCTTTAAGGACGTGACGAGTCCCGAATGACCAGCTTGGGTTTGAGGATGGTGCTGGTGGGCTTCAGGGTGGCTTTGCTGGCGACGGTTTCGAGGATCAGCTGGGCGAGGCGCTTGCCCATGGCGGCAGAACCCTGATCGATGCTCGATAGCGGGACGCGGAGTGTGTCGTTGAAGTGGTAGTTGCCGCAGCCGATGATCGCGAGGTCTTTCGGCATCTCGATACTCGCCTCCGCAGCGGCTTCCATGGCACCGAGTGCGACGGCATCGTTGAAGCAGAAGACGGCCTGCGGTGGAGCATCCAAGGCCAGCATGTGCTTCATGGCGATGTTTCCGTTGCGGCGCTGGATGGAGTCTTTAGGGGGGCTGGAGATGTAGCCCGTGGGGACGGGCAAGCCATGCTGCTGCATGGTATCGACGAAGCCGCGGAGACGACTGGTGCCGACGCTGTTGGCCGGGCCGCGGAGGTGCGCAATGCGGGTTCGGCCAGATTCGATGAGGTGTTTGGTGGCGAGTACGCCGACCCGGTAGTCGTCGGCACCGACGAAGTGCGATTCCAGACCGGGGAAGGAGCGGTCGAGCAGGATGAGGGGGGTGCCCTGATCCATGACGCTTTTCAGATTGCTGGGTGCGAGCTGGCAGGAGGCTACGACGAGGGCATCGAGCCGGTAGGCGAGCAGGTGTTCGATCTCGGCTCGCTCCAGGGCGGGGTCGCCGTCAGAGGACGAGACGATGAGGTAGAAATTCTTTTGCCTCAGTCCGGCAGAGAGGGCCTTGGCGATTTCGCCGAAGAAGGGATGGACGAGGTCGGGCACGACCAGGCCGACGAGTTCACTGTGGCCGGTGACGAGCGAGCGCGCCATCAGGTTGGGACGGTAGTTGAGTTCCTTCACGCGGGCGAGGATGCGGTCGCGCGTCTCGGCGGCGATGTCCGGGTGGTTGCGCAGGGCTTTCGACACGGTGACGATCGAGACGCCGAGCGCTCCCGCGATGTCTTTCATCCGCACAGGCATGGGGGGACTATACAGGATTGGCGGAGTGGTTCGGACGGTCTTGATGCGGTTGGGCGTGTGGGGGTTCTTCGACTCCGGCCCGCGCGATGGAACTGCACGGGCCTGCGCTCAGAATGACAGGCTGTTACATCTGGATCATGATCTTGGTGAAGGCGGCTGGGTTGGCGGACCACTCGGCGAGCATGGATGGGGCGCGTTCGAGCGGAATGATCGCGGTGACGGCGGCGTCGACCGGGAAGCGGCCGGCGTCGAGCATGGCCATGACTTCGCGGAAGTCCTGCGGAAGGGCGTTGCGCGAGCCCATGATGTCGAGCTCCTTCTGGATGAAGAGCTTGGCCTCGTAGGCGACGTGATCTTTGGGGTAGCCGATGTAGACGACACGTCCGGTGAAGGCAACCTCTTCCACAGCCAGACGGAAGGTTTCCGCGAGGCCGATGGCCTCGATGATGACGTCGGGGCCGTCGCCGGCGGTGAGGTCGCGCAGGCGTTCGGCCACATTTTCTTTTCCGGAGTGGATCAGATCGGTGGCGCCGGCGACCTGGGCGGTGGCGAGCTTGGTGTCGTCAAGGTCGATGGCGATGGTTCTCGCTCCGCGAAAGGCGGAGGCGGCGATCGCACCTAGGCCGATGCCGCCGCAGCCGATGACGGCGACGGTGTCGGCCTGCGTGACGCGGCCTCGGGCTGCGGCGTGGGCACCTACGGTGAGGGGTTCGACGATGGCGAGTTCCTTATACGACAGCGTGGACGAGGCGTAGACCTTGATGGCCGGAACGGTGAGCAACTCGGTGATGGCCCCGTCGCGCTGGACGCCGAAGGTTTCGTTGAAACGGCAGGCGTTTTCGCGGCCCCGGCGGCAGCTTGGGCAGCGGCCGCAGGCGGTATAGGGCGAGACAGTGACACGGGTTCCGGCGGGGGTCTCGGCGCTGCCTTCGAGCACGGTGGCGGCGATCTCGTGGCCGAGGATGCGGGGATAGGTGACGAGCGGATTGCGGCCACGAAAGCTGTTGAGGTCCGTGCCGCAGAGGCCGACCATCTCGACCTTCAGCAGGAGTTCGCCGGTTTTGCGAATAGGTTCGCGGGTGTCGGTGATGGAGACGTGGCCGGCGGCGGTGAGGGTCAGGGCTTTCATAGGGCGTCCAGTTGGTAGTTGATAGTTGGTAGTTGGTAGATTCGGGTGGCGGTTTCGCCTTGGATGGCGGCGTGTTCGGAGGAGGATAGCCAGGTGTCGACTATCTGGACCCAGTTGGAGTATGTGCTGGCTACGGTGAGGACGGGCCAGTCACTCCCGAACATCAGGCGCGTGGGTCCGAAGGCTGCGAGGACGGTGTCGAAGTAGGGTTGCAATTGGGGAAGAGACCACGTCTTCCAGTGTGCTTCAGTGACCATGCCGGATAGCTTGCAGGCGACGTTGGGCCGACGGGCAAGTTCGCGGATCGCCTTGTTCCATAGGGCAAAGTCATCGCCTTTGATGTCGGGTTTGGCGATGTGATCGAGAACAAACTGCTGCCTGGGGTGGCGGTCAACGAAGCGGGTGGCCTGTTCAAGTTGGCGCGCGACGATCAGGATGTCGTAGACGAGGCCGGTGGGCAGCAGGGAAGCGATTCCACGGTTGAAGGCTGGGGTGTCGAGAAAGCCGTCAGGCTCGGCCTGAACGACGTGGCGGAAGCCTTTGAGGAGCGGATTCTCATGCAGGGTTTCGAGGATGGCGGGAAATTCTTCGTCGGCAATGGGGCCCCAGCCGACGACACCGCGAATCAGCTTGGAGGTGGCGGCGAGTTCGAGCAACCACCTGGTCTCTTCGAGCGTTTGCCGGGCCTGAACGGCGACGGTGGCATCGATGCCTGCTTTTGCTGCTACCGACTGCAGGTCGGCGGGCAGGAAATCGCGTCGCAGAACGCCCATGGAGTCGTCGATCCAGTCGTACTCCTTCGGGTTGTAATGCCAGAGGTGGTGGTGGGAGTCGACGCGCATGAGGGTTTAGTTTAGCGTTTACTGGACCGAGAAACCAAAGAAACACGGGATGGAGAGTTGGCGATGCAACGATTTTGTCTCACGCTCGATTTGCGAAACGACCCGGCGTTGATTGCGGAGTATATCGAACACCACAAAGAAGGCCGGCCGGAGATTCACGCGAGCATCCGGGACGCGGGTGTGGTCGATATGCAGCTGTTTGAACTCGGCGGCCGCCTGTTCATGATCATGGATACTATGGATGACTTCAGCTTCGAGCGCAAGGCCGCGATGGACGCCGCGAACCCCAGAGTGCAGGAGTGGGAGGCGCTGATGGCGAAGTTTCAGGATGTGGGGCCGGAGGACGATCCGGGCGGCAAGTGGAAGGTGATGCGGAAAATTTTCCAGTTAAGCGGCGTATAGAGCGGGCTTTCTGACGGAAACAAGGGGACAGGAAGACAACTACAGAGATTCTGACTGCGCCAGAATGACGGGTGTGGTGGTGGGTACAACCTTTGTGTGACGTGAAACTCTATTGAAAATCAACGCTTTAACTTGACATGCCGTTTGCCCAAAGCGAGACTGTGGTGGCCGCAATAAACATTTCACGGGCGAATCGAGAGTTAGCCGACAAATTCCACGGGGGACCCAACCACCGGGACACGAAAGATTGATCGGCAACAACCTGTACTATCCGAGAACGTCCCAGACACCAAATTCATTCAACCTAGATAGATTGTCCGGTCAGCCAATGCTGCGGGCAAGGGAGTCGTTATGTTTGCCCATCCACGCCTAGTTGGTAAGATTCGTCTCTGCGTTGTCGCGTTGCTTGCGATTTTCGTTTCCACCGCGTCGATCTATGGGCAGGACACCCGCACGGTAATCGAGCCGACGTTTCCAGCGACTTGCACGGCGCTGGCAGCGCAACAGGCGATCGTGAGCGGGGAGCCGACCTCCGAGACGACCTTCGACACGACGCGAATTCAGGCCGCGCTGACCGCCTGCCCAGCCGGACAGGCTGTAGAGCTGACGGCGGGTGGGACTAACAATGTGAACAGCGCGTTCCTGACGGGGCCGCTGAATATTCCGAGCGGCGTGACGCTGGTGGTGGATGGCGGCGTGACGCTGTTCGCCTCGAGAAATCCGGCGGACTACCAGATTACCGGCGCAGAGACGTGCGGGACGGTGGGAACGCTCGGCAACGGATGCAATCCGCTGCTCCAGATCAATGGCGGCGCAGCTTCAACGGGCTCAGGGGTGATGGGCTTCGGCATCATCAACGGGCGCGGCGGCGACAAGCTGATCAAGAACGGCGTGACGCAGACCATCTCGTGGTGGGATCTGGGCACGCAGGCCAACGGCAATGGCAACCAGAACAATCCGATGTTGCTGTACGCGAAGAATGCGGCGAACTTTACGTTGTACAAGATCAGCTTTCTGAACGCACCGCTGTACCACGTGAAGTACACGACGGCGTCGGGTTTGACGATCTGGGGCATCAAGATTGTGACGCCTTACACGGCGCGCAACACGGACGGCATTGACCCGGCAGACAAGGTGAACAACGTAACGATTGCGAACTCGTATGTGTCCGACGGCGAAGACAATATCGCCATGAGCGCGAATGGAACGGGGAACGGCGTCACGAACGTGACGATCTCGAACCTGCATACGTACTCGGGTCGCGGCGTGTCGATCGGAACGTACACGTCGGGTGGCGTGAGCAACGTGTTCGTGAACAACCTGAACATGACGGGAAACCTGTCGGATACAAACGCGGTGGGCATCCGGATCCGGTCGTCGCAGGATCGCGGCGGTTTGGTAAACAACGTGAGCTACAACAACGTCTGCGTGCAGAACATCCGCTTTCCGCTGATGTTCAACCCGGCGAGCAACACGAATGCGGGAACCAGCTTTCCGACGTACCAGAACATCGCGCTGCACGGGGTGTCGATCGTTGGCGTGGCTGCGGGGCAATCGCAGTTGCAGGGCTACAGCGTGAACTTTCCGCTGAACCTGCAGATGGACAACCTGAACATCACAGGGAATACTCCGGCGCTGACGCCTGCTCCTCAGTTTGTCAACTTCGTCGTCGGACCGGGGCCGGTGAACCCGACCGCTCTCCAGCTGATTCGCGGAACCGGCGTCACGTATACGGGCAACATTACAAACCCTTCGGCTGCGGCGCACGCTTGCCCGGTAGCCAACTTTCCCTTTCTTGCGGGCGAGTTGTACATCTCAACTTCGACGCTGACGAACAAGCAGACTGTTTCGCTCCCGAATCCTGCGACCTTTACGTTGAATGCTGTGGTGGAGCCGGTCGAAGCGGCAAGCGTAACTCCTGCTTCGGCAATTCAGTTCTACGAGGGGACGGTTCTGGTTGGGACTGGTTCGCTGGGTTCAAACGGCACCCTGGCGTCGTTGACGCTGAGCGGCGTTACTTCGGGCGCGCACACATACACGGCACGCTATCCGGCTGATTCGGCGTACGCCTTGCTGAACTTTGGGTCGGTAACGGTGAATGTGAATACGACCGCGACGACGACGGCGATGACGGCCACCCCAGCCTCGGCGCTGTACGGCAACACCGTTGCGCTGGTGGCGACGGTGACGCCTTCGTCCGGGACGACCACACCTACGGGCACCATCACGTTCTCAAACGGTGGCACCGTGTTTGGCACGGCGCCACTGGTAGCCGGAGTGGCGACGCTAAATACGACGACTCTGCCGGTGGGCAACAACGCCATCGTCGCGGCGTATGGCGGCAGCGCGAATTTTGCGACATCGAACTCGAACACGACGCCGGTGAACGTGAGCATAAGCCAGGCTGGCACGACGACCAGCGTGGGCGCCGCTCCGGCAAACACGGTGTATGGCGGAACGGTAACGCTGACCTCCGTGGTTGCGGCAGCGACAAGCGGTATTCCAACGGGCAGCGTGACTTTTATGGATGGCGCGACCATCCTTGGAACGGCGACCCTGAGCATAGGCACCCAGGCCAATACCGGTGCGGCTCAGCTTGCTGTGACAAACCTGAATACGGGGTTCCATAGCATCACGGCGGTGTACGGGGGCGACACCAACTTCACCTCGTCGACCAGCCCGTCCAGCGCGCCGGAGACGGTGGTTACCGCCAGCACGACGACGGCGCTCGGCTTTACCTCGGGCAGCGTCCCCTACGGCGGGTCGGTGACGATGATAGCCACCATCAACGCGTCCACCGCGACGGCAGCGACCGGCACGATTACGTTCACCGATACGAGCACTACGCCGTCGACCCCGCTGGCTACGGTAGCCATCACGGCCGGCGCGAGCGGCGCTTCGTACACCACGTCGTCATTGACGGTGGGCACACACACCATCGTTGCGAGCTATTCCGGCGATACGAACTACACCGGTTCCAGCAGCTCTGCGACGCCGCTTGTGGTGACGCTGGCTGCTTCGTCGACGACCGCAAGCGCGACCGGCACGGCGATCGTCTACGGCACCAGCGATACCATCACAGCGACAGTTTCGCCCTCGACGAGCGGCGTTCCCAGCGGCACCGTGACATTCAAGGATGGCGCAACAGTTCTCGGTACCCAGACGCTCTTTGGCAGCACCGCAAGCATCACGACGTCGAGCCTGACGGGCGGTACGCACACCATCACGATCGTCTACAGCGGGGATAGCAACTTTGCAGCGTCGATTTCCAGCCCGCTGCTGATTACGGTCTCAGCGGCTGCGTCCACTACGGTGGTGGCTGTTCCTGCCCCGATCACGTATGGCTCGGCCGCGTTACTCTCCGCTACAGTGACCAGCAACGTTGCGGGCGGGCTGACTGGTACGGTCACCTTCAAGGATGGGGCGACGGTTTTGGGGACTGGTACGTTGTCCGGAGGCGCTGCAAGCTTCTCGGCTGCAGGTCTGACGGGTGGCACGCACTCGATTACAGCCGTCTATTCGGGCGATGCCAACTACGCCACCTCGACAAGCGCAGCGGCGACCCTCACGGTCAACAAGGCTGGGACAACCGCCGGAGTCAGCGCGACGACCCCGGTCATCACCTACGGCGCGTCCGAGGTGCTGACGGCAACTGTCACCCCCGCAACCGCTACCGGGACGTTCACGTTCCAGGATGGTGGAGTCACCATCGGAACAGGCACGATCTCCAACGGCACAGCTTCGTTCAGCACGAATGTACTGGCTGCGGGCGCCCATACGATCACCGCGATTTACTCGGGCGACGGCAACTATCTTACCGCGACCACGGCAACCGCTGCGACCGTTACAGTCACTCGTGTAACGCCAACGGTTACGCTGGCGGCTAATCCAGGCAACATCACATTCGGCAGCTCGACAACTTTGACGGCGACGATTTTGCCGGGAACCGCTACCGGCAACGTCACGTTCACCGATAGCGTGAATGGGGTGCTGGGAACAGGAACGGTTACAAATGGCGTTGCGACCATCAGCGTCGCAACACTGACAGCAGGTAGCCACTCGATTACAGCAACCTACAGTGGCGACTTGAACGACACTGCGGCGACGAGCGCGGCAACCACGGTCTCTGTCGCCTTATTCCCGACGACGACCACGGTTGCGGCCGCGCCCACGACGATCGGGTTCGGTGCCGCTACGACTCTGAGCGCGACGGTGTCACCGGCTTCTGTAACCGGGTCGGTTACATTCAAGGACGGAGCGACGATCCTGCAAACCGTTCCCGTCTCTGCCGGCGCAGCATCGATTTCAGTCTCGACGCTGGCCGTCGGTTCGCACAGCATCACGGCGACTTACTCTGGCGATACCAACAATGCGACGTCGACCAGCGCGGCGGCGACGGTGACGGTCAGTCTGGCTCCGACGACCACGACCATCTCGGCTCCTGCGACCGGTAGCTACGGAACATCGACCCTGATCACCGTGACTGTTGCTCCCTCCGCAGCGACCGGCACCGTGACGTTCAAGGATGGTGCCATCACCATCGGCACCGCTTCGGTAGCATCGGGGACGGCGACCTTCTCGGCGCTACTCGCGGCGGGCAGCCACTCGCTCTCGGCGAGCTACCCAGGCGACGCCAACTACGCGGCTTCGGCGACGACTGCGTCCGCCAGCGTGGTGATTGCGGTCGCCACGACGAGTGTTGTGGTCAGCGCTAATCCATTCGCTGTGCCGTTCGGATCGGCGACTACGTTGACCGCCTCGGTAACGCCGTCGGCGGCTACCGGAACGATCGTCTTCCGCGACACCTCCACCGGCCTCGCGCTCGGCACGGCGACGCTCTCGGGCGGCTCGGCCTCATTGAGCGGCATCCTGCTGAGCCCGGCCGGAGCCCACACCATTACGGCGACCTACTCGGGCGACGTAAATGACGGAGCTTCGACCAGCCCGGCGGCAACGGTGAACGTGACACCCGGCCCGACGCAGGTGACGCTCTCGAACACGCCGGCCAGCCCCGTGATGTACGGCACAAGCCTGACGTTGTCGACCGTCAGTACGACGATCCTCGGCGTAGCTCCGACGGGCACCGTGCAGTATCTGGATGGCGCGACGGTTCTCGGCTCCGCGCCGATCACGCTGAACGCATCGAGCGTGCCGGTGAGCACCTTCTCTCTGGCAACGCTGATTCCCGGCACGCATTCGCTCACGGCGGTTTACTCAGGTGACGGCAACTATGCGGCTTCGACCAGCGCCGCAATCAGCTTCACGGTGACCCAGTCGAACTCCACGACCACGTTGCTATCGAATCCGCAGCAGACGATCCCGGGCCAGACGTTTACGCTGACGGCGACTGCTTCAGGCGCGGCAGGAAGCGGGACACCGACGGGGTCGGTCACCTTCTTTGACCAGAACAACAACAGCCTCGGAACGGTGGCGCTTGTGGGTGGTTCGGCATCGATTCAGCAGACGCTGACTGCGCTGGGCAGCTATACCTACACGGCGAGCTACTCGGGCGATGTGGACTTTACGGCATCAAGCAGCGCAGCCACTCCAACGACGGTGATCGTGAAGCAATTGGCCTCGACGACCAGCGTTTCGGCATCGCCGACAAGCGGCACGTTCGGCGCAGGAACCTACACGGTGACCGCCATCGTGACTCCGGCGAGCGGCGGTCCGGCGACCGGTTCGGTGACGTTCACGGACGGTGCCATGGTTCTGGGTACCGTTGCGTTGCCGACAAGCGATACGGTTTCGCTGACGAACCTCACTCTTGCGGGGGGCATGCATTCGATCACCGCGACCTACAGCGGCGACGCGATTTATGTGTTGTCGGTCTCGCCGACGCCCGCCTTCATCACGGTGAGCACCGCGGCTACAGCAACCAGTCTGAGTGCAACTCCGGCGACAAGCGCGTTCGGCACCAGCGTTACTTTCAGCGCGGCGGTGACGAGCACAACATCGACGGTCGCAACCGGGACGGTGACGTTCAAGAATGGTTCGACTGTTCTGGGCACACGTACGCTGAACGCATCGGGCATCGCGTCGTTGAGCACCTCGGCGCTGCCGATCGCGGTATACAACGTGACGGCTGTCTACTCGGGCGACCCGAACTTCGCTCCGTCAACGAGTGCGGCGACGACGGTGACCGTGACCCTGATTCCGCAGACGATCACGCTTTCGTCGATTCCGGCGAGCGTGACCTACGGGGCGACGCCGATTACGGTAACCGCGACGGCAAGCTCGACGCTGGCGGTGACGCTGGCAGTGACCGGCCCGGCGACGTTGAACGGATCGATTGTCTCCTTTACGGGAGCGGGCACGGTGACAGTGACGGCGACGCAGGCGGGCAACGCGAGTTACGCGGCGGCGACACCTGTTGTGTCGACTATCGTTGTGGCCAAAGCTCCGCTGACCGTGACTGTCGCGAACCAGTCGGTCACTGTCGGCGCGGCCATCCCGACACTGACCGGAACGTTGACCGGCGTGGTGAATGGCGATGCCATTACGGCCAGCTATGCGACGACGGCGACGATTGCGAGCGCGCCAGGAACGTATCCGATTACGGCGACGCTGGTCGATCCGGGCACCCGGCTGGGTAACTACACGGTCACGATTACGCCGGCGACACTGACGATTCTTTCCTCCGGGCAGACGATTTCGTTTACGGCGATTCCGACGGCGGTGACCTATGGCGCAGGCGCGGTGACGCTGTCGGCGAGCGCGAGTTCCGGTCTGCCGGTATTGCTGAGCGTCGCGGGACCGGCTACGCTGAGCGGTACGACGTTGACCTATACGGGCGCGGGTACGGTGGTGGTGACGGCGACGCAGACCGGCAACTCGATCTATCCGGCGGCGACCGCTGTGGTGCAGACTGTGGTTGTTGCGAAGGCTCCGTTGACGGTGACGGGCGCCAACGCGAGCCG
>JANXWZ010000057.1 GCA_025350865.1 Rhodanobacteraceae bacterium
CAGGCCTCAAACACCCAACCAACGGCCTCAGAATCGAACCCAAACAGTAACATTCGCACATCAAAACCAGACATCGAAGTCAGACGCAATTCAAGTGCCTGTTCAGAGGTTCCTTAGCGGGTCAAGTAGCTGAGCACGCGACGTTTATAGGTAAACGCCAGAGTGGATCCAAAACTATAAACCAGTATGTACTTGATCGGACAAGGTATCAGCAGAGCAGTTTCGCGGATATCGCTCAACAGATTCGGCCTTTCTTGAAAGACCATACTGCGAATGGTGACGGTTTTGCGTCAAGCGCATATTTCAACGCGATGATGATGGGCCTGAGCGTAGAAATCGAGAATGGGCTCGCAGCCGGTAGCGATGTCGACGATGTAATCGAAAGGGTCTCAGCGTTAGGCGAAGATTCCGAAGTGAACCAATGGCTTCATTCGAGTCTGAATTGGGAACCTTATCGGGACCTCAAGCGTAGGCTATCGACGGTCCAACGATACTCTCGAACCATACCTGGCGGTCGAGCGACTGCAGTGGAGTTAGCAGCTTTGAAGGAATCTGTCACATCTTCAAAGGATGCGTTCGTGAAGGCAAAGTCAGAGGGCGACTCTTATACCGCGAGCACTGCCGCACAAGAACACGATCAGGCAGTTGATCGCTACAACGCCTTGGTGAAGAAAAGTAATCTCTTAATCACATCCAAACGAGGACTCGATCTGGCTTTTAATCGATGCCTCGATCCCAAGATACTCATGAGCAAGTTTGAACAGGTAGACCTAACCTCCGATACCGAAAGCGACAAGCCCGCTCCGTAGACCTGAGTGGGCTTCGCCTCAACGCAGGCGCTTGACTTGGGTTGTCGCCTTTGCCATACTCATAGTGTTGCCTCGACTCCCCGTCGTGGCGATCGAACCACGCTGATGCGGAACACAGCATCGAGGGTGGAAGATCTAAAGGAAGAACCACACACATGGCACAGAAAATTTCGAAGAATCTGGCGAAGGCGCGTGCGCTCGTTGAGCCCCGTCCCTACACCCTGATCGATGCAGTTCCGCTGCTCCAGAAGGCCAAGTACGCGAAGTTCGACGAGACCGTCGACATCACGCTCCGCCTCGGAGTCGACCCCCGCCACGCCGACCAGATGGTCCGCGGCACCGTCGTTCTCCCTCACGGCCTTGGCAAGACCAAGATCGTCGCGGTCATCGCCTCGGGCGAAAAGATCAAGGACGCAGAAGCTGCTGGAGCTGAGTTCTTCGGCGGCGAAGAGCTCGTCGAGAAGATTCAAAAAGAAGGTTGGACCGCTTTCGACGCCCTCATCGCGACCCCCGACATGATGCGTTCGGTCGGCCGTCTCGGTAAGGTGCTCGGACCCAAGGGCCTGATGCCGAACCCCAAGACTGGCACCGTCACCAATGACGTCGCTTCGGCCGTCAAGGAAATCAAGGCTGGTAAAGTCGAATTCCGCACCGACAAGACCGCTCTCGTCCACGTCCCGGTCGGCAAGCTCTCGTTCGAATCCCAGAAGCTGATCGACAACGCCATGACCGTCATCACCAGCGTGATGAAGGCCAAGCCGTCGGCCGCAAAGGGCAAGTACATCAAGGGCATCACGATCTCCTCGACCATGGGCCCGGGCGTACAGCTCGACAGCTCAGTCTCGGATCTCGCAGGCAAGGCTTAAGCCCTTCGATAAAAGCTTCCAACGAGAAGCCGCACAATTTCAGCTGGACCACCGTGCCAGCAGCTAAAGGTTAGGTTTGATATGGCAATCAGCAGGGCAACCAAGACGTTGAAGGTGCAGGTTCTTACCAAGGAACTGGAATCCTCGACATCGGCAATCATCGGCACCTTCAAGGGCCTCACCGCCTCCAAGGACTTCGACCTCCGCAAGACCGTTCGCGCAGCCGGCGGCAGCTACCACGTCGTCAAGAACAAGCTCGCCGCCAAGGCCAGCCAGGGTTCGAAGATCGAAGCCGCTCTCCAGGGCCTCAAGGGCGTATCTTCCGTGGCTTATACGTCGGGCGATCCGGTCGCACTTGCCAAGGCGCTGTCGGCCTGGGTGAAGGACAACTCGGAATTCAGCTTCAAGCTGGGCATCGTCGACGGCAAGCTCATCACGGTCGAAGAGATTACCGCGCTCGCCACCATGCCGGGCAAGGAAGAACTCTTCTCGAAGCTCCTCTTCCTCATCCAGTCCCCGGCACAGCGCCTCGCGACGGTCATCAACGCCACTGGCCGCGATCTCGCCGTCGTTATCAATCAGGCTGTCGAGAAGGAGAAGTTCTCGGGCGGTGCTGCACCGGCTCCGTCCACTGCTGCTCCCGCAGAGGAAGCCGCTCCGGTCGCTGAACCGGAAGTCGCTGCTGCGCATGTTGAGCAGGCCGCCGCTGAAGTTCAACCCGAGAATGGAACTGCATCTCAGGCTGGCGAAGCAGCCAATACCGAGCCGGCCGAAGGCTAGTTCGCCCAAGTTTCGTCACATTCCGCGGGGTGCGCTTGTCTGGGCGCAACGGAAACCCTCAAGGGATATGGCAGCCGAAGTCCTTACGTCTTCGGAGACATAAAAGCACTAAACATATTGATTTCATTGGAGAAATAACATGGCGGATATTCAGCAGTTGGAAGATGCAATCGTTAGCCTGAGCCTGCTCGAGGCTTCAGCACTGGTCAAGAAGCTCGAAGAGCGTCTCGGCGTTTCGGCAGCAGCAGCAGTCGCGGCTCCGGCAGCGGGCGGCGGCGGTGCAGCAGCGGCAGTCGTGGAAGAGAAGACGGAGTTCACCGTTATCCTCAAGGATGCCGGCGCGAACAAGATCTCGACCATCAAGACCGTCCGTGAAGTCACGGGTCTCGGCCTCAAGGAAGCGAAGGATCTCGTTGACGGCGCTCCCAAGCCCCTCAAGGAGAATGTCTCCAAGGACGACGCGGCAGCGATCGCCAAGAAGTTCGACGGCATCGCATCAGTCGAAATCAAGTAGTTTTCATCAGTTGCACGAAATGGCAGAACGCGGTATCCTCATTTTTGGGGATATCGCTTCTGCCTATCTGCGCGGAAGCAACATCCCAAAACCTTTCGGGGATGAATTTAGCGCAGAAGCAGGGTAACTCCAGTGTTTTCAGTAGTCTTCCGGTTCATCTCGCATACCTTGCGGGCTAAGGGGCCGGCCACAATACCAGTCAAGCGGCGGACGGGTACTGTGAAACAGGCAAACGGCGGCGATCTTTGGGGCACGGCAAGCCCTGAAGGGTGGCAGGCATCACATCACGATTAGAAATTAGTGCGATAGACGTACTCAGCGCTCACGGGACACACACTGTCTCTTGCGGCGCACTTGGCGTCTGCGTCGTTTTTGGCCATACCTGCTTCCAGACCGGCCATGCCACGCCGCCTTTATAGCAGCTTCCGGAAGGCTCGGAAAGCGAAAAGTTAGTAAGAAGTTCTCAAAAGTTCTGTTCGGAGTCAATGCGTAAATCCGAACTGTAGTCGCAGGGCAAAGGGTGCAGCGTGATCTCAGAGTGCTTCGAGATCCCTGAATCGGCAGACAGTTAGCCAGTCAGCAGTACCGGCCGCGATCTAGCCGCAGACGTACAGCAGGGCACAAAGAGGAACCCCGCACGCGAGGGCGGCCAATTCTTCAGATCGGCCATCCAGCCGATTTGCTTAAGCGCAATAAAACCGGGGAGCGAAATGCTCTTCACCTCGCCCGCAGTTGCAATTCGCGCACTTCGAATGTGCCAGGAGAGAACATGTCCGAACAGACCCATCAGGCGTCCCGATCCAGCGAAACCCGCCCCCTTCGCAGCCGTCTCGACTTTTCCAAAATTCCCACGGCAATCCAGATCCCCAATCTCATCGAGGTCCAGCGCCGCTCCTACGAGCGCTTCCTCCAGATGGATAAGCTCCCCCAGGAGCGCGAGGACAACGGCCTCCAGTCGGTCTTTACCTCTGTCTTCCCCATCACCGACTTTCGCAACGTGTCGGAACTCGAGTTCGTAGACTTCTCCATCGGCAACTGGGAGTGCAAGTGCGGCTACCTCAAGGGTCTCAACCACCTGCGCACGGCCTGCACCAGCTGCGGCCACATGGTCATCACCGACCCCTTCCACCCGGGCGACGTGCTGTGTAACTTCTGCGGTACCTACAACAAGAACACGCCCGACTTCTGCACCAAGTGCGGCGATCCCGTCGGCCTGCAGTTGAAGTACGACCAGGCAGAGTGCGAAGAGCGCGGCATGACCTACTCGGCCCCACTCAAGGTCACCATACGCCTGAAGATCTACGACAAGGACCCTGAGACCGGCGTCAAGAGCCTGCGCGACATGAAGGAGCAGGAAGTCTTCTTCGGCGACATTCCGCTCATGAGCCAGAACGGCACCTTCATCGTCAACGGGACGGAACGTGTCATTGTGTCGCAGCTCCACCGCTCGCCCGGCGTCTTCTTCGAGACGGCCAACAACCGTACCTACTTCCTCGGCAAGATCATTCCGTACCGCGGCAGCTGGGTTGAATTCGAGTACGACCAGAAGAACACCCTTTACGTCCGCATTGATCGCAAGCGCAAGTTCCTCGGTACCATCTTCCTTCGCGCCCTCGGCCTGCGCACGGATGAAGAAATCCTCAAAACCTTCTATACCGTCGACACCATCGGAGTCTCCGAAGGCAAGCTGAGCTGGAAGGTTGTTCCCGAGGGCGTAACCAACCTCCTCGGCAGCCGTCCCGCTGTCGCTGCGAAGCACAATGGCGAAGACATCGGCGCGGCCGGCAAGAAGATCGGCCCCAGCGTCATGAAGGCCCTGCGCGCCAACAAGATCGAATCGGTCGAAGTTGAGACCAGCGAGTTCGACGGAGCGATGACCGCCTCTGACGTGGTCGACATGGCCACCGGCGAGCTGCTGTACGAAGCCAACCAGGAGCTCACCGCCGACAAGCTGCACAAGATCATCCAGTCCGGCGTCACCAGCTTCGAGGTCTTCTTCCCCGAGCGCGACGACGTCGGCAACATCATCACCAACACCCTCCGCCGCGACTCCGTGCGCAAGCCCGAGGAAGCTCTCATCGAGATCTACCGCAAGCTGCGT
>JANXWZ010000083.1 GCA_025350865.1 Rhodanobacteraceae bacterium
GGTACAGGGGGCCGTTATACGCAGCGTAGAGCGCACGTGTGGTGCTGTGCGCCGCTGCACACGGGTCTCCGGCTGCGGCGTAGATGTCACACGGACCCTTCGGCCTTGACGGGGCAGCATTGCGCCCAGTTGGCTGTGCCATTATCGACCACGCACCAGCCAGTGTCAGGCCGATTGCCGCCATCATTACGAAGTTACCCGTTGTTTTCATGCCGATCGCACCCACCTTGATTTGCCGCGTCCAGATTACATGCCTGTCGCTAAGTAAACGTTTTCTCAGAAAAACTACGGTCCTACGCCCCGATTGTCAAGCCGGTTCATCCGAACTCCAGATCTAGCCAGCGACACGGACCCAGGCTGGAAGCCGTGGCATTCGTCTATTCCACCGTCGTCAGGTTAGCTGCGGAAGGACACGCCCTGCTTCACCAGGTAGTTCTTGCTGGTCTTTACCAACTCCAGCGGAACAAGATCGGTCTTGCGACTGTTGTCGAGCTCCACCATCACCATGCCCTTCAGCTTCTTGTGCTGCATCACGTCGAGGATGGCAGGCACATCGACCTTCCCCAGTCCCAGCGGACAATAACCGGCAAGGTCCTGGTTTTCGCCGTTCCAATCCTTCAAGTGCATGTGGTCTACGATCGACAGATAATCCTTGACCACCTTCACCGCATCCTGGCCGCCCTTGGTCAACTGGCCGATATCCGGGCCGAAACGAACATACTTCGGATTCACCGCATCGAGCACCGCGTAGGTCTCTTCTTTCGATTCGACGCACGTTCCGGTGTGCTGGTGCAGGACCGCGGTGATACCCGTATCGCTGACCGCCTGGCAAACCTCATTGAGGGTAGCAACGATATTTGCCTTGTTGGCCGCAAAGTCATACGAACTGCGATTGACGCCGTTGGGCCCGATGACCGCAATCCGTCCCCCATATTTCTTGATGAGACCGGCAGATTTGACAGCCTTTGCGACCTCATCCTTGCGCCGAGAGGCGTCGGTCAGGTTCACGCTGCAATAGCCAGAGATCAAGGGAAGGTTATGTGCCTTCAGGGGAGCGCCAAGTCCGCCGGGCTTGTCTTCCCACGCGAGCAACACCGAGTCAAAGGTTTCAAAGCCGTAGAATCCCTGGCTGCTCACATCGGCAATAGCCTGCTCGATCTCATTGTTGCGCCACGTGATCCCGGTGTGACCGATCTGGATCTGGCGCTTCTTCATGGCAAGCAAGGGAGACGGAAGAACGGCCGCAGCAGCACTGATAACGAAACCACGTACGAAATTTCGGCGGGTAGTGGACACTTTCATCAATTGATCCCTCCAACAACAATCCCGATCTGCATACTATTCGACGCACAATACATTGCGCAATCCGCAACGCTAATTGCGCAATGAGCCATTCCTCTCACCCGACGACTGGATTCGCTCACCAATGCAGCGAGTTCATTTTCTCTCCCTCTTACCGCCGCCTCTACGGGAACAACGGAGCGGTGTGACCGATTGGCTGTCACGGCAGTCGCTCCGCAAGTCCAAAGCGCGAACAAAGGTATGGGAGTGATAAAACTAATCCAGACGATGAAGCGCCAAGCTCTGGATTCCGAAGCCCGGCCGGTAAGCCTAAAAATGCTCGCGGAGTATTTGGCCCTGTCGCCGGCGACAATCTCACTGGTCGTAAACGATGCGCCGGGTGCGAAGAGCATCGGGCCAAAGACCCGGCAGCGTGTGCTCGCCGCCGCGAAAAAGTTCAATTACAAGCCGAATTTCCTGGCACGATCCCTGCGCACCAAGCAGAGCTTCACCATCGGCGTGGTCGTCCCGGAACTGAGCGAGGGTTACTTCACCCTGGTGATGAGTGGCGTCGAGGAACACCTGCTGCAGGCGGGTTATCTCCACTTTCTGGTCAGCCACCAATGTAAGCCCGACCTGCTCGCCGGCTATCCTCAACTGCTGACGGAGCGTGCCGTCGATGGCTTCATCCTGGTCAACACAGACCTGAAGACACCGGTTGACGTCCCTGTCGTCTCCGTCTCCGGACACAAGAAAACCCGCGGCGTTACCAATATCAATCTCGACCACGATCTGGCGGCAAAGATCGCGCTGGAACATCTCTACGAGCTGGGCCATCGCAACATCGCCTTCATGAAGGCGCCTCCGAACGTACTTGACTCGGAACCGCGCTGGGACGGGATTCAACAGTTGGCTGCGACGATGGGGATCGCGATGCGACCGGAACTCTGCGTTCACGTGACCGACGAAGGTTGGTCCCCGCAGGTTGGCTATCCAGCGGCTCGCGAGCTGCTCGCATCTAGACGTGACTTCACGGCGATCTTTTGCTTCAACGACCTTGCCGCAATCGGGGCGATCCGCGCTATTGCAGACGCGGGCCTGCGATGCCCGGAGGATATTTCAATCATCGGCTTTGATGACATTGTGGCTGCGTCTTACACCACGCCTCGGCTCACCACCGTTCATCAGCCGCTGAAGCGGATGGGTGAAGTGGCTGGACAGCTTCTGCTCCGTCGCATTCAGAATCCCAAGGAGGCGTACCCGGATACGATCATGTTTGTGCCTCAACTGATCGTGCGTGAATCGACCGCGCCCCCGGCGAACAGGAAAGGTAACAAAAAGCTTAGGCCAGCCTAAATTGAAGGCTGTTCCTGAGCCTGGTTTACCGGCACGACCCCGAAGTGATGCAGAAGATGGATAGGCCCGTCAAAACAATCGCGGCAATGTCAAAAGGCGTCCCTTTGTTGGGACGTTCGGCTCTGCTCTGTCTGGTGTTTGGTCTGATCGCGCCTCCAACCGGCCCAGCGGCCGCACAGAACCCATCCCAGCCGAGCCCTTCTGGATACGTCGGCGATGCTGCCTGTGCCTCCTGCCACAAGAATGAAAGTGCGTCCTACCAACGAACCGCGCACCATCTGACATCGCAACTCCCGACGGCACAATCCATCCATGGCATCTTTCGAGCCGGCAGCAACGTTTTAACGATCGTGGACCCGGCAAACGCCGACGGCGAGCCCGGACTTACCTTCAAGATGGAGACTCGCGGCAATCGATTCTTCGAGACCGCCGTCACAGGCTTTCCACCCAATTTCCAGCAGCGGACTGAAAGCATCGATATTGTCACGGGGTCAGGCAAGCGAGGCCAGACCTACCTCCATTGGCAGAATGACCAACTCTTCGAGCTCCCAGTCAGCTTCTGGACAGACGGCCAGCAGTGGATCAACAGCCCCGGCTATCACAATGGCACGGCGGACTTCTCGCGGCCCATTAACCCAGCCTGCCTGGGCTGTCATTCGACTTTTATTCAAGCGCTCTCCGATGACCCTGCAACGAATCGCTTTCAGCCAGACACCTTCGTACCCGGCATCTCCTGCGAAACCTGCCATGGCGCTGGAGCTTCGCACGTTGCGAAACACACCGGTAAGCCGTCCATTCAAAGCAAGGTGCCAGACGACACGATTCTCAACCCGGCGCATGTTTCGAGGGACCGCCAGGTGGATCAGTGTGCCCGCTGCCACAATGGCCTTCAACGTAACCCACTCTCCGTGACGTTCAAGCCACCTCCGGCCCCCGCTGCCGAGCATCCAGATGTCCACGGAAATCAGGTGGGACTGCTCGAGCGCAGCCGCTGTTTCCTCTCATCCCCATCGATGACCTGCTCTACCTGCCACAACACGCATGCACCGGAACAAACTGCCGCCAGTTACTCCGCCAAATGTCTGACGTGCCATCAGTGGCAGAGTTGCGGAGTCGCAAAGAGGCTCGGTCACACCATCGCATCGAACTGCATCGACTGTCATATGCCCGTCGAACCGACCACCGTTATTGTCTCCGAGACAGCCGGCAAGCAAGTTCACGCAACCATGCGCAACCACTGGATCAAAATCTATCCGGGAGCGCACCTGCCATAGGCCGCGAAAGTGGTTCGCGGACTGGGATTGTTCTTGTGATGGAGTCGCATGCGGCATATGCTTATCGGCACGTGTAACTCGCTTCAAACTTGTCTTTTCTGGAGGAGTCGATGGTCTCCGCTTACCTCGTGGCCCACATTGCTATGGCCGGTCTGCTGCTGCTGGGAGCTACAGTGACGCGAGCATCAGCCCAGGGTGGGCCGGGCTCACAAACCGTGATCCTTCCCAACCCCACGCCGCGCCCCACAGACCCCCATTCCGTCTTCCGCGACGATCCGCTCCGCAAAGCTCAGGAGCAACAGGCAGCTGCGCTGAGGCGAGCACAAGCGCACGTGCAGCTTCGGAACGACACCCGCGACATCCTTGTCCTTGCGCAACAGATTCTGGACCATCGCGTGAATAATTCGGAAACAGCGTCCGGGTCCGACCTGCAGAGCGCCCAGCAGATTGTAAAGCTGGCAAAGCGGGTGCTGGAATCCTCCAAGGTTCAATAAAGATTCGAGGTCGTAATGGCATTCTCGGGATCGATCAAAGGTGGTCGGACACGCAGCATCGCCGCTCATAGTTTGCTGATTGGCGCGATCCTCGCGTTGCCCCTCTCGGGGCGGGCTCAGGCATCGGCTGCAACCCCGCCGGCCAGCGCGAACACCCCAGTGCAACTGGCAGCAAGCGCTGGCGTGCCGGGCAAGCTGACGCCGAAAGATGCACGCGACGCACAGATAGCCGCCGAAGCGCAGAAGCTCTTTGACCTCGCCGTAGACCTGAAGATTGAAATGGATAAAGGCAACAAGGACACAGTGTCGCTCGCGGTAGTGAAGAAGGCTGCCGAAATCGAGAAGTTGGCGAAAACGTTGCAGCAGCACCTGCGAGCCGAGTAGCGAAGCTAAGGTTGCGTCGGCGGAGGCCCGCTTACCTTCTCCGTCAACGCCTGATTGGCCTGTTGGTGCATCTTGCTCGCAATGGCAAACTCCGCTTTCGCTTCATCTTTCTTCCCCGTCGCCTGATACAGGCGAGCCAGTCTCCAGTGCGGTGCAATGTCCTGGGAATCCAGTTCGATCGCCCGCTTCAGTTCCGTGACCGCCGCGTCGTTCCGGCCGGTACTGGCGTAGATGATGCCGAGGTCGCGATGAGCCATCTCGATCGTCGGGATTGCCGCGATGGCGCGCGTCAACTCCGGCTCCGCCTTGTCATACTGGTTCAGCTCCACGAGGGAGTCGCCCAGGTAAGCAATGGACTGTATGCTCCCCGGATCATTGGCTAATTCAGCTCTGAATTCGGCTGCGGCCTCTTCATATTTGCTCTGCTTCCACAGCAGGTACCCGAGCCCGAAGTGCACATTCGGCTCCTTTGGATTAGCCTTCACCGCCGCCCGGAATTGCTCCGTCGCCCCAACATCATCCCCCTGCTCGTCAAGCGCTTCCCCCGTCAGGATGTCTGCTTCAGCCGAGTCGGGGTTAAGAGCAAGGATTTCCTTGGAGGCGTCGACCACGCACTGGTATTGTTTGCTCCACAGACAACTGTGGGCAAGCGTCAACCGAATCGCAAGGTTTGCAGTGTCGTTGGCGGCGGCTCGCTGCAGGTAGGGCACCGCAACAAGATAGTCCCCTATGCCGTAGTGAGACATCCCCAGCAAAATGGTCAGGCGCTGGTCATTCGGATGCTTGTGAAGCTCGGCGGTAAATGACGAAAGTGCTTCCGGAAAACGAGTCGCTTTGAACAGGGCAAGGCCCAGATTCATCTGCAAGCCGGGCAGCTCAGGCTTCAGAGCAAGAGCTTTCCGGTAGTCATCGACCGCCTCGGTGTAATGCTCTCGCCGTGCCTCCAGCAATCCCATGTGGGCAAAGGCTTCAGCATTCTTCGGATCAGCGCTGACAACCGCCTGCCAAGCTGCTATTGCCTCGTCCGCGTTCCCCTGCTTTTCCAACGCAAGAGCCCTGGAAGCCTCAGATTGCTGCGCGAAGGCTCGAAGCCCAGAGGTAAGAGCACACCATGCGATCAGGCTTGTTTGGAGAACTTGGTACAGCCGTTTCACAGATGCCTCCGCAACAGGTTACGAGACTACGGTACGTCTTTTGAGCCAGAGTCGACAAATCCGGAACATTGGGTTGCTGCACAAAAAGAGGCGCGGCAGGGGTTACCTGCCGCGCCGGGGGTGAGTGTTTCAAGTTTAGAAGGTCAGCTTGCCACCGAGTTCCACGGACCGAGGATCAAAGTAGGAAGTGACCGCACCGAAGTTGCCGCTGCCAAACGTGTTGCTGACCCCATTGCGCTCCGTGTGATTGAAGGTATTGAACGATTCCAGACGGAACTGGAAGTTGATATTCTCCCAGATGTTGAACGTCTTGTAGAGCGAGGTCGTGAACTGCACACGGCCAGGTCCTACGATGGCGTCTTTACCCGCGTTACCGAAGCCTTGGTTCGCGCCACCGGCCCATGCTGGCGTCGGGAAGCTGAACTGGGTGGTGTCGAACCACTTGGTATCGCTGCCAACCTTACGTATTTTGCCGACTACGTTGGGACGGTTGTTGTAGCCGCCGCCAAGACCGATCGTATCGTAGTTTAGGGTGAAGCGCGGGGTGACTGGAACGCCGGTCTCAAAGAGCGAGGTACCTGCAATCTCCCAGCCGCCGAGGGTGCTGTGCGTAAAGCCTGGCTTGGTGAAGATCGGCAGCTTGTAGATGTAGTTGATGCTGATGATATGCCGACGATCAAAACCTCCCGACCCCTTGTTGTATTTGATGTTGAACGGGTTGTCGATACCCGCGAGATCGGTCGAAGTGATGTCGATTTCGTGAGAGTAGGTGTAGTCGAACTCACCACTCAGGCCCCAGCGATTCTGGGCGCGAAGGCCAGTCTGGAATCCTTCGTAGTTGCCGTTTGTGGTGTCTTCCTGCTGAGTGATTCCGCCGAAGCCGGGGAAGTTTCGCAGCTGGTTACCGGCGTTTCCAAGTTGATACTGAGTGGGGTTCGTTGGATTGGTTCCCGAGAGGTTCTTGGGGTCGCCGGCATTGGCACGAGTGTAGAGCTGGTAGTTCGTTCCCAGGTTCGTGTTCGTGTTCGGGCTCAGCAACGGCGTATTCAGCGAGTAGGTGTTGATGTTGCGGTTGATGTTCTGATGCCACGCGATATTGCCTACATACTGGACAACCCAGATGACCGAAGGAGCCAGTTGGTGTTGAACACCGAAGCTGAACTGAGCAACTGCGGGAGCCTTGTAGGTCTGAGCAATGGTGGTGCTGCCCTGAACGCCAAAGGGGCTAGCCGCCGTTGCACCAGTCGTGAAGCTTTTGTTGGTGTTGGAGAAATAGACGTTGCTGGCGCCAGGAGTGTTTACGAACGGAGCAGCGGTAGCGGCATTGTAGATGTCGTTACCTTGGATGCGTTCGTAGAACGTCCCGAAGCCGCCACGCAGAACCGTTTTGCCATTTCCGAAAAGATCTTCAGAAAAACCAACGCGGGGCTGTAGCGTCTTGTAGTCATTGTTGACCAGGCCGGGAGGAACACCAGGTTGACCAGCAATATCGACACCGTTCAGGTAGAACCGGCCTCCATTGTACGTTTGGAAGCCGGGTCCCGATGGGTTCAAGTTGCCGTCGGTGGAAGTACCGTTCAAACCATTGTTGAAGATTGGAGCGGCGGAGGTCAGGTACCTGTTGGGGTTGAAGTTGCCGATAAGATTGTTTTTCTCAAAGGCATGCGGCAGGGCGTCGTAACGAAGACCCAACTGCAAGCTCAAGCGCTGGGTCACGTGCCAGGTATCCATCGCATATACCGACGGAGTGTTATTGACGTAGTGGCGGATCGGAGCGGCCTGCGATTCCGAATAGCCGCTTACGAGGCCCAAAATCAAATCGACGAAAGAGTCCTGCGTCTGCGTGTTGAAGCTAGCATCGCCCTGAGCATTGACAAAGAGCTTCTGGTTCTTCACGTACTTGTTGAAGCTTGCACCGAACTTCATCTGGTGCTTGCCAGCAGTGTACGAGACGTCAACCTTCGGCTCATAGTCGTTGGCAGCGTTATGCCACGGAGCAGAACCAGGATTCTCCTGCACACCATAAGCACCGTTCAGGTGCACGTTTGGAACACTCTTTGCCCCATTGGCGAAGAATTTTTGGCCGTTCCAGCCTGCGGGCAGCAAAGAGTTTGGAGAATTCACGATGTCGATCTTGTTGCCATCGTAGTTAAAGCTAGCTTCGACGAGCAGGCTCGGACCCAGTTGTCCGGTTACTTTGATCGCTGCGCTTGTGGATGGATTTGTGAATGTGCTGGTAATCGTCGGATATGAAGCGCCGCTCCAACCAATCATTGGCGCGCCCGAACCTTGGCTCACATCATCATGGATGTAGTGGCCAAGAATCTGCCATTTCTGGCTGAAACGGTGATCGATACGCGCCACGTCGTCGCGAACCGTGATTGGAGTGCTCGCCTGGCCGACGAAGTGGTCGCCTGCCGCGTTAGCCGCCGGGAGGATACCTGTTTTGAGGTAGAGGAGGGAGGTCGGATCGAATAGGTCGGCCGGAATGGTTTGATTGGGGAATGGTTGCCCTTGGACGAGTCCATCTGCGGCAAACTTCGCGGACAGGATCGGATCGGACGTTACGGGTACCGTGATGACCGTTCCGGTCGGATTTGCGGTTGTCTTTGTAAATGCCGGAGCTGCATAGTGTAGGGCCTGTCCAGCAACCGGGAAGTTCCCAGCTGGTGCTGCGTTCACGGTCGAAACACCGGAACCTTGGATCAGCTTGCGCCACTCCTCGTTCCAGAAAAAGAAGGTCTTGTCTTTCTTTTCGTTATAGACCTTGGGAATCCAGAGGGGTCCGCCAATGTTGAAGCCGTAGATGTTGTAGTTCAACTTGCTGCGAGCCGGAACGACCGCCTTCCGCTTGCTCAGGACGTCGTTGGCGTTGAATACGGTGTTGCGATTGAATTCCCAGGCACCGCCATGGAAGTGCTGGGTGCCGCTCTTCAGCGAAAGGCTGATGGTCGCGCCGGACGAGATACCGTAGTCGGGCGGGTAGTTGGATGAGAGGGTTTCGATCTGGGCGATCGCATCCTGCGAGGGCTCAATCGAGCTGCCACCCGCCCCGCCGCGGTCATCGGCTTCTCCACCGTCGATCAACCAGATGTTGTGGCTTTGGCGAAGACCGTTAACGGAGAACGATGCGCTCGAACCAACGGACGTGGGCGTATTGTTGTCCGGCAGGTTGGAGCTCACTCCAAGACCCAGAGCAACAAGCGCAGAGAAGTTGCGGTTTTCAGTAGCGATTTCGCTGATCTGATCCGCGCTCACAAGCGTACTGAGCACGTTCGAGTCAGTCTGCACCACCAGCGCATTCGCCTCGACCGTGATAGTCTGATCCACCGCGCCGACAACCATGGTCGAGTCGACGTGGAGGGTTTGCGAAACGTTAACCGCCAGACCGTTTTGAACCGAGGTCTGGAAGCCCTTCGCGACAACCTTCAGGTCGTACGTGCCGACGTTGAGGCCCGGGAACGAGAAGTTTCCGCTGTCGTTGCTCTTGGTTGTGGATGTGAATCCCGTGGCAGTCCCGGTCAGGGAGATGTCTGCTCCCGGAATCGCGGCGCCTAATTTGTCGAGGACTGTTCCCGTAATCAGCGAGTTCTGTTGTGCCTGCGCGCCTACAAACGCAAACAACATCACCAGCGGAAGGAGGATCAGCCAAATACTGGATTTGCGGCTAGCCTTCATATCAATTACCTCATTTTTTGTTGGCTGCAAGACTCCTCACGGAAGTCCTGCGCTTTGTTCTGATCGGCGGTACTGAACGTTGGTCCGTTGAACGGATCCAACACAGCATGCAAGGTCGACGTGCTTCATTCGCTAAGAAAGATTTGAAGTCCCTTTCTCCGCCACGATTACAACCAGTGAAACTGCACAATTTTCCAGGACTACGCTATCGCTCAACCCCTACTAAATCGATTAAGCTGTTCGCAGTGAACCTTAGAGCTTGTTTCGGGTAATGTCAATTGTTTTTTCGAAAGGAGAGATCAGAGAAACAATGAATCGTATCGATCGACTAGATCACTCACAACAAAGACCTTCCTCGTTGAGAATCCAGATGGCATTTCATTTGCCGCGTCCGGGGACCTAGATCGCGAGCCTCGAAAACCAGAAAATCGAATTCGTTTCGGCGGCCCTAAACATTTTGAAAATCTGCCGTTCGCTGAAACGGTTTAGTAGGTCGCTGTAGACAGTAATTCCGATGGCTCATCTTTGTCAAGATATTTTCTTGCGACCGAACTAATCGATCGGCACGCACCCGCGTGCTGTGGACCGCGAGAAGATGGCACATCGCCGATCCACGGCGCCCACCGCGGATTTCCTATAGTAGACTCGCCTCTGGAGCAATCGCGTGTCCCGCAATCCCGTTATCTGTGCGGCCATTTTAGGGGCCTTGTCCGGTTGTTTGGCCGCAGCACGTGCCCAGCAGGTACCTGGTTTGCCAACACTTCCAGCGCAGCCTTACCAGGCGCGAGCCGGTGCAACGAAGCCAATCACTGCGGCGGGTGTCGTCACTACCGGGCCAACCATCTTTCGGAACATTGCGGAACAGGCTGGCTTAACCACGTGGCGCCACAAGGCCGGTACCCCCGAAAAACGCGTCATCCTAGACGCCAAGGGACCGGGCGTTGCGTTGATCGACTATGACAACGACGGCTGGCTGGATATCTACTTCGTTAACGGGTCTACCGTTGAGGCAATGGACGGGCACGAGCCTCCGCCCCACGCCGCACTCTTTCACAACAATCACGATGGCACCTTCACCAATGTCACTGCCAAGGCAGGCGTCCTTAACGATCGGTGGGGCTACGGCGTCGTAGTTGCCGACTTTGACAACGACGGCTGGCCCGACTTGTACGTCACCAACTACGGCAGCAATCGTCTGTACCGCAACAATCACGACGGCACCTTTACTGACGTAGCGGAGAAGGCAGGCGTAACTGTCGGAACCTGGTCCACAGGTGCCACGTTCGGTGACTACGATGGCGACGGCCTGCTCGACCTCTTCGTCGCCGGATACATCAGCTACGACATCCATCACCCGCCGATCGCCGGAACCAAAGAGGTAAGCTTCGCGAACTGCGCGTACCACGGCTCACCCGTGATGTGCGGCCCTAAGGGCCTGCGCGGCGAGCGCGATCACCTCTTCCACAACAACGGCGACGGCACCTTTACCGACGTAAGTGACAAACTAGGCGTGGGCGACCCAAACCGCTTCTACGGCCTGGGCGCGCTCTTTGTCGACGTCAACGGCGATGGTCATCCCGACCTGCTCGTGGCCAATGACTCCTCTCCGAACTATCTTTATCTCAACAAGGGAAACGGCACCTTCGAAGACCAGAGCTACCCCAGCGGATTTGCCTTGAACGGCGAAGGACGCGAGGCGGCCAACATGGGCCTGGCCGTGGCGGATTATCGGAACAACGGCCGCGTCGACGTCGTCAGCACCACGTTCTCCGAGGACTACGACATTCTCTTTCAGAACGACGGCACCGGCACCTTCGACGATGCCAGCGCAAAGGCCGGTCTCGTCAGCACCACCATGCCCTTCGTCGGGTTTGGAGATGCGTTCCTCGACTACGACAACGACGGCTGGAAGGATCTCATCATCGCCAATGGCCACGTCTACCCGGACGTCGACCAGCATCCCGAATGGGGCACCACCTACGGCCAGCGCCCACTGCTCTTCCGCAACAAGCGCGACGGTGCGTTTGACCTTGTACCCGCGGTGGAAGGGACCGGCCTGGCCGTCGTCAGCGTAGGGCGCGGGCTTGCCGTTGGCGACCTTTTCAACGACGGCAAGCTCGACGTCGTGATCAGCAACATGGATCAATCCCCGGTCCTGCTGCGCAATGTGAACGCGGACTCCAATCATTGGATTGAGTTCAAGCTCGTAGGCGGCCCGAAGAGTCCGCGCGATGCCACGGGAGCCAAAGTCTTTCTGACCATCGCGGGCGTCCGGCAACAGGCAGAGGTGCTAAGCGGCGGCAGTTACCTCTCCTCGAATGACATGCGCGTCCATTTCGGCATCGGCGCTGCAACCAGGATTGACGCCGTTGAAGTCCACTGGCCCAGCGGATTGACGGAGAAAATCTCTCCGGCACCAATCGACCGCATCCACACCGTGGTTGAAGGAAAGGGGATTACAGCATCCCTTTGCTGTGCAGGTCCTTGCAAGAACTAAGAAGTTCGCAAGTCACAGCTCTACTCTTCTGCGACTAAGCACAAGCGTCAGGACGGCCGACACGGCAAGCGTCCCACCCACCAGATACAGTCCACCGGTATAGCTCCCGGTTCTGCCCTTGATCCACCCGATCATGTACGGTCCGATGAAGCCGCCGAGGTTTCCGATGGAATTGATCATCGCAATCCCGGCAGCGGCTCCAGCGCCCGACAGAAATGTACTCGCCATGGCCCACAGCGGAGCCTTGGCCGCGCTGATCCCAATATTGACCACCACCAGCGCGAAAATGACACCCCACGCCGTATGGGCGCTTCCCGCCCAGACAAACCCCAGGCATGCGGCTACACAAGGAATCACAACATGCCACGTGCGTTCGAGGGTCTGGTCCGAATGACGCGCCCACAGCGTCATCCCGGCGACAGCGGCAACGCTCGGGACCGCATTGATCCAACCAGTCTCCAGTGAAGAAAACTGATACTGCCGCAGGATCAGGGGAGCCCAAAGCCCAAGCGTGTACAGGCCGGCCGACGTCCCGAGATAGATCAGAGAAAGTGTGATCACCCGGATGTCGTACAACGTCCGCCAGACGCTGCTCAAGCTGTGTCCGTCGGCACCCGCAGGGCCACTCCGTTCGGCCCGCAGCTTTTCGACCAGCCACTCCCGCTCCTCTGCTGTCAGCCAGGTCGCGTCTCTGGGTTCGTCCGTCAGGAACTTCAGGACGACGAAGCCCAACACGACCGCTGGCGCCGCCTCGATCAGGTAGAGCCATTGCCAATTGCTGAGGCCTGCAAAGCGGGGTAACTCCATTAGTGCACCCGAAATGGGCGAGCCAATCGCTGTTGAGATCGGCGCAGCAGCCATGAATGCCGCAGCCGCAATCGCCCGATATCGCGCTGGAAACCAGACGCTGAGGTACAGAATGATGCCCGGGAAAAATCCCGCTTCCGCAACGCCGAGCAGGAAGCGCAGCGCGTAGAAGCTGTGTGGCCCGATGACAAATGCGGAGCACGCAGACACGATGCCCCAGGTGACCATCACGCGAGCGATCCACACCCGAACGCCGACGCGATACAGAATCAGATTTGAAGGAACCTCGAACAGGAAGTACCCAATGAAGAAAAGCCCGCCACCCAGCCCATACGCGGCGGGCGACAAACCAATCGCCTTGTTCATCGTGAACGCGGCGAATCCGACATTCACTCGATCCAGGAAGCTGACAAAATACAGCAGCATCACGAACGGCAGGATCCGCCAACTGATCTTGCGCACCACACGAGCTTCGAATTCGTCGGGCATCGATTGCAACCGGCTCACGCGACGGTCAGTTGAGCTTTAGCTGAGGCAGCAATCTGCGTGCACACCGCCTCCGTTACCATCGCCGTGGTTGCGGTGCCGCCAAGGTCAGCCGTATGCAACGCTGGATTGGCCGTGACGTCCTCGATCGCCTGCATCACACGAGCCGCGGCTTCCATTTCTCCCAGGTGCTCAAGCAGCATCACCACAGACCAGAACGTTCCGACCGGATTGGCAATGCCCTTCCCCATAATGTCGAAGGCCGAACCGTGAATCGGTTCGAACATCGACGGATACATACGCTCCGGGTTGATATTGCCCGTAGGCGCGATTCCCATGCTGCCTGCCAGTGCGGCAGCGAGATCGCTCAGGATGTCGGCATGCAGATTTGTCGCCACAATCGTATCGAGCGATGCCGGGCGATTCACCATGCGAGCCGTAGCCGCGTCGACCAGTTCCTTCTCCCATCGCACATCCGGAAACTCCTGCGCAATCTCCGCCGCGATCTCATCCCACATCACCATCGCGTGCCGCTGCGCGTTGCTCTTCGTAATCACCGTCAGCAGCTTGCGCGGGCGCGACTGCGCTAAGCGAAACGCATAGCGCTGGATGCGCTCTACGCCGACGCGGGTCATCAGCGACAAATCGGTCGCTACTTCAATCGGATGTCCCTGGTGCATCCGGCCGCCGACGCCCGAATACTCGCCCTCTGTGTTCTCGCGCACGATCACCCAGTTCAGGTCTTCGGCCGCACACCGCTTCAGCGGGGCGTCGATCCCCGGCAGAATGCGAGTTGGCCGAACGTTGGCATACTGGTCCAGCCCCTGGCAGATCTTCAGGCGCAATCCCCACAACGTAACGTGGTCCGGGATATGGGGATCCCCCGCCGAGCCAAAGAGAATTGCGTCCTTGGTGAGCAGTGCCTCCAGCCCATTGGCTGGCATCATCACGCCGTGTTCGCGATAGTAGTCCCCGCCCCAGTCGAAGTTTTCAAACTCAAACCGGAAAGCATTCTCGGAAGTGGCCAACGCTTCCAGAACCTGCTGCCCTGCGGGAATTACTTCCTTGCCAATGCCGTCGCCTGGGATCGTAGCGACACGGTAAATCTTCATAGCAGATGTCCTTTGTGGTCACCAGAATTTTACCCGGTTTGCACTACTCCGAACTACTCACTTCCCTGCCGGGTACCCGGACCACACATACTCCAGTGCCTCCGCCAGCGTCTGCTGTTTTACTGCCCGGTCGGTATGCCCTGCGTTCTGCGCGAACACGAACTGGTAATGGTAGCCCTTGGCCGCCAACACCTTCGCCATATTTTCATTCGCTACGACCCAGTCGTGGAAGCCGTCGCGCATCAGGTTCGAGTTCAAATTGTCGCGATCCCCAACCTCCATCCAGATCCGAATCGGCTTCTTCGGGCTGTTCGGAATCAACGTCTCATGGAACCCCCACGCACCATGCGGCGTCTGCGGATTCCACGGCCATTGCTGGTTCACATACGTGCCCGAGTACGTCAGCACCCGGTGATACCACTCCGGGTGATACCAGGCCATGATCAGCGCGCACGAGCCACCCGAACTGCCGCCCATCGTCGCCCGCCCCTCCGGGTCCCGTGTCAGCTTCACGCCGTATTTCTTTTCCACCAGCGGCAACACTTCGGCCTCGACATACTCGGCATACTTGCCCGACATCGTGTCGTACTCCAGCCCGCGCTCGCTGCCCTGCGCGTCACCGCTGCCGTTGCCCATCGAGATCGCAATCATTGCCGGGACCTTGTGCTCGGCGATGAGATTGTCGAGTAACGTAAACAGAAGTTTGTCCGGGCCATCCGCGCCGATGATGAACGGAGCCGCAGTCCCCGCGACATACTGCTTTGGCACGTACACCGAAACGTGCCGGGTGTACGCCCCCGGATGGCTGGTCGTCACATTGAGCTTCGCAGGGTTGGCAGGATCAGGCTGTCCACACGTATCCGCATCCCGCGCAATGCCCGGGTAGATCGTGCTGTCCTTCGACTCCATGTCGAACGTATAGACCGTCCCCTGCGGCACGCCGGCCTGCTCCGCCATCTCCGGCGCCGGATTGTGCGTTGGGCCAAGGATGAAGTTGCCATCGACGTTCCCCGGAGCGTTCGCCCCATCTGGCAGTTCCGTCGCCTTCACATAGCCCGGAGTATGGGCGTCTCGTGTGGGAGGCGTCAATCGAGGCGGACAGGGCGAAGCAGAAACCTGCGCCGACGCGCTACCCACAGCCAAACTCAAACAAACGGAAAGCACAACGGCACCCAATCGATTCATGCCGTCCATGATAGCCCACCTCCGTACCCCAATGACCCAAAACCTTCTGGGTGCCCATCTCAGACGGCACCATCGTTTGAGGTGAGGGATAGTACTACTTCAACATCGCCTTCAACCGGGCGTTTTCCGCCTCCAAGTCCGCCATCTTCCGCCGCATCGGCTCCAGCGCCTCCGCCAATTCGGCCTGCGTATAGCGAGGCGTAATATGCTGCGGGCAGTTCCAGTCGAACGCCTCCACATGAATCACAATCGCGCGCTCCGTCGGCGTCGTCTCACCCTTCACCTTCAGTGCAGCGATCAGCCGTTGGGCCTCCGCATCGCCCTCATGGACCTTCGCACGGCCCAGTATCTTCAGCCGCCGCTGGTTCGGATAGTCCATCAGAAACAGCGCCACCCGATCGTCATGCTGCAGGTTTCCCACGCTGATGTACTGCTTGTTGCCGCGCAGGTCCGCAAACCCAAGGGTCCGCTCGTCGATCACGCACAGAAAACCCGGCTCTCCCCCGCGATATTGCACGTAAGGCCAGCCGGTCTCTGACGTCGAGGCCATATAAAAGCCATCGCGTTCACCGATGAACTCGCGCTCGAACTCCCCCAACTTATCGCCGAGTTGGTCCGACGTCTCCACCCGCTCGTACAAGTGGCGACTGCCGTGCTGCTGCTGCTGTTCCTTCACCTGCGGCGTAAACGCCAGTTCAGCAAAGCGGCGGCTCATAGCTCTTCCCTCTGCGGCTCCACCCAAGTTTCAGGCGCAAGCCGCCACACCGCTTAGATAGCGTCGCTAGCGAGAAGGTTCAGGGAAATCCGCTAAACGTTCGTCGTCAACGTCGTCCCGATCGACTTGAACGCATTCCCTATGTTGGTGGAAAGGTTTTTCATTGCAACCACGGCGCCCAAGCCAAGCAACGCCGCAACTAACGCATATTCAATCAGATCCTGGCCCGATTCATCCGCGCAAAACATACCTGTGGAATTCCTGCAGTTACTACAATTCATCTCAACTCCTGGGCCCGTATCATTCTCTGGTGGAATGTCTGTCACTGCCGTATGTTCTCTACCTTCGCGTAACTCTGATGTGCGCGTCGATGCAACCAAGGTGGTACTCCTGTCTCGAACTCCCAACCTGCACGCCCATCCTTTCGCGCCACCCTCGCTATGCGTAGAATGGCGACACACCGAAGAATCATGGCTCACTCCGCACGCCTGAAGTCGCGCGTACTCGCAGTAGCCCTCCTTTGCGGGGCCGCATTGCTTTCTTCCGCGTCTGCCCAGCGCAAATCTTCGCTGCCGCCCGACCCCGAGCCCCTCATCGTTACTTCATCGGCAGGAATCACGGAAGTCGGCACCCTTTCCGGCACCCAATATCGGATTGACATTCCCGCAACCTGGTCGGGGAACCCAAGACGCGCGCTCGTCGTCTACTTCCACGGCTACTCCGAAGGAATCTACGGTTACCACGCCGAGGGTCCGCTCAACGAGCAGACCCAGCCCATCTTCGATCGCGGCTACGCCATCATCCAATCGGCCTTCTCAACCCCCGGTTGGGCGCTCGCCGAGGCTTACCCCGAGACCGAACAGCTTCGCAAGTACTTCCTGAAGCAATACGCGCAACCCGCCGAAGGCAAAAAAGCCGCGAAGCAGATCGAGACCATCGTCGCCGGCGGCAGCATGGGCGGCGCACTCGTCGTCGCCGCGTTGGAGCTGAACCCCAAGCCTTACGCAGGGGGCCTCGACCTCTGTGGCTCGGTCGGCCCTACCGACATCGCCTTCCAGCGCCGCTTCGCCTGGCGTGCCGCGTTCGACTTCTACTTCCCCAACCTGATGCCGCCGCTCGTCCCCACGCCGCCAGACTTTCGCGAGACCAGGGCCGTCCGGGAGCGCGTGATGGAAGCCCTGAAGGCAAGCCCCACCGCCGCAGCCGCTCTCCACGGCCTCATGGACCTGCACACCGACCGCGACGTCGCAGACGACATCGTCTACTTCACCTACGTCATCGCAGACCTGCAGCGACGCGCCGGAGGCAATCCCTTCGACAATCGCAACTTCCTCTACACCGGAACCAACCCCTCCAGCACGACGACCGACATCGCCCTCAACGACGGCGTTCGTCGCTACCCCGACGAGCCTGCTGCGCGCGACTATCTGCTCCGCCACTACACTCCCAGCGGCCACCTGAATCGCCCCATGCTCGCGCTACACACCGCATACGACCCCCGCATTCCCGGCTCAACCCTGGCCATCTACGCCGAGCAGGTAGCCATCGCCGGCTTCTCCCACAACCTCGTCCAGCAGTACGTCCATCGCGATGGACACTGCTCCTTTTCCCCGGAAGAAGTAGGCCGGTCCTTCGACGAACTGATCCAGTGGATCCACAATGGCAAGCGCCCCGTCGCCGGCGCATTGCCACCCACACCGCATGGCTCGGCCGCCTTATCATCCACTCACTGAACCCGTCTACCACTTCGCAATAGATTGATCCCCGGAAAGTTACACCCCAACTTGCCTCTGGTAACTTGGGCCTTTTTTCGCTTGTTACTGCGAAAAACCACCACTAGAGTCATAGCTGTTGCAGGCAGCGACTTGCAGTGATTGCTTCATTTGCTTGAATTCAAAAATTGGCTTCATCGGAGATCACCATGATTGACTTACGCAAGTTCCTACTCATTGGAACCCTCTTCGCGGCAACGGCATCCAGCGCTTTCGCAAACCCCATGAGCACCGTCAACGGCAGCAAGATCGACATGAGTGGCACCGTCAAGGTCGTCGGCTCCGGAGCCACTTCCGGCCTGCACTTCACCACCAATCCCGAAGCCGCGTTCGGCGGCACCAACGGCCTCGCCTTCTTCAATGGCCCCGCCTCCATCATCCTCTCGAACACCTTCACCTTCGCCGGCATCCATCCCGGTAAGGGAGAACTGCTCTTCTCCACCACCGCCTTCGGGAACACGCTTCAGTTCTACGTGACGGGCTACTCCTACTCCGGCAACACGCTCACCTTCACCGGCTATCTCAGCGACAACGGTGTCGCCGGTTCCAATGCCACCCTGGTCGAAACCCTGGGCGCGGCCGCAGGTGGCGACAAGGGCAACTTCTACACCGGCGAGCTCACCCTCACGCCCGAGCCCAACAGCATCGTGCTGCTCGGAACCGGCCTGCTCGCGGCCTGCGGCATGATGTCGATCCGTCGCCGCCGCATGCTCGGCGCAACCGCATAACGACTTTCAACCCTGAACACTGCAAGACTCCACGGAGTGCCGACACCTCGGCACTCCGTATTTTTTTGCGCACCCCCAACCGCTCGGGTGTCCCATCTCAAACAGCACCATCTATTGAGGGTGGGGTTCGGCAAACATCAATCCCTACTCCAACGCACGCCACCCTATATCCCGTCGATACTGCATCCCCTCAAACGAAATCAGCTCCAGTGCCCCATACGCCTTCGCCAGCGCATCCCGCAGATCGCCGCCCACCGCGGTAATCGCCAGCACCCGCCCACCAGCCGTCACGATCTCCCGATCCTGAAGCGCCGTTCCAGCGTGAAATACCTCCACGTCGGCATTCACGTGATCCAGCCCCAAGATCAACTTCCCTCCAACATACTTCCCCGGATATCCGTGGCTCGCCGCAATCACGCAGGCGCTAGCACCCGGCTTCAGCCTCACAGCAATGTCACCAACGCGTCCATCGACCGCGGCCTCGATGATGTCAACTAAATCCGTCTCCAGTCGAAGCATAATCGCCTCCGTCTCCGGGTCCCCAAATCGCGTGTTGAACTCCAACACCTTCGGCCCCGAGGCCGTCATCATGAACCCCGTAAACAAGATTCCCGCAAACGGCGTTCCCTCCGCGCGCATCCCGTCCACTACCTTCTGCGCCACTCCCCGCATCCACGCCGAAGTCTCCGCTGAGATCAAATCGTCGGTCGAATATGCCCCCATCCCGCCGGTATTTGGCCCCGTGTCGCCTTCGCCGATGCGTTTATGATCCTGAGCCGCCGCCAGCGCAATCGCGCGTGTCCCATCGCAGACTGCAAAGAACGAAATCTCCGGCCCATCCAGCATCTCTTCCAGTACGAGACTCTCAACCGCCGCGCCCAACAACGATCCCGAAAACATCTCTTCCGCCGCCGCAATCGCCTCGCCGTGCGACTCGCACAGCACCACACCCTTACCCGCAGCCAGCCCGTCTGCCTTCACCACCACGCGCCCGCCAAACTTCTCCAGCGCGCCACGAACGATCTCCGCCGAATGACAAACCGCATATGCCGCCGTCGGAATCTCCCACCGCCGCATGAACTCTTTGGCGAACCCTTTGCTCGTCTCCAACTGCGCCGCCGCCCGGGTCGGCCCGAACACGCGCACCCCGCGCTCCTGCAGCGCATCCACCGCGCCCGCCGCCAGCGGAACCTCCGGCCCAATCACCACGAGCCCCGGGCTTTCGCGTTCGACCAGATCGGTCAACGCAGTCACATCTGCCACATCCAGCGCCTCGCACCGCGCCAGACTCGCAACCCCGCCATTGCCGGGAGCACAGACCACTTCAGTCACGCGGCCACTCCGGCGCAACGCCCAAACCAGTGCGTGCTCGCGCCCGCCGCCACCGATCACTAAAACCTTCATATCTAAACTTACCCCTCAAACGCCGGAATCGACTGCCCGTGCGGATCAATCGTCGGATGCCCCAGCTTCGCCGCAATCCGTTCTTCGAATCGCTCCGAGATGAAGTGCTCCAGACGCTCCGCCTCGTCATGCACCTCGTCAATCGGGTAGTCCAGAACCTCATACAGAAACGTCTCGATCAGACGGTGATGCCGCACAATCTCCAGTGCCCGCTTGCGCCCGGTCGCCGAAAGCTGCACGCCGCGATGCCGCTCATACACCACCAGTGGAGCCGCCGCGCCAGCCAGCTTCTGCAGCATATTCGTCACCGAAGCCGGTGCCACACGCAGCCGGTCAGCCAGCGCCTTACTCGCGACCCGCCGCTCGTCCGACCCACCCAGCGACAGAATCGCCTTCAGGTAGTTGTCCACCGACTCCGTATTGCTACCGCCCTGCCGTCGTGCCGCCATCCTGCCCACTTCTCAAAAGATAGTTTGCATCCTGAGCGAAGTCGGGCGCGTACTTTGCGCCAGACGCAGTCGAAGGACCCCGACGCCGCTCGTCAACCTCGGCATCCAACCGTTCAACGGTCGACGCCGTATCCAGTTTGACTCATTCCCACAATTTAGGTATACCTAAATTGTAGCCTTACCTGAAATGACAGCGCTCTCCCCCATCCCGACCGAGCGCAAACCACTGCTCCCCCGCTTCCGCCGCAACCAGATGTGGACCTACTTCGGCCCGGCTTTCGTCGCGTCCGTCGCCTATATCGACCCCGGCAACTTCGCCACCAACATCCTCGGCGGAACCCAGTTCGGCTACCGTCTGCTCTGGGTGCTGCTCTGGTCGAACGCCATGGCGATCCTCATCCAGTACCTCTCCGCCAAGCTCGGAATCGTCACCGGCCTCACGCTCCCCCAGAACTGCCGCAAGCACTTCTCCCGCCCCATCACGATCACACTGTGGGCCGCCGCCGAAGTCGCCGCCATCGCCACAGACCTCGCCGAATTCCTCGGTGCCGCGATGGGCCTCGACCTCCTCTTCGGCCCCTTCTTCTACACCCACGGCTGGACCCCCAAGGCTACGTTGCTCCTCGCCGCCCTAGTGGCTACCGCACTCGTCTTCGCGATCCTCGCCCTCGATCTCGCGGGCCATCTCTGGCTCGAACGCGGCATTATCGGCCTGGTCGCCGTTATCGGCCTCTGCTACGGCTTTGAGGTCTTCCTCGTCCACCCCGACTGGCACCTCGCCATGCTGTCGACGCTCATTCCATCGCTCGACCGTTCCTCCCCCGGCAGCTTCCACGACAGCATCTACGCCGCCGTCGGCATGCTCGGCGCTACGGTGATGCCGCACGTGATCTACCTCCACTCCGCGCTGGTCCAGCCCCGCCTCAAGGAGCTCACCGTTGCCGCCCAGCCCGCGCTCGAATCCGTCCATGACGCCACAACCTCCGCCCAACACCGCGCCTATCGCAGCGTCAAGCGCCCCATACTCAGCCGCTTCCTCAAGTTCGAGTTGATCGACGTCTTCGTCGCCATGAACGGCGCCTGGCTCATCAACTCCGCCATGATCCTGATGGCTGCCGTAGCCTTCGTCCACACCAGCAACATCGTCGCCCCCAACTCCGACACCATCCGCGAAGCCTACAAGACCCTCGGCCCACTCTTTGGCCCGTCCGCCGCCATCATCTTCGCCGTCGCGCTAACCGCCTCCGGCCTCTCCAGTTCCACCGTCGGAGTCATGGCCGGCCAAGTCATCATCGAGGGCTTCCTCGACATCAAGTTCCCCATCTTTCTCCGCCGTCTCATCACCATCGTCCCAGCGATCGTCATCATCGCCATCGGTCTGGACCCCTTCAAGATCCTCGTCCTCTCGCAGGTCGTCCTCAGCTTCGCCCTGCCCTTCGCGCTCATCCCGCTACTGATCCTTACCAGCCGCACCAGCGTCATGGAAACCTTTGCCAGCGCCCGCCGCACCCGCATCGCAGGCTGGGCCGTCGTCGCCATCATCCTGACCCTAAACGCAATCCTCCTAAGCCAAATCGCCTTCGCCTAAGCGGCCTTCACCACCGATCCCGCCACCCAAAGCTCTGTTTTGTAAAGGGCACGGGTTTACCCGTGCCGTAAGTCCAGCGATTGCAAACCGGCTCTAGCCGCGGGGTACGAGTTTGCGCAGCAGTGCGCCGATCTGCCAGCACTCTCTGAAAGCCCGCCCTATTCCGCTACGAAGATTCCAGAGGATAGGTCAAACTCGGCAATAGGTGAGACATTTCGGCGGGTAGAGCGACTTGGTGATATGGTTCAATCTGTTTCGACTCGCACCACGACAGAAAAGGATGCGCGATGAAGGGTCTGGAAGCGGCACCGCAGACGACAAAATCACAAGCGATCAGCCGCATCGTGCTTGGACTCATGCTGCTCATCGCTGGCGTCTCCCACCTCACCACGGCTCGCCAGTCGTTTCAGGCGCAGGTCCCTCCATGGGTTCCGCTGAGCCCGGACCTCGTCGTTCTGCTCTCGGGCGGCGTGGAGATCGTGCTTGGGCTCTCCCTCGTGGCCCTCTATCGCCACAAGGCGTGGATCGGCTTGGTTGTCGCGCTATTCTTTATCGCGATTTTCCCCGGCAACATCGCGCAATACACTGAACACCGCCCAGCATTTGGATTGACGACAGATACAGCTCGACTCATCCGGCTCTTCTTTCAGCCGGTTCTGGTGGCCTGGGCGCTGTGGAGTACCGGCGCCTGGACGGCCCTTCGACACAGGTCATCCAGCTCCGATTGATCGCAACGTCCGGCCATCGCTCTATTGCAATGCGAACGCCGTCAGCAGCGTCCCCGATGGGATCAGGACATACTGTCGGTTCCCGACCATGAATGTCGTTGGAGCCGCAAAGATCCCAGTCCCGGACGAGTACGCGTCTGGACTCCATCCCAGTTCGTAAGACCATAGGTCTTTGCCGGTCCGAGAGTCGAAGGCGTGCAGACTGCCCGTCGCGTCGCCCGCAAACACAAGACCGGACGCGGTGGACGTCACTCCCGGGAAGCCGACTTTCTCGTGCTTGAACTCCCAGCGCCGTTGGCCGGTAGCCGCGTCGATCGCACGCAAGGCTCCGTACGGCTCCTTCGGCAGCGAACTGGCTGAGCCGTCCGTGTATTTCTGACCCGGCACATACTTCTCGTCGAACGAATTGTAAGTACTGCAGATCTCGCGCACGCTCACGAAGACAAGCCCCAGCGACGCATCGTACGACGTCGGATTAAAGTTCGTCCCGCCAAAGAGGTCCGGACAGGTGGCTGTGCCTTTCGCATCCGGAGTATGGCCGGGGGTCAGGATCGGCCTGCCATCCGGGCCAATGCTGCTCGCCCAGTCTTGAGTGACAAACGGCTCTGCGACGATGTGCTTGCCGGTCACGCGATCCAGAACATAAAAGAAGCCGTTGCGGTTGGAGGTCATCACCACCTTGCGCATCTGTCCCGCAATGCGCAGGTCGGTCACGATAGGGGTCTGCGTGGCGTCCCAGTCATGCACGTCGTGCGGCGTGAACTGGAAATACCACTTCAGCCTGCCGGTTGCGGGGTCCAGCGCGAGCAGCGAATCGGTGTACAGGTTATCGCCCTCGCGCACCGATCCGTTATAGTCCGGCCCCGGATTCCCCGTGCCGATAAACAGCGTATCTGTCTCGGGATCGTATGAGCCCGGTGCCCATACTGGACCGCCACCCGTCTTCCAGCTATCGCCGCTCCAGCTTTCGCCGCCCGACTCACCCGGGGCCGCAGTAGTGAAGAACTTCCAGGCAGGCTTTCCCGTTGCGGCATCGAAAGCCTGCACTGACCCTCGAACACCGAACTCTCCGCCGCCAACCCCCGCGATCACCTTGTCCCTCACCACCATCGGCGCGATCGTGGCCGTGTATGCCAGTTTGTGATCGCCCATCACGGCATCCCACACCACCGATCCATCGCGGATATCGAGCGCGAGCAAATGCGCGTCCAGTGTCGCCATAAAAAGCTTGCCGCCCAGCACCGCGAACCCGCGATTCACCATGCCGCAGCACGGTTTGAGCCCTGGTGGCAGCTCGCGCTGATACTTCCAGATTTGACGGCCAGTCCGAGCGTCAATCGCCCACGCGAAGTTATTGGCCCCCGTGATATAGAGGACACCGTCGATCACAATCGGCGTGGCCTCGAACTTGCCCTGCGTGCCCGTCTGGAACGTCCATTGCGACTTCAGGTTTGCGACATTCTTGGGCGTGATCTGCACCAGCGGACTATGCCGCTCACCGCGCAAATCACCCGAGTAGCTCAGCCACCGCTGCGGATCCTTCAACCCGGCAAGCAGGTCACTCCACTTGATGTCTGCAGCCGGGCCGTGGGCCGTGGCGGGTGCGTCGTTTTTCCCCTGCAACGACGAGAGATACGTGATCACCTTCCACACTTCGGTCGTCGAGTCCCCTGCACTGCTATACGCAGCCATGGAAGTTCCCGGCACGCCATGCGTGATCGTTGCAAACAGATGTTCGTTGGTGATGCCGCGCTGCATGGCCGCAATCAGGCTAGGGCCGGACCCACCGGTTGCGTTACCGCCGTGACACGCGGCGCAATGCGTCTGAAAGATCGCCGTGCCTTCGCGCAATGCCTGAGCATTCCCCGCGAAGGGATTTGAAGCAATGGTTTCCTGACAGGCTGCATTGCCCGCGAGCATCAATAGACCGCAAGAAACCCACACGCGCCCAAACGTTCCCATGGAGAACAGAGACCTTTCTTGAACTCGTTGAAAGTTACGGGAAATAAGCCCGGACGATCATACAAGGACAAATGGGGCTAAAGGTCTATCTCAAGAACATTCATCGCAACGGTAAGGCCGCAGCTGCTGCTAATCCCCCCTCCACCAGCAACTGTTCCAGCTTCCCATCCGGCATCGTGTACGTCGTCACCGTCACGCTCTGCCCGCCCGCAAACCCCACCGTAAATGATCGGAACGTCATCCCGCCGTGCAGCGATTCGCTCTTCTTCGAGACGCTTGCGACAGCACCCAGCGGTTTCAGACTCGACCCGAAATCCCCCAGCGTCTCCGCCGAAAAATAGAAGTTCGCATCGCTCGTAAACAGCGAGCGGTCGATTTTCCTCTCCTGCAGTCCGGCCATAATCGCCTTCAGCTGCGTCTCCTCCGGCCCGGCCACGCTCGCGACCACCGTTGCCGGCTTCGCCACCACTAATTTGGCCAGCGCACTCGCGATCTCGCCCGCCGCCGAGCTCGCCTCCTGGTTCGTCAGCACCGCGATCGCAATCTTCTCATCCGGCAGAACCATGTTCTCGGCAACAAATCCGCCCACTTCGCCCGAGTGTTCCAGAATTCTGTGCCCATTCTGGGTCAGTACGCTGATGCCCAGCCCATACCGAGTCGGCTTGCCATCCTTCAGCTTCTCCGCCGTCTCAAACGCCTCATACGACGCCGGCTTTAGCAGCTTCTGATCCATGATGGCTAGGTCCCACTTCAGAAGGTCGGCCACCGGCATCGCCAGGCTCGCGTCGCCGAAGTACCAGCCCGGCGCCTCCAGGATCGCCGGCCGCAGCGGCGCCAGCGCACGACGCTCATAACCCTGCACCTCCAGCCGGGCCCGATCCGTATCCAGATCCAGCGCGCCACTCAACCCCACCGGATTCAAAACCCTCTGCTGCAGAAACGTAAAGAACGGCATCCCGCTTGCTTTCTCGACGATCAATGCCGCCAGCACGAAGTTCGTATTGCTGTACTGCCACTGCGTTCCCGGCTCGAAGTCCAGTGGCTTGCCCGCCCACTCCTCCACCATCTTCAGCGGGTCGCCCGCCTTCGTCCACGCCGGAATCGTGTAGTCCTGCGGCGCATAATCCTCATATCCCGAGGTATGCGAGAGCAGCTCCCGCAGCGTAATCTCATTGGCCCGCGTCAGCTTCGGAAACCACTTGCTCACCGTGTCGTCGAGCTTCAGCTTCCCATCCTCCTGCAGCAACAGAATGCAGGTCGCCGTAAACTGCTTCGAGATCGACCCCACCGGATAACTCATCGCCGCGGTAGCCTTCAACTCGGGCTTCAAACGCGCGTCGCCATAAGCCTGCGTAAACACAATCTTGCCGCCCTGCACGATCCCCACCGAAGCGCTCGGCACCCCGGTCTTCTCCACCACATGCCTGATCGCCGCATCCACCGCCGCCTTGGTATCCGCAGGCATCTCCTGCGCCCGCAACGACCCCAAACCCATCAACACCACCGCACCAACCATCAAACCCTTCATCGAAACTCCCTCCATTACTCATCGGCTTTGAGTACGCTACAACTTGCTGAGGTCATTCTGAGCGAAGCGAAGAATCTCCGTATTTCGCCCCTGTAGTTGCCCTTGCTTCTGAGATACACCCAGACTTCAGTCCGGGGTCACCGAGCCCAGGAAAAATGCGGGCTTTAGCCCCCGTGACACGGTCTATTACACCCTGCAATAACTTTCCCTTTTGCACATTCCCGCACTCCACACCCTCATCGAGCAATCCATAAGGGGCCTCCAAACGAACGACTACACCCCCGCCCAGATCGCTAGCGCCCTCGGCAACGCCCTCGGACTCGACACCCAACTCGTCGCCGACCAGACCTACTTCATCGCCGAGCCAGCCGACCAGCCAGGGGCGTTGGCCGGATGCGGCGGCTGGAGCTTCCGCAAGACACTCTTCGGCAGCGACCACGGACCCGGTCGAACTGGAGAAATTGTCGACCCCACATCAGACGCTGCCAAAATCCGCGCCATCTTCATCCACCCCGACTTCGCCCGTCGCGGCCTGGGCACCCTCATTCTGTCCCACTGCGAAGTCGCTGCCACCCATGCTGGCTTCCGCCGCTTCGAAATGGGCTCCACCCTCACCGGCATCCCCCTCTATCGGCGACGTGGCTACCGGGATGTCGACCTCGTCGACATCCCGCTACCCAACGGTGAGGTACTGCCAATTCTGCACATGGAAAAGTTTTCCACAGGAGCCGAATAGAGGAACGCAGTCCCATTTTGGGAATTGATAAAAACTGTCATCGAGAACTGGAATCGGCAACCCAGCTGTCTTGACCCCAAACCCGGAATCAAACCGCCCGCAAGATTCAGAAATCAAAAACAAATAAGCCACTTACAGAGGAAGAGCACGTTAAGGGCCGCACAAAAGGAACCTCAAACGGAAGTTGTAATCACTACTTTGACAACAGAAACGGTTACCTCGGTAACAATCTCTGTTAATTACACTCTTAGATAACTCATTTTATTGGACTTAACGATGATTACATCCTATGGTTACTTCAGTTGGTTTGTCCAGCGACATTTCAAATCCAGCAACAAAACTGCAACCAAAGATGTACTTAGAAAGGGTCCTCTATATGAAGCTTATCGCACGCATCTTCGCTCTGTCCCTCGTTGTCACCGGCGCCGTCGCCTCCACCCACCTCGCCAACGCGTCGCAGCCCACCGTCTCCGCGAAGGTTAGCGCTCTGCCCATCCCCGTGTGCCCCCCGGACGATCCGAACGGCTGCGGTTTCGGCGGCCCCGGTTTTACCGCCTCTCGCTAAGTAACCACTGAAAAAATCTTTAGGTTGCAAAACCCCTCCCAGACGTTATGATGGCGTCAGGAGGGGTTTGCCATGGATCATCACGCCTTAGTCGCTCTGTTCACCTACATTGAACTTGCGAGCTGCCTCTTTGCCCTCTGCTTGATGCAGTACCGGCGTCAGATTAGCCAATACAAACCGCTTGCGTTCCTCCTGATTACCCGTGTTCTGACCCAGGCTATCTCGCTTCCTTTGGAAACCATGTCAGGTCACCAGCTCTCGCGGTCCGCCGCGTATCACATTTACTTCTACGTTTACTGGACCAGCTATGCGGTTGAGGCGATTCTCGGATTCCTGATTATTTATGGGATCTACAATCTTGCCATGGCCCCCCTTCGCGGGCTGCAACGACTCGGCATGCTGATGTTCCGTTGGGCCGCAGGTATCGCAGCCGCAATCGCCGTTACCATGGCCTTCGGTCCTCACGCAGCCACGAGCAGCTTCGTTCTCCGCGTCATCACGCAGCTACAACAGACGCAAAGTGTCCTGACTCTCTGCATGTTGTTATTTGTCTGCATGGCTATTCGTCCGATGGGACTTTCCCACCGCAGCAAGATTTTTGGCGTCAGCCTTGGTCTCGGGTTTCTGGCGACGACACAGCTCGTCTCTTCCGCCTGGTTGACGCAATACAAAGCGCTCTACTCGATGATCGACGTCTTGAATGGTTCGGCGGTTTGCATCGCCCTCGCCATCTGGATCGGTTACTTCGCCATCCCCGAGCCGAAGCGCCGGATGATCGTCCTGCCAACCACGTCACCCTTCCTCCGCTGGAACCAGATCTCGCTCGCTCTGGGCGACGAGCCGGGTTACGTCGCACTCGGCAACATCACACCGGATATGTTCGCACCGGCAGAAGTTGAAGTGATGCGCCGCGCTTCCATGAAGATGAGTTACCCGGTAGCAAACTAGAGTTCTGGGTCTTCCCATCAACGAAGAGGCCACCCAATCGGGTGGCCTTTTCCATTTGTCACTCTGTCTGTTTCGCGAAGACTCAGTCGCCGCGCCCACTAAAGGTCCATTTCCGGACCGGCCCGACATCAACATGCACAAACTGCGACACCGGATAGTACCCGACACCGCCGCTTCCCAGAGATAGCGCTACATCGCGCAACGCCCGCGTCTGTACGCCCGGCACCCGGATATCGATCGCCCTGGCCTGCATGTGCTGGCTGTTCTTTGCCACCCCGGTTGCGGCGCTCCGCCCACGCAGAAACGCGTTGCTCCACGGTGTCCTGTAGCCGCACACGATATCGATCACGCCATTCGGCTTGCCAAGCTTCACCATCACAGAATTCAGCAGGTCGAATTCCTTCGGATCGTACTGGCTCACATCGTTTGTGCGGTGGTCGCGGAGAAAGTAGTTCAGCTTCTCGATCGCATCCGGAAGATACTTTTCACCCACCCGGTACACGACATCGATCGACTCGCCCGTATGCAAATGGTGCAGGTGCAGCGTGAACCGCTTCTCCACCTTGCCGTCGCCTTCACTTGCCTTCGATTGTCCAGCAAATCCGAACAATAACGTAGCCGTGGCCGTCATGGCCACAACCTTCTTCAATCGCAGGCTAAGCATTCACACTCCCGGGGGTCTTGATTCTTTGCGGCACGGAATGGGAAACGCGAATCGAATCCGCAAAATCTCATTCCCTTCATCCATTCTAAATTGCCCAGGTGTCACCCGGGTCTGATGGCGGTAATTGGTTTGTCGTACCGGACCCGTTCAACCAACAGACTGGTGTCGGTCCAGACGCTAGTGAGCATCCGACTTGAAAATCTGCTCCGCGAAGAAGTTGTCCACCTTCGCCTGATCCCTGAGCATTTCGAAGTAAGCGCCCTTCAGTAGCTGCGACCTGTTGTCATGCAGACCCTGGCGAATCTTCTGCTGAATCGCCGGCTCCGAAACATCGTGCTGCCCGGCCGGGTCCTTCGAGATCAGTTCGAAGATGGCAAACCCGCCAACCTTCTTCGGGTCCTGCGGATCGGGAAACGGAATGATGTCCGTCACGCCACCCGCCTTCAGCCTGGAGATGGCAGCGAACACCTGCGGGTTGTGCGAGAGGTCGGTCTCGGCGACGTATCCCATATCGCCGCCGTTGGTCGAGGTCTGCGGATTCTCCGAGAAGTTCATCGCCAGCGATCCAAAGTCTTCGCCCGATTCCGCCCGGTTATGCAGCGCCTGAATTTTCTTCTTGGCCTCGGCCTCGCTGGTCGCCTTCGAGCCCTGCAAATTGCCCGGTCGCGGATTCGGAGCCGTCGTCACCACAATCTGCGCCATGTGATACTGCGTCTCGATATTGTTGAACTCGCTCTTATGCAGCGCGTAGTAGCTCGCAATGTCCGAGTCCGACACCGTAATCTTCGAGTCAATCTCCTTGTGCAGCAACTTGTTCACGGTCAGCGTCCGTCGCAGGTCGCGCTTCACGTCGTCGATCGATGTCTTGTGCTCGGCCAGCCGCTGGTTGAACTGCTCCTCCGTGTAAGGAGCCTTCATCTCGGCGAACTTGGCGTCCACCTCTTCCGGCGTCGCGGTCAAATTCATCTTGGCCGCGCGCTGCTGAATAATCTCTTCCGGGATCAGCTGTTCGTCCAGCAGGCCGAGCCGCAGGGCATCGGCCTGCTCCGGCGACGGCTTCTCCTGCTGCTGAGCCTCGCCGCGCTGAGCTTCATACGCCTTGTCCAGTTCGGCACGCAGTATCGGATGTCCGTTGACCGTTGCCACCACATCGGCCGGTTGCGTAGTCTTGCAGCCCGCCATGAAGATGCAAAGCGTGGCTATTGGGAGAGCAGCGAAAGTCTTCGACACAGATTGCAAACCTCTATCTTCCATTGTCCGACATTTTCCAGTACCGCGTATATCCAACCATTCCAAAACCGTGCCCCATTCATCGCGCCGTTGTTCCATGCGATGAGTGGGATCGGGCTAGAAATCATCCGCCTGCGCATTGCGCGAGATGACGAACTGAATCCGAAGTTCCAGGTTCGGCCCCTTGTACGCCGTCGGCAGCGGAGCAAACTGTCCCACACCCGTAATGGCTCCCCACGCCGCCTTGTCGATCGCGCGGTCATGCGTGCTGTCGTCCAGGTGCATCGCACTCACCACGCCGTTCGGTTCAATCGTGAACCGGATCAACGTGGTCCCTTCTTTGCTCAACGGGGGGTAGCACTCTTCGGGAATCAGCGGCAGCCAGCCAGCCTTCACCATGCGCAATAGCCGCTTGATGTAATCCGTAAAGTCGACACCCCGCGTATCGGAGAGAATCTCAACGCCCGTCCCGGCTCCCTGCTGCCCAACCTTGGACCCGGTCCCTGCAGTAGCCCGTCCTCCGCTCGGACGCGCCTGCCCTGCCGCTCTCATCGCATCGGCTATGCTCTGCCCCGGACTCTGCGGTGCAGGATTTTGAGGCATTGGCGAATCCGGAATCGCCGACTGGCGCGGCGGCTGTGGAGGCTGCGGCGTCGGGGCCGACGGAAGACTATTCTGCGCCACCGCTGGTGGAGCGGCCTGCGGCAACGGCGCCGGAGCAGGCGCAGGCGCAGGCGTCGGCTGTGGCGGAGCCTGCACGGCCTTGGCCGCTTCGTTGGCCCGCTGCATCGCCTGCAGCTGTTCAATGATCTTGCGATCCAACTTCGGCGGCGGCTTCACCGGCTTCGGCGGGGTCTTGGTCAAATCATGATTCAGCGCCATCTCCGTCAGGCGTTCTTTCTCCCGGATAGACGCTGCCGTCGGCACGATCGTTCCAGTATGAAAGATGTACTTCGGCCCATAAACCAGCAGCCAGGCCAGCGCGAGGTAAAAGATCACCGAGATGTAGATCGATTCGCGGAAACGGCTCTTCGCCTGATCGCCTTCGAGCGAGTCCAGCAGATGAACCAGTTCCGTGTGGTCCAGCTCGCCGTGCCGTCGAGTCGAAACCTTGAGCGGCTCGGAAGCCGGCGGTTGCGGGGGCGCAGCAGGTGCCGGATTCGGAGGCGTTTCGGTAGGAGGCATCAGGTCTGTCTATTGGTAGACGTACGGTCAAGGCGTGTGGCTTCATCAGTCGCCAGACTCGGTAGCCGCTTTATCAAGTGTAGATGAATCCGCCACCCTACGCTCCCCACGCCATTGCAGCGGTAGACTGTAGCAGTGAACCCAAGCTTTCGAAGCGGCACCCGTGCCGTCGTCCTTACCATCAGCGACCGCTGCGCGGCCAGCACGCAGGTGGATCGCTCCGGCCCAGCCGTCGTCGCGCTCCTGCGGCAATCCGGCATTGGCGAAGTAACCGCCGAGACCCTGCCCGACGAACTCGACCTCATAGCCCACGCCCTGCGCCACCACGCCGCCGAGGCTGACCTGATCGTCACCACTGGCGGCACCGGTCTGGCCCCCCGCGACGTCACCCCCGAGGCAACACTCATGGTGTGCGATCGCACCGTCGACGGCCTAAGCGAACGCATGCGCAGTGAAGGCCTGAAGCACACCCCGACCGCCGCCCTCAGTCGCGCCGTGTGCGGCACCATCGGCAGCACGCTCGTTATCAACCTACCAGGCAGCGTCAACGGAGCGGAAACATCGCTCGCCGCCATCCTGCCCATCCTGCCCCACGCCGTCGACCTGCTCAACGGCCACACCGCCCACAACCCGCCGGGTGAACACTCTTCGGGTGCCCCATCTCGTTCAGCTTCATCGAACGAGGTGGGGGATGACAAGCCATGACCAGCCTCGCCACCGCTCTCGCCGGCATCCCGTGGGCCAAAATCGGTGCCTGGCTCGTCAAGGCCAAGCTCTGGATTGTCGCGCTCCTCAAGCCATTCGGCGCATGGGGTCTGCTCGGCCTCTCATTGGTCGATTCCGCCGCCATCCCCCTGCCGTTCCTCGACCCCCTGATCGTCAGCTACGGCGTCCAGGCCCCCGCCAAAGCCATCCTCTACTGCTTCATGGGAGCCCTCGGCTCGGCCATCGGCTCACTGCTTCCCTACTACCTCGGCCGCGTCGGCGGAGAGCTCTTCCTGCTGAAGCGCATCAACCGGGAACGCTACGAATCGCTGCGGGACCGCTTTGAGAAACAGGAGTTTCTTGCGATCATGCTGCCGGCGATGTGCCCTCCGCCGATGCCGGTGAAGCTGTTCGAGCTGGCGGCAGGGGTGTTCGAGATGCGGCCGGTGAGTTATTTCCTGGCGATCATGGCGGGCAAGTTTGTGCGTTTTCTGGTGGAGTCGATCCTGGTGATCTTGTACGGGCCGGCGATCCTTTCGACGGTGCTGCACCTGGCGCACCGGCACTCTCACCTGGTGCTTGGGGGGGT